>DKQD01000168.1:85032-148191 GCA_002474345.1 Bacteriovoracaceae bacterium UBA7317
GTTTCATCTGTAATAAGAGCGTTGTTTCCTAGATGGTCTCTATGAAAATACTGTTCTCCTTCCTCAAAGTGTGAGGTTCCATTGGACCCGGCCTGTAATCCTTTACCCGAAATAACTGAAATAGATCCATCAAAAGCGTAAACGGGTATTGTTGTTGTAACCGTAAAAAATAAAACGAGTACCGGGTAATGCCACCATTTTATTTTCCCTCTGGAACGCTTTTTAAATATATTGAAAATGATAGAAAGCATTAAAATTAAAGAAAAGGCAAGGCAGGTTGTTTGAATCATTTCTTGCTCAAAGTTAGGCCTAGTTAAAATTTGTCCTATCTTATTTTTTAAAAAGCGATAGGTCCCCTTTAGTCCATCAAATTCAAAAAAGCCTGCTTTAAGTTTAAAGCTATTATGATCAATCATACGGTTAAAAGAATTGAGGGCCATTCCCTTAGTGGTTTTTTTATAGACAACATTCCCACCCAATGAAACACTCACGGTTGTTGTTACATTGCCATCAGAATGTTTCGTAACCTCCACACCAGGGCCTGGAGAAAATGTTTCGCTTCCGTCTGGTGATATAATTTTTGCCCCGGTATAAGTCGTTTTTCCATTGGGGCCATCTATTTCAATAATTTTTGATCCTATGTAGCGGAAAACCCAGGATTTTTCATTTTTCCTTTTTTTAGTGACACGGCCACCACTATCGTATTCATAAGTAACACCCTTATCTGTTGTGGTAATTCGACTAGATGTTTCCTCGTTGTTGTATGTGACATTATCAATTCCTGTAACGGAAGTTAGGTTTGAGTTGAGGTCATAACTAAAACCTTGTTGGTGGTTTTTATTGTTAGAGGCACTTAACAAGCGACCCATTTCATCATAAGTATATTGAGTTGTTAGATCTAAAACCCCTCTTTTTATTTCTGTCATTTTTCCTATTTCATCATATTTAAGAACTTCTTTAAATTTGGTTTCGCCGTTATTTTTAACCACAAATTTAGTGAGTCTCAGATATTTATCAAAGACTGCTTCAGTTTCATCTCCATTTCCAAATTTCATCCTTTTCGAATCACCTTGAGGATTTAAAGATTTAATTTCAGCAATGAGATTTCCATTTAAGAAGGCCTTGGTTGAAAAACCTCTTTCTCCGTCAGTGGAAATAATATCACCAGTAGGAAGAGTTGTGCTTCCATCATCATTTTTTGTGGTGACGTAATCTTTATCGTCAATTCTTAAAATGCTTTGTTTAACCTCTCCTGCTAAGTTGTATTTGTAACTTTCTTGTTGCACTACCCATGAATTTCTATAAGTTCGAATGGAAGAAGGAAGACCAAGTTGGTTTTGATCATCTTCATGATAATCAGTCGTTACCTTTATTTTTCCTGCAACAGCATTTGTTTCTACACTTATGACACGAGAATGGTTATCGTAAGTAAAGCTGGTGTATTCACCTGAACCATTTTGGACCTTCTCGACATTGCCACCTTTATTGAACCAGATTTTCTTACAACCCACATCTGGTTTACACTTTTCTGTAACTCGTCCTAAGAAGTCATAATAAATTGTTGCTTTGGCTCCTAAAGGATCAATAACTTCTTTGAGCTTCCCGATATGGTTATACTTTTGAGTGACAACTCCTTCGTTGGGTAGAATTTTTTTGTAAGTTTTTCCACTTCCTCCCTTTTCAAGAATGAGTATAGATTCACCTGACCCACTAGGACTTGGAATCCTTTTGGTGATATTGAGTCCTCCGTGACCATGGTACTCGTAAGTTGTTTTAAGGCCGGTTGGGTCTTTCATGGATAGTAGGTGACCCGTCCCTTTTGCATATTTAAACTCTGTAAAAAGATTTCTCTCGCCCTGAGTTTCAGAATAAATTTGATATTTTTTAATAAGTTGCCCAAAAGCATTTGTTTGATGACGGATGACACTAACGTCACTTGAGTTTAAAGTCGATTTTTCAGACCTTATGACTGTGCCTGTCCAGTCGATAAACTCATGGGAAAAAGGTTTATCAGATATTGATAGTAAAAAGGATAAAGTAGGAGGGTAGATGGAACATTTTTCTATCAGGCATGTTGAGTTTTCCTCTTCTTCTGTCCCCGGTAGAAAAGTCATGGTCCCCTGGGTTCCAAAGATATGATCATCTTCTTCTACTTGTTTAACGTAGACAATTTGCCTTATAAGATTTTTTTTACCTGACTTTGGGTTTGGGCCAAAAAGATGAGTAGGCCGTCCAAAAGCATCGTACCAAGTAATTAGTGATTGAATGCCTCTTTCATTTTTAACAATGGTCACTTCACCTCTTTTTGTAAAAACTTCTTCTCTTGTTAGAGGAGGGCCTGTACTGTCTTTTCCCTTAGCAATTTTTTTCTTGGCAAACTGGTGTTCGTCATACTCAGTATAATGAAGCTCTGTTTTATTGGGGTTTATCTTTTTTAGCATTCTTCCTATATCATCGTAAAAGTAGTCGGTCCGCATTTCATCTGTGCCAGTTCCATCAAATTGGGTGACAACATTTCCATATTGATCCCGTATGTTTTTGTGGTATTTCCATTTTTCTCCCTCACAACTTTCATGAGAGGGCGAAACCCAAACTTCTTTGATAAGGCCTACCATCTTCCCTTTATTTTCATAAGTCATACATTTTCGATTATTAAGAGCTTCGTCTTTTGAATCAGTGGTATTGACAGTTGAGATTGACTGAACAAAACCTTCACTATTGTAATTTTTCGTTTGCGTCCGCATGAGGAAAAAGTCGCTTCCATCTTCAGGGTTTCCCTTAAAATGTTCTATTTTGGATGACCTTATTTCATTTAAACCTTGAACTAAACGGTCTCCTCCCGAATGAAGCTGACTTATATTGATATAATGAAAAGCTTGTTGGGAAATAATATTATTGTCGCTGTTTCTCACAACTCTTTTTTGAGGCATGAGAAAAAGACCCGTGCCATGACCACTTTGATGATTATGTGTTTCAATGGTGGCACCTCTAATATCGTTATTAAAGCCACCCATAACCCAGTTCTTTGAAAGGGCAAAGCCTGAACCAGAACTTCTGTTGGCGCTAGCAATAAAATTCTTATAGGAAAATCTCACAACTTTGTTTTGACCCCGAGTGTTTTCCGCTCTACTTAGTCTATTTTGAAAAGTTGTTTGCCTTACAATTGGGAGGGCACTTTTTTGTCTTATCGTTGGGTATTTTCCTATAATTTTATTGGGAGCAGCTTCAAGGTATTCTCCTTTTGCGATAAGACCTTTTGAGGGGTGAATAAGGGTGCCATAGTTTATCTGAATTCCAAATGACCTTTTTTTATTAAATTCTTGACCAGAGTTAAGTGAGTGACCATCGTAAATATGAGTCATAATATCAGGAGCAATTCCCATTTTAGAATCGCAAGTAGAGTTTAAATAAACTCTTGCTTGATCGTCGGAGTATGTGACAAAGTCAGGACAGCCGTCTCCATTAACGTCTCTTAAGAAACGAGGGTTTTTTAAGTCAGCCACTACGTTTTCGCTTCTGAGGCTAGAGCTAATACGGATGACTCGATCAAAGCCGGTTCCTGTTGAGAAGGCTGCGAGTATTTCCCCTTCGTTATCGCCTTTCCTTTGAAAACCAAAAATATCAGCTAGCCCATCTCCGTTTAGGTCTTGAACACCCCTTGCCTCTTTAAAGTGATCCCATTTATTAGAACCAAAGGCCTTAAGATCAGCAAAAAGTTTAAAGCCTACACCAGTGGAAGCATAAACAATTGTTGAATTATTGGCAAAACCAATGAGGTCGGTCATCCCATCGCCGTTTATATCAGCACAGGTTCTTTTGTGTTTGTCCTCAGCACGCCAACCTTGTTTCCAACCGAAGTTATCTATATATTTTCCATTGGTCTTGCCTGAATCAGTTTGTGCAAAACTTCTTCCTGAATTCCAGTAGACATAGGTTCCAGAATGCCCAAAACCAACAATATCGGGAAGTCCATCCCCATCTACATCGCACATCATTCTTGGGTAATCATTATCTTGCCAACCGCCTGGTTCAAAAGTTGGGGCCACTTCTTTTGAGTAATGGGAAGGCCCTATCCATGATTTCAAGTTATTAAATTTTCCAGGGGAACTTTGATTATTAAGACCAACCCAAACATCTTTCATTCCAAAGACGACAAGGTCTGGCAGTCCGTCTCCATTAACATCTATAATTTCTCTTTTATTAGGACCTTTGCAATAGGTTGAGCCGCCATCATTTGCACACCGATAATTTTTTCCTGACCCAATGGTCCCTTGATTATTACTCCACCACTCTTTATAAACTCCTTGCTTTGGTTGACTAACAAGCCTATCATCATCAAACTCAAAACTTAATTTTTCTCTAAACCCCTCAGTGTTTGTTGCATCTCTTGGTATTCCATAGAGCGCCCTAGTACCATGTTCATTAATATTTTTATGGGCCTTACTAAAATTAATAACGTCTGAGGCACCATCAGCGTTAATATCACCAAAAGCATAAACTTCACTATTTTCACGAGATTCGTTATAGGCCATCATTTTTTGACAAACCGGTGAGTTAAATTTTTCACCTGTGGAAAGGGCAGTGCAGATCCTATCTAAGTCTCCATTCCAATCATCTTCCTTATGAGCATCCCCATCATTTCTTGCTCCACCAGCTTGAATATAAACCAAGTCACCTAGGCCATCACCGTTCATATCGGCCATAAGTTTTATATTCATATCCCCATTATCAAAATCCCTACCTAAAGCTCCTTTTGTAGAATTAGATTTAAAAGGGCCGTTTCCTCCCCAATCGTTAAAATTGGCCCAGTTGATACTTCTAAGCTGATTAAAGGGACCTTGCTCTTCTCCATCACTGTATTTAAAAGATGTTTCTGGTAGGCAAACCTTTTTATTTGATCGGTCGTCAACACCACAAAGTTGAATCCAATTGATAAGGCTTCTTTTAGTAGAGTTTCCTCTAAGGTGATTAAAGTTATAAGTAAATAAATTTTTCCAAGAACCCTTGCTTTTTCCATTGACTTCAATATGAGAGATGATGCGGAACCTTTTAAAAACATAACCGCCGCCATAGGATTTTTGTTTGTCAAACCGATCCTTCCAATGAAATTTAATTTCCCTTGTAGCATTGGAGTTCTTCGTAACGGTCCATTGTATTCGATCAGGAACGGTTTCAGCTCCACTTTCATGGTTGTGGTATATAACCTTCATTTTATTGTCCATGGGATCTTTAATATGGGCGAGCCAAAACATCCTTTTATCACCTTGAGCATTAAAAAGGAGTTCATTTCCATTTTTTTCGGTGACGGTAATTAAGCAGTTTGGCATGTTTTTCATTTTTAAGCTGCAGCCTTTCCCTTCAATCCTAACTTTGATGTGGCGGTCATTTTTTAAAATATAGTTCGATCCGGAACTACCGTAAGTAGAACCTTCATCTGTAGGAATAAGCCGTTGTCCATTAAAACAGAGCTTATCTTTTTCACTGTAGGTAATTCCTCTTGACCCTCGAATAATTGAGTCTTCTTTTTCCCTAGTACAAGTTGTGGTATAAGCTTCATCTTTTTCACATGTAGCAGAGTAGTATTGCTTATAAGGGACTCTAGAAGTCTTATAAATGTATTGTGAGCATGCTCCCCACCAGTTTCTTTTTTTACAACCTGTTATCCTTCTTTCCCATCGGTAACGAGTACGATCCTTTTGGCAAGTGTACTTTACCGTTCTATTTTTTTTGCATGAATAACTCTCTTGGTACTTCCAAAACTCTTTATCTCCATCAAGGGCACTATTTGTTCCACACCTAGTTAAAGTGGGGAGACCAACTAAGTCCCAGCCAACTCCAAAGTGAGAGTTTCCTAGCCTTGAAGAATAATTAAGCGATAAGCTTGGCTGAAGTCCCCTATGCCCTGGTGGAACTTTTATAGGAATCCTGTAAGTGGCGGCACCACTTTTCCCGTCGACAACAAAAGAAGCTTCTATCCTTCCTCCCATTGAACCGGTGTCAGTGAATTTTTGCTGACCGTCCCCTCCTTCTGGTTTGTAGTAAGTACCTTGAGTCCAGACTCCACTTAGGGCCTGAGATTCTTTATAGCCAACAGTGTGGCCTTCTCCATGGCACCAGCCACGACCGCCAAAATAAGGCCATTGAGGTTTTTGGCCACAAATTCTTTTCCCAGTGCAATCACAATCTGTTATGCAGCGGTTACTTCCTTTTCTTTCGTAGCCAGCGTATTCGGGATCATTAACATAAGCAGAAGCTTCGTCGACATAATACCTTTCATCTGTACAACTGAACTTTTGACCTTCATCGACGGTTTCATCAACTTCAGTCGTATCTGGGCCTCCACCTGCGTAGGTTTTAAAACAAATAAGAAACATAAGAAGGATAATTTTGAAACTACAATATTTTTTATTCATTTTTAAGTCCCTAAAATAGCCATAAAAACCTCCTTTATTATAGTGACTTTTTGGTTGTTATCCTCTTTTTGAGCTTCGTTTTGATTAAATAATTGGGCCATTAAAAAGGGGCGTATAAACATCTAATATTAATAATATTTTGAAGAATAAATGAAAAAAAAGGAGAAATATTAAAAATTTAATTAAAAAAAATAGAAAATGGAGTGCCTAAAAAAAGACCCATTTGGCGGGGTTGAAATCATCAAAAACTAAAGCTCTGAAAGCTTTTTAAAATATTTGCCTGATATAGATTTTATAAGGTAAATTCCCTTTTTATCTTTCCCATTCCACTTGTAGGAAACTTTAAACGATTCAACTTTTAGGGCGTCTTTGCCTGAAATTAGAAAGTAGCTTTTACCCCTCTCAACAGTCATTTGGTTATCTTTATCAAAGCCCATGGCCTTAAAAAAGTTTTTGGCCTTCTCTGCGATTTCAGGATGGGTTGGTCGCTTGGAGAAGAGAAGCTGTTTTAAAGAGCCCTTATCTGGAGGAACGAGTTTTCCTTTATCGATCCTTGCTACTAGTCTCCCTTTGTGGATAGGGAATTCGCCTTCTTTTAATTGGGCCTCAGGAATTGACTCAACTGTTTTGCGCAAAAGGGCCATATTCGTTGTGGGAGGTGGAATGACTTTCACTTGGGGAAGGGCCTTTGATTTTATTTGTAATGGCTTTTCTTTGATGGAAGAAATTTTTCTTTTTGGCTTTTTATCATCTGTTTTAAAAACAAAAAAGCCAATAATAAATCCTATAATCACTACAATGACAGTCTTTATATTATTCATAAATTCCTCAAAAATTACGTTAATTTATTTTACAAAAAGAAGGCTTTTTCTACAACTTTTTGGGTAAGAAATAAATAAAGGAAATTGTAGTTTGCTAAGGATCGTGAAAATTTAAATAAGTTAAAAAAAAAAGGGTTTATCTTTTATTACCAATAGGATTTATGGCTTTTTTGAAAGGTTTTCAGCCTGGGTCTTAATGGCCTTTTGGGCTTCAGGGGTAAACCAGGAGTCTAAAAAAATCTCACCACTTTCTTTTCCCGCTTCTTCAAATTCTCTTGCTATCTTTTTTGAAAAGTATTCTTTAGTAACCGATGGTCCAGTTCCAGGCTTTGAGAGAAGGAACTGGGCAACTTCCATGGCCTTGACCTTTTCATTTTCGGCCAGGTAATCAGCATAATTTATAGATAAAGCTTGATCGGGATTAAAAAGTTCTCCCGTCATTGTATACCTTAAAGCCGCTTGGTAATTACTTCTATAAGCAAATAGAAGTTGAGTTTGGTAAGGAACTCCTACTCCTATATCCACTTCAGGAAAGCCGAGCATGATTTTTCCTTGTTTGACAACTCTTAAGTCTGTTCCAAGGGATAGTATAATTCCTGCTGCAACAGCATGACCATTAATTGCACAAATTGTGGGACATTTTAATGAGATAATTCTTGTCAGGGCCCTTGTAAATGTACCAAAAAAGTCGACCAATTGGTTTCTTTTCCAATCAAAGATATGGGGGAGTGAAAAACCTCCTGAGAATATTTTACCTTCTCCGCCATGAATAATAAGAGCTTTAGGTGGTTTTTTTTCTAATTCCTCTGTTATAACATCGAGTTCTTTTAGAAGGTCAGGTGTTAATGGGTTACCAGAGCCACTATTTATAGTTAATACTCCTATTTTATCTTTATCCTCCTTATAAATTAAATTTTTCATCATAACCCCTTTTATAAATAACTAATAGTAAAGGACCCTAAAAGCATTATTTCATTATTACATTTCAGGGCTGCCTTTAATAAGAATCGAAGTGTTTGTACCGCCGAAGCCAAACGAATTTGAAAGAGCATATTCTGATTTAAAGGGAATACAGCTGTTTGCAGAGCAGTTAAGGTCACATTCTGGGTCCTGATTCTCTAAATTTAATGTCGGTGAGGATTGTTGTTTTTTTAAAGCGAGCAAAGAAAAAATAAGCTCTATGGCGGCAGCAGAGCTCATTGTATGCCCTATAGAAGATTTGTTGGCCGATATAACGAGATTCTTCGCAATTGGGCCAAAGGCCTTTTTTATAGCATTAATTTCAGCTAAGTCACCTGCTTTTGTAGACGTTGCGTGAGCATTTACGTGTATGACCTCACTTGGATCAATTTTTGCCATCTTGAAAGCTTTTTTCATGGCCTCAGCTTGAAAAGTCCCTTCGGGATCAGGTGTTGTAAGGTTGTGTCCATCACTAGTGGCACCAAAACCCACAATTTCTCCAAAGATTTTTGCTTTCCTATCTAGGGCCTTTTGATAATTTTCCAAAATAAGGACACCTGCTCCTTCGGACATAACAAAACCTTTTCTGTCTAAATCAAATGGTCTCGATGCTTTCGAAGCCTGAAAATTTCCTCTATATAGTGCCCCAGTTGTATGAAAAGAGCTAAGTCCAAAGGGGCATATATTTGAAAAACTTCCCCCAGTTATCATAAGGTCATGATTACCAGTAGCGATTTCCATGGAAGCAGTAATGATTGCATGACTGGAAGACGCACAAGCAGCTGAAGTTGTAAAGGTTGTGCCTTTAATATTAAATTTCTCAGCAAGAAGAGAGGTTGAAGAGTTGGGAGGACTTCCAGGTATCGTTCTAACAGGAATTCCTCTAATGCCTTTTTTATCCCAACCCAAAATTGCATCTTGGATCATTTTCATATCGGGCATTCCGATACCAAATATTGAACCACACCTAAGCATGTCGTAGTCATAAAAATTGTTTTGTAAAAATCCGCCGCTCCTTAGGGCCTCATGAGAAGCCTTAAAGGTAAAAAGGGCAAGGGATGAGTTGTTAGCTTTTTCTCTTTCAGTTAATATTTCTAAACTTGAAACGACCTTCTCAAGACCAACTTCACCTGCCATAGGACGGTATTTGGTTGTTAAAGGGGCATCGATGGATTTTATACCTGAAACACATGAAAAGAGACGTTCATTATTTTCCTCAAGATTGAGGCCAAGAGGTGATAAAACTCCCAGGCCTGTTACCGCAACTCTGTTCACCTTTTAATTCCTTTAAAAAGAGTATATGAATCAAATTTTTATAGTAAAAAATTACAAAAAAAATCTAAATTACTAAAGTTAACTATTAAAAATTACATATTCAAAAAAAAATTAAATGCTTCGTTTGATTTATTTATGAGTTTTGAAATATATGCTGGTTTTAATTTTTTTGTAAAAATTTTGAAGTCTAGGAACATCATAATTCCTCTATGGGTCTTAGTCTTCTAAATATTCAGGCGTTTGACCAATTAAAATATCCTTTGGCGGAATAAAAATAGAATACACTAGACCTTTTGTTCGTGCAAGATTCCTCTGTGTGCCTATGAGAATCGAAAAAATTAGAAGTCAATTCTGATTTCCGAAATTTTTCAAAAAAACTTCCTTTTTTATGATTTAGAAATTTGAAAGAATTTCTCTTTATGAATTTAGTTAAGTAATTTTTGATGATTTTACTGTTTAATTTTTGAAACCTAAAACTTTTTTAAGGTTATATGAAATATATTTTTAAAGGCCTCCTTTTTGAATTATAATATTATTTATGAAAGTAATTTTTATCCTTATTTTTTCATCGGTTTCTTTTGGCGTCTTGGCCAATTCGAGAATAATCATCAAAGATGCGAAAACTCTAGAATCGGTTTCCTATAATGTTTCTGGCTTAACTAAAACGAAGTCAAAATCTATACAACTTTATCCCAATATCAATTGTAGCGCTAAAGTTTTTCTGAACCCAAGGAAGGTCGGTAATTCTATAGTCAAAACTTGGGTTTTAATGTGCGATATTGGTAAAATTAAGATTGCTCCAACATTCCCTTGTATTAAAAATAGTAAAGGTTTAGTTGGGACTAACCTGGCGGAGACTTATATAGATAATGGAAGTGGCGGAAAGAGGATAAAGTTTGAGTGTGGTGACTTTAGTCTAGGCCCTTTTTAATTAGAAAAAACTGTTGTTTTTTTTTCAAATCTTTTTAGAGGCCTTTAGATTCTAAAATCTTTCTTGAATTGACCTTTATTAAAAGCTTGTCAAACCACAAAAACCTTTTATACCCAACATGTCCACCGGAAGGAAGAAGCATCAAATGATTTGATCGATTTATTTTTGGGTTTAAAGGACCGTTAATTAAATCATCGGCGGCAGATAAAATACGGATGTTATTTTGTCCATTTTGAATCGCCTTAAAAACCCAATAGGAAAGGCTTCTTTCCTGGCTCAATTTGATGTTTTCATACCCAACCGTATCAATTAAACTAAGGCCCTCTTCAAAAGTAAGCTCTTTTAAAACTTTTCTTTTTTCTACAATCCTTTTAGGGAGTCCTAGGTCTTTAACGTTGTCATTAAGGGCGACAAGGGTTCTTTCCAACTTTTTTTTGAGGCCATAATCTGTAAAGAGTCCCAAAGATTTGTCTTTAATTCTTTGAGTCACATCCTTGTCAGTTTCCAGTCTATTAATTTGAAGGGCGGTCAAAAGATAGCTTGGGACATTTCCGAAAGTCTCGTCTTTTTTTGCTTCTTTTAGTAAATCATCTAATTTTTTAAAGGTCTTAACAAAGTCAAAGGGTGGTGAGTAAGCTTGAAGCCCCTTATTAAAGAGGGGTGTTTTTTTTTCGGAGTCAACGGCAAAAATAATGGACCCCAAAAAGCCACCGTAGCTTTGACCTAAGAGGGTAACATCTTTCGTTACTTTTCCTTGTCTGACCAAGTCTAGATAAACGGCTTTTATCGCTTCATAATAAACGACCCCTTGAGCTTTGAAATCGAAAATAGGAAATTGAGGGGGACCTCTTAACAGAACAATCACAAATAAAGTTTTCAAAGGAGATAACTCTGTAGCCTAGACGGATAAATCTTTTATGAAAGTTTTTGGTTATAGGTGAAAAGAGCTTTGAAAATGAACCTCCAAGATAAACAAGAAGCGGTCTTTTTTGTTGGTCTCCCTTTTCTTCTCCCAGTAGATAGGGAATTTTGCCAGATTTAAAGTATGGGGTTTGAATAAAATGTTTTCTTATCTTATTGGTCCTCTTTATAGGGAGGTCGAGTTGAACCTTCGCTATATTAGATTTGATAGAGGTGATAATGGGGTCTGTAATAGGGGGGCGGTAACTTTCCAAGAGCTTCCTTTCTTCGGGAAGCCAACCGGATCCAAAGACCGGTTTCAAATGAAAAAGACAACAAAGGCCTAGTAAAAAAAGTGGAATTTTCATGGCCATCCCTTGTTAATTTCAAAGAGTTATTTGTATCAAGAAATATTTTTCTCGGCAAGTAAGAGTTGGAAAGAGAAAATTTGCTTCACGTTAAAAGAGTCCGATAAATTTAAAGTCCTTATAGCTTTATTGGAGATTTGCTTAATTTATGCTTGGATCAATTTTTTTAATGGGAACAACTCCTTTATCATTAACGATTCCTATTTCAGGGGTTCCATCAGTTGAAAAGGTCGCTAGTTTCACGGTGGATTCCTTTTTAAATTGGTCCAAATGTGAACGGGGGAGATTTGTTTTATAAAAGGAGCCTGATCTATCAATAAATATTTTGATAATACGAAATTAGAATACACCACACCTCTTAGTAGCGCAAGATTCATCCGTTTTTCAGTGAGCCCTTTTAAAAATTAAAAAAAGAAATGAATTCGAGGGAAGTCTTTTTTAATTTAAGTTTGTTTTAAACTAAAATTTTTTATTTTTTATTAAAGCAAAGCTTTTTTCAAAATAAAAACTTATTTATAAACATCTTCTATAGATTAAGGTAAAGAATTGGAAATTAAAAACCGATCCAGTTTGTCAGGAAAAGCCATCTTAACTGGAATACTGTGATTATAATAAAGCTTTTTTTGAAACTCCTTACGGTTCTTTTTTTTATTTTAGGTCAAAATCTAGCTTTTGGAATAGAGGTGCCTAAAATTAAAAATGGAGTTTTAGATATATCCAAATGGGACTTCAAGAAAAGGGGTCCTATAAAAATAAGTGGAAAAGTTCCTTTCTATTGGAATAAGCTTCTTGACCCTCAAGAAATTATCAAAAAAGGCCCCCCGGGCAAAGACTGGGACTTTGACATTACGACTTTGTGGACTTCCCAAAAAATTGATGCTCCCAACGAAAGTTTTGAAAGAGGTTATGGAAGTTACCTATTTAAAGTTATTGGCAGTAAAGTTAGAAAAGAAGATCTTGGCATTGAAATGTTTGCTTTTTCGACTGCTTATTCTCTTTACAAAATTGAAGGGAATAGTGTTGATAAAATAATTTCAGCAGGAAAAGTTGGGACATCGTATGAAAAGAGTATTCCAACCTTTAAAAAAACGTTGAATTATTACAAGTATATAAAAAATGAATATTATATTCTCATCCATTCTTCAAATTATCACTATAGATCAGGTGGTGTCTTTTACCCAATCCTCCTTGGAGAATATAAAAGCATGATGGAGGAAAACAAAAAGAATATGAAAAAGGATCTTTTGATTCTAGGTATTCTTTTTATTATGGCACTTTATCATTTTGGCCTCTTTTCATTAAGAAGAGAAGATTATGGAAGTTTATGGTTTGGGCTTTTTTGCTTCAATATGTTTATAAGGTTGGGAGTCACTCCTCTTTCCTATTTTTTGGCAGACTTAGAGGATAATACCTTCCTTTTTTATTTAAACTCAAAATTAGAATACTTAACACTCTGTATAGGTCCAGTCTTGTTTTTAGGTTTTCTAAAATCAATTTTTGGAAATTACTTTGCCTCAAGATGGATTAAGTTTGCGGGCATTTTTGCTTGTGTATTTAGTGGGATTGTTATTTTTACTAGTCCATTCATTTTTACAACGTCATTTGTTACAATAAATTTTCACCTCCTCATTCTTTTTACAATAATTTATAGTTCTTTTAAACTTATAAAAGCCTATTTTAATAAAGCTCCTTACGCTAAAGTTTGCCTTCTCGGTTGTTTTGTGTATTTTTCTGGCCTTCTTTTTGATATGTTTGTTCTTTATAAAATTCCTGAGCTTCCTTTTATAGCTCCTATTACTTTTGTTGCATTTATATTTATTCAAAGTTATATCCTTGCCACAAAATTTTCAAAGGCATATAAGACAGCAGAAAGGCTAAGCAAGGACCTTACTAAAGAAGTGGCCATTCAAACAAAAGAGGCGGTCGATCAAAAAAATAGGGCCATTGAATCTGAAAAGGAAGTTTCTGACCTCCTTCACAATATGCGACAAGCTGTATTTACAATTGACTCAACTTATAAGGTAGCTCCCCCTGTTTCAGAGTACGCGAAGATAATTTTTAATAGGGATATTGTCGGAACTGATATTTTTGAAAATATTTTTAAAGATATGGATCCTGCTTCCGAGGAATATGGAATTATCCATACAGTTTTTTCAACTATATTTGATGCTGAAGAATTGCAATGGCTTATTATGCGGGACCATCTTCCTAATAAAGTTTCCTTACATTTTGAAAATGAAAGTGAGGCGAAAACATTAAAAATTGCTTACACACCACTATATGATGAGAATCAATTATTTATTAAGTTGATGTTTATCATTGAAGATATTACTGAGGTTGAAAGACTTGAGAAAGAAATGCAAGCGCAAAAAGAAGAGGTCTCTAAAAAAGGACAAATAATCCAGGAGCTTGCTTCAAGTAAAAAAGAGGAGCTTCAAAGCTTTTTTCAATCTAATCACAAACTTTCTAAAGAGGCGATCCAAATTTGGAAAAATGCTAGAAAAAACAATGCTTCTGGAAAAGAGATTGAAAATTTAAATGTTTTTTACAGAAATCTTCATACGATAAAAGGAAACGCTCGTATTTATGGTCTTAGTCTTATTTCAAAAATAGCCCATGAAGCCGAAAATAAATTGGATAAATTTAAAGAAGAGGGAGTGGAGTTCTTATCAAATGAGGAATTCAACGAAAACCTTGAAGGTCTTTATGAATTAAATGGTCAGATTAATAACTACCTTGTTACAGCAAAAGAAATTTTTAATATTGAATCAGAAGATGATACAGAGTTTAAGTCGGAGCTTCACGAATTAATGAAGGAAGTTGAGTTTTGGTTGGGTCAGGTTTATATTTTTGGAAAAATAGATGGAAATTATAATACTTTAGAAAAGTTAGATGAGCTAGATAATGATATAAAGGATCAAATAATAAGCCATTTAAAAAAATTCCTTCACTCTGTAAAAAGTCTGACTCGTTCGATGGGCCTAAAGGACATGTCGTCTAAAATTCATTCCTTGGAAGGATTAATTTTCGATTGTAGTTTGCGAATAGATAAAGAAGAAAAATCTTATCAAGACTTGTGGGAAGTATCTTTAGAGGATGTAATCTCTCATTCAAGAAAGCTATTTTTTGATTCATCTCATTTTAAACCTCTTAATTTAAGGCCAGAAAATTGGACTGACATTTTTCATGATTTTTTAAAAATTATTACCCTAAGAAATCAAAAAGTGGATACTGGGGAGGTTGCAAAACTTCTCTTTTCTTTAAACTCTAAATCGACGGCCTATAATTTAAATTTTATACCTCTTATGATAAGATCAATTTATGACCCTGTTACTGAAAATGATGAGCGGAAAAAATCCGTCATTAAACTATACTTTGAAAGAATATGGAAGTTTTTCAAAGTTCTGATTCAATTTGACCTAGAAAAAAATATTCCACCCAATTTACAAAGACCTTTAATAGAACACATTCAAAAATTTGAAAGAAACGAGGAATGGGAAATAAATTTAAATAAAGTTTTTAATAATATTGAAATATATGGAGAGCCTCTTCTTGTGACCTTTTTTAAATCAGTAATGAACTTCTTAGATTCAAAAGAAGATTTTATTAAAGTGATAAGCTCTCTAGAAGAAGGAAATTTCTTTTCTCTTGAGGAATTTATTTTAGATAAAAAATCACATTTTTCCATTGAAGAGTGTTTTTCAGCGTTAAAAGAAAAATATTCTTCTAATGTTTTGGAAGGATTAAACTTAAAAAATGATAAAACACTAAACCGCCTTATTGAAATAGTAAATACAAAGGAAACCATAGCTTTTGGTTACGCCGAAAGTATTGACCTAATGGCCGTCTTAAAAAACTATAATGATTTAGAAGATGAAGTGGACGATCATTTAAAACCAGAAATAATTGAAGTTTTAAAGGAAAACTTTCTTAATTTTAAAACAATCTTAAAAGAAAATATTGAACAAGAAGGAGAAAAAAATTGGGATAATACTGAGGGACTTTTGGAGGAGTTAACTAACTATCCAGTAAAGTATTCTTTAAAGAATTTGAAGAATATGGCCAATGAAATTTCCAAGGGGCTTGGAAAAAAAATAAAACTTACGTTAAAAGGTGAGCAAGGCTCATTAGATAAAAAGAAATTAAACCTACTAAAGGATGCAGCAGTCCATTTGGTTAGAAACTCTATTGATCACGGTATTGAAACTCCTGAAGTGAGAACGATGCGGGGAAAAAATGAATTTGGCCTAATAGAAGTAAAGTTATCTTATAGTAATGAAAAGAAATTAAACATAGAAATTAATGACGATGGAGCAGGGGTCGATGTGGATTTAATTGCAGAAAAGGCATTAGAAAAAGGACTCATTACCAAAGAGGAACTTGAAAAAATGAACTCTGAAGAGAAAATAAACCTTATTTTTCTACCAAACCTTAGTACCAAAAAAGACGTCACAGAGTTATCTGGTAGAGGCGTAGGAATGGATGTTGTTAAAAGCAATATTGAATTAATGGGTGCAGAGCTTAAGGTTGTTGCTGTTCCTGGTGAAGGAACTCAATTTTTAATTAAATTTATAAGTTAAAAAAAATAAGGAAAGCTGAACATGCCAAAAATAAAGATTCTTCCAGATTATAAAACAATTGAGGAGGATATAGGAAAAACATCTTTTAGATGGACCTCTGGATATGAATATTCCTCATGTTAATGCCTTTGTTGGTAAAGGAAGTGCTCAACTTGCAGGATTTATCTTCTTAAATGTATTGAAAATTGTGAAAAAAGGAATGAAGAAGAAAAAAATACACTTTATATGAAATTAGTGGTATCAAAACGGAAGATTAAAGAATAAAAATTTAGCTTTTGGAAATGACTATATTTTATTGATTAATTATTTTCAATTTTTTCCCAAACGCAGATTGAATCATGTTACGACTTAAAAGAAAAAGGAACTTTTTTTGAAGGGATTGATCAAAAATATTGTTTAGAAAAATTTTTACCTGTTAGAATAAAAATAATGAATGATTTTCAATGAGGTATCTAAATGGGCAAAAAATTTACAATGGAAAGGAGTATTGTTTTTAAATCAGATTTAAAAACGGTTCTTAAAGTTTTATTAGAGACTGAAAAATATCCAAATTATATAGATTCCATCCAATCTGCCAATGTAATATCACAAAATGGCAATGATTCAGAGGTCTCCTATAAGGCGAAGATTTCTGTTTTTCCTTTCGAGTACACAATTGAAACTGTTAAAAAGTCTGATACACATATCATTTTCAAACAGAAAAAAGGCTTTTTCAGCCTTTTAGATGGGGAGTGGAAGCTCGAAGAGAGTAATGGGCAAGTGAATGCTGATTATATAATCCATGTTAAATTACCTCTATTGGCGGTTGGGAAGGTCGTTGATAAGGCCATGGACCTTTATTTCCCTGGTATGCTCAATGACTTTAAAAGTGAAATAGAAAGTCAATTCAATAAAAATAAGGCCTGAAAGAAAATTAATTTAATAAGAGGAGGTTCTAAGTGGATAAGGATGTCCTGTTCTTGCTACATTTTGCAAGCACAATTTTTATGACTGGAGTTATTTGGATTGTTCAATTGGTTCATTACCCAGGTTTTCAGTTCGTCGAAGAGAAGAGGTTTATAGACTTCGAAAAATTTCATAAATTTAAAATTAGTTTGATTGTTTTACCAGCTATGTTGATAGAGCTTTTTACTGGTATTTTTATCATACTTTTTCATGCTAAAATTTACTTTGAACGTTTTTTTATTTTCAATTTAATAATCCTTTTTATTATTTGGTTAATCACTTTTGTTTTTAGTGTTCCTCTTCATAAGAAACTTGAAAATGGGAAAGACCTTAAAGCAATTCGACTTTTGATTAATACAAATTGGATTCGTACCTTCGGTTGGAGTATTCGTTTGATTTTATTAAGCTTTATAAGTTTTAATATTTAAATACTATGGATCTTTAAAAAATAGTTGGCAGTCAAAAAGTCTTTAACTTTAATTAACTTTTCTAAAAGAGATCCCATTGTAGTAGTGCTCTAATATTTCTTTATATTGATAATTATAATTTTTGGCCATCATATAGGCACCCCATTGACTCATTCCTACGTGATGGCCCCAACCATGGCCTTTAAACTGAAAAGAAACCTGTTGGTTTTGATAAAAATAAAACCAATAGGAAGGAATCTTCCCATAACCAAAAAGTGATCGGATCTCCTTATAGGTTAGAAATTCCTCTTTATCTTTTTGAAGTATCCACAATTTGGTCAAGGATTGAAAATTATCTTTATCTCTTTCGGGCTTTAAATCAATTTCTGTCGACTCATTAAAGTCCTTGAACTTTTGACTTAATTTTGCACTTTTTTTAATTTGTTTTATCAAATTAGATTTTTTTATTTTGGGTCCAATCCATTCCACAATCCATGCAAATTTTGGATTAAGTTCCTTTAATAAATCTTCTCTTGAAAAAACTTCTGCATTATCTAGGCAATATTCGTTGTCTATTTCTCCAAAAATTTCTTTTGCTGAAGATGTTTTTCCACCACTATAAGCGTGGAAATAGGCCTTAATAATTTTGTCTTTGTAGGTCATAACCTCGTTTTTTGTTTCCATAACTGAATGGTTTGTTTTTGAAACTGAGTGCGTGACCCCAGTAAAAACCTGATACCTTGCAGTGTCATCGACATCCCAAAATGCAGAATCTTGACCGCTTAAACTATGATAAACTGCGTATGTCCTTGCCGCGACAGCTTGGGCCTTTAAGACTTCGATCGGCCAAGTTTTTACAACTTCGTTGGGTACAACACCCTTTAAATAATCTTCTATAGTGATGTGGTTGACGACAAAGAGGCCAAATTTATTGGCCCTGACTTCAATTTTTCCAACATACTTATGAGTTTTTTTTGGATTGTTTTCCCTGAAAAGGGAGATGGGACTTTTTGAAGTAAGCTTTATAAATCTGCTAGTTATTTCCTTTTTTAGGTCTTCCCCTTTGATTTTAAAGCCTTTTGATTTATTAAAAGTAAAGGTTAGGTTTTTACCCAGAACTTGTGACCCTGACTTAATTGGGGATTCACTAAAAATTTTGAGCTTATGAGGGTTGTCTGGGACTCCATGACGATAGTCTTTTTTAAGAGTATGAGGAAAAATCAAAACTCTAATTTGCATTGGTGATATCTTTTCTGGAAGATCAATACCCCAAGGGCCATCATTTAAAAGCGGGGATTGGGATTGAACCGGCGAAATATCGTTGAATGACCAGGCACTTCCTAGGAAAAAAAGACTTAAAGTCAAAATATAAAAAAGTCTCATTTTTTACCCTTTTTTAAAAATTAAATGTTTGTTATCATCGCGAGAATAATAGGTAATGAAAAGAGTGTTTTATAAAAAGATAGTTTTTAAAGGACCGAGTTCATTGTGTCGGTATCTTTTTTGTGTTAAGCGTTAGTTTGTTTCCGAGAGCCTCTATAAAAAAAATATGTCTAGGAAAAATCTAAGTACCTTTTTCCACTTTATCAACTACCATCTTTCCAAGATGTTTACAAAACAACTAACAGGATATTTATTAGAGAGCGTTATTTTAAATGCTGAGGAGAAATCACTATGAATAAAATTACAATCATTTTCGCACTTCTGTTTTCCTTTAGTGCCTTGAGTAAAGAAATCCCTGTCGAGCTTAGGTCAAAGTTAGATAGGAGGATTGAAATTCCAGGCTTTGGAGAAATTGCTTATAGAGGCCCTAAAGTTGGTAATAATGGCCCCTTAATAGTTCTTTTCCATGGCATCTATGGTGGTGCAAGTCATAGAACTTGGCGCCAGTTGCTTCCTATACTCGATAATAATGGAGCTAGAGTTTACTTAATGGATCTACCAGGTGCAGGAGATAGTCATAGCCCAAAGAGAATCTATACTATGGAGGTTATGGATGATTTTGTTGAAGGGTTTCTCGAGCATGCTGTAGGAAGACCTGCTAATGTTGTTACAGAAAGTATTTTAGGTCAGTCGGCCCTAAAGATAGCTGGACAAAGACCAGAATTATTCAAATCACTTATTCTTCTTTCTCCAAATGGAATCAATACTCTTGCTAATCCTCCTAGAGAAAGTCAGCAAAAACTTTTTGATAGACTCTATAACAAAAAAGGTTTTGGTAAGTTTTTCTACTGGATGGTTTTAACGAAGCCTTCAATTAAGTATTTTCTAAAGCAAACTGTCTACAATGATAAATTGATTGATAAAATGAGAATTAAAGAAAGCAAAATGGCAAAAGACCGTCCATGGCAAAAGTGGCTGACTTTCTCTTTTATTGGTGGCCAAATGTATAGAACGTTTGAAGATGCTTCTTTTGGGGTGAATGTACCTACTTTAAGTATTTTCGGAAAAAATGCTGAGAATGTAGGCTTTGGAAAGCAGTCTATTGAAAGGGCCCAGGAGTTTATTCAATTGAGACCTGAATTCAGTTACCTTATTTTTGATAAATGTGGTCAGTCTGTTCAAATTGAGAAAAAGTATAAAACTGCAAAGGCCATCTTGAACTTTGCAAATTAATGATTAAAGGAATGAATATAAAAATTTGTAATTAAAAGTCTTAAAAATGTAAAAATAAAAAAAGGAGGCGGTTGGTCTCCTTTTTTTTTTAATCATTCAATAATCTTTCTTACTAATCGCAAATGTTTAGGGTCGTTTTTGGAGTCTTTTCCCGAAAATGGTATCACCATCTTTTGGTGATTGATAAGCTTGATCGAATAAGTCACCAGGCCTTTTGTTAAAAAATGGATAGGAATTAGGCTAGCCTCTAAAAAAAAGTATCAGAGAGCTTGGTCAAGGATTGACACTTTTTAAGTGTGATTAAAAAGCTAAATTTTTTAATATTTTTCATTAACCTCTTCTAAAAAAATAAAAAAACCTGGTATCATTGGAAGGGTAGTTTTAAACATACTAATAGGGTTCATTGGGGTTAGCGTGGAAGGAAAAATTACTATTGATGATGTACGTAATTACATTCTTTATAATTATCATCTTTCAGCTGCAAATAATATTGAAATGGATTTAATGGAAGGTGAGGCAAAAGCTGCGGAAAAAAACTTTAATAAGGAACTAATGGAAGACCATATGTCGGAGGTTGAAAAATATAAACTCCCAGAAGTTGTGATAAGGACCTTGGTTGTTGATAATATTCTTGCCCATGCGATTGAGGACTTGAGGCGTGAAACAAAAGGAATTGATTTACTTCCTCTAAACCCGAATTTTGATGAGTTAAAGGTTAAGAATATAGCTAAAAAGATTGCGGCACTTAAGTCTTCTAAAAATTAATCAAACAAATGGCCCGACCTCTTCTCCCAATCTAAAAAAGGTCAGTAAAAACAGACACTTATGTTGGTTTGAAAAATGGTTTTTCTTTAAACAGTTCCAATTTGTTGACAAATGTAAATGGAAACAGCTTTAGAGGTCTGTAATCAGACACCCTTTTAGTTCATTATGCTTCCAGGAACCTTAATTTTCTTGGAGGATAGGGATGAGGACAAATTATTGTGGTGTTTTTTTAAAAAGTGAACTTAAAATCAGGAAGGAAAAAAATAGCTTTTTTTCTTTAAGGGCATTTTCTCGGTTTTTGGGCATTTCACCAACAGCTTTAAGTCAGTGTATCAATCATAAAAGAAACCTTTCAAGAACCAATATTGAAAAGTTTTGTAAAGTACTGGGGGTTGATGAACGGGCCAAAAAGCTTTTTTTGCAAGATGTAAAAAGAATAAGTAATTCTGACCAAAAAGAAGAGAAGGTATACGCTGATAAGGAAAGTTCGGGAAGTGGATGCTTTTAAACTCAATCTTATAAAAATATTTGATCTAAAGTAGAGGGAGTAATGAAAGACTCCCTGGTCGTGGATAATGAATTTGTCGAAAAATTTTCAATGTATACATTAATTTTATGGCTATATATTTATCAGGCCTTAAATTTCAAAGTTTCATGGGATAGATTGTAAAATTCCCCCTTTTTTTCGATCAGGTCCTCATGATTACCCTCTTCAATTAATCTTCCATTTTTAAAGACAAAGAGTCTGTCACAATTTCTTAAAGTGTGAAGTCGATGAGCGACGATAAGGCATGTTTTATTTTCCATAATTTGATCAAGGGCAGACTGAATTTTTTCTTCATTTTTAATGTCAATATGAGCGGTTGCTTCATCGAGAATAAGGAGGGCAGGGTTTTGAATTAAAACTCTCGAAATAGAAAGGAATTGTTTTTCACCCTCACTTAAATTGGATCCATTTTCCAAAATTGGAGAATTTAAAGTCAGGCCCTTTTCCTCTAGCCATTGGTAGAGTCCCAGCTCTTTTAAAGCTTTCTCTTTTGTTAAGTCAAAATCTTTTTCTTCTAAAAAGATATTCTCTTTAATTGTTCCTTTGAAGAAGAGGGCCTTTTGGCTGACAAATCCGATATTCTTTCTTAGGTGTGACCTCTTAAATTTTTTTATATCTTGACCCCAAATAGAAATAGTTCCTTTTTGGAAAGGGTAGAGACGACCCAGAAGATTAAGCGTCGTTGTCTTCCCACTTCCTGTTTTCCCAACAAGTCCAATTTTTTCACCTGGGTGAATTGTGAAATTTAAATCATTTAAAATCCATTGGTCAGAGGAGTAGTACATGGAGACGTTTTGAAATGAAATTCCACCACTGGGTTTAGGTGTAAGGTTTCCATCTTTACCCAACACATCCTCTTCTTTTTGAGCATTAAGAAAGGAAAGGATCCTTTCTCCAGATGTAAGTGATTGCTGGATTTGTTGAACCTCTCTGGTGACGTTAGCAAGGGGGGTTGTGAATCGTTCACAATAACGAATAAAGGCCACAAAGAGGCCCATCTCTAAAGCACCATTTAAAACTTTAAGTCCTCCGAACCAAAAGAGAAGGATTATTGGAAGTGTGCAAAGAAAATTGGTAAGGGGTCGGTTCCAGGCATAAAAATTGTTGGCGTTTAAGAAAGATTGTTTATGTTTTTCAATGGCCTTTCCATAGTGGTTAAGAGACCACCTTTCCCACCCAAAAATCCTTAAGGTCATAACACCCCTTAAGTATTCGGAGAGCTTCGCATTTAAGGCACTATTATAGCGTGATATTTGATGATTAAGGGTTCGAACTTTCCTTCTTGAAAAATAAGTGAGGATAAAAACAGGAATAAGACCTGAGAGGAGCGTTAGTCCAAGGTTAAGGTTTGTTAACAGCATGGCAAATATAGAAACAATAAAGAGAATAAGTGCATTCAAGAGACGCCCAAGGCTGCCTGAAAAAAAATCTTCAAGGCTTTCAATGTCGTGAGTCATACGAGTTACAGTTCTACCCTCGGGCTGTTTGTCAAAGTAACCCATGGAGATGAATTGAATATCTTTAAAAACATTTTTTCTAATGTCTAAAAGACCTTTTGAAGAAGCATTTACAAGAGTATACCTTCCTCTCCAAAGGGCAAGAAGTGACATGGTTTCAAGGGCCAGGATAATCCCTCCCCATTTTAAAGACACCCCCCAGTTTTTTGGTGCTAGGCCTTCATCAACTAAAAGACCCATAACTCTAGCTGAGGTCATGGCGAGAAGAGAGCTGATAAATATAAGTATAAGGGCGTAAAAGAAAGACAATTTGTAAGGGGACAAAAATTTTAAAAGGCCTTTGATAAGTTCAACAAGGCTGCCTTCTAAATGGTAATCATCTTTTTCAAAATAAAACTTTTTTTTATGTTGCTGCATGATTTATTTCCAAAATTCTATCACAGAGCCTAAGAGTTGATTTTCTATGAGATACCCAGATGACGGTTTTATCTTCGAGATAAGAGGTCATGTTTTTAAGAATTTTCTCTTCCGTAAGTGTATCGACACTACTCAAGCAATCATCCAAGAAAAGAAAGCTTGGTTTTTGTATAAAAGCACGGGCCATTGTGAGCCTTTGCTTTTGGCCACCACTTAGATTAAGTCCCCATTCACCCAGTGGTGTTTCAAGACCGTCGGGAAAGCCTTCGACTTCATCCCTTAGGGCAACTAAATCAAGAACTTTCCAAATATCCTGATCACTCTTCTCGTTGGCTCCTTGGATATTATTTCTTATGGTATCAGCGAAAACAAAAGGGTCTTGGGAAACCATTGTGAGGTGTTGACGAAGAGGTGTGTGTTCATAAACATTAACCGATTTGCCAAGAAAAAGGGCTTCACCTTCGAATTGAGTTTTAAGGCCTAGAAGAATGTGAAGGAGAGTTGATTTTCCTGTTCCTGTTGGACCCATAAGGCCAAGTTTTTCATTTTTAAAGAGGGTAAAATTAAAAGGGCCTAGAGATAGAGGGGCATCGGGGTATTTGTAAGTGAGGGCCTTGATATTAAAAATAGGACCTTTTGTTGGTATAACGGTAGGTTCACCTTTTCCGATAAGGTTTTTTTGTGGCTTTTCCTGGTAAATGTTACCAAGTCTTCCCAGACTTGTTTTGGCCCTTTGAATTTCTGAAATGATAAAACCTAATTCTAAAATTGGCTCTTGAAGGAGGAGTACGTAACTTTGTAGTATAACAAAATCACCGAGGCTTAAACTGCCGTCAAGGACTTTGGATATTCCTAATCCAAAAAGGACTAGATAGGAAAAGACTGTCCCAATCCCCATGGTTGGAATAAATTGGAGGGAGCAGAAAGTTGCGCTGAGCCTTCTTTCTCTATAATCTTCGGCAGTCTTTCCTAGAACTTTTTCCCAGAGGTCCCCTGTTTGAGTTAATCGTTGGAGCCTGATTGTAGAAATAGAGTGCGCACACTTTTCATGGAAAAACGAGAGGGACTCTTGGGCCAACTGGTAAAGCTTCATTTCTTTAGTTGAAAGCTTTTTAATAAAGGGAGGGAGAAGCACAAAAAGAAAAAGCATCCATAGTGTTATGGAAACATCAATTGAGGACATTAAAACAAGAGTGAGGGTACCTAGAAATAAAATATCGAAAACAGCGACGAGTGTAAAACCAAAGACCATGCGGGCAGCATGGACGTCGCTTGTTGAAGCATTCATCAACCTTCCTGGCGTATATAATTTTTGAAAGAGGTTTCCAGGAAAATAGCATGCCTTTTTCCAAATTTGTTCCCTCAAATGTGAACCAGCATAATGAGTCATTCGGGCCAAAGTCAGCCTCCAACCCCAGCGGCCAATGGCAAGCAAAAACTGACCAGTCAAAAAGGAGAAAAAAAGCAAGGAAAAAGCCTTTTCTTTTGTGAGCGATTGCAAGAAAGAGGTAGTGGGAAGACCTTTCATAAGGTCAATCCCCTGACCTAGGATGTAGGGGAGTAAGACTTGAAGGCCCCCGCAAAACAAAACACAAAAAGCGCCGATAACATAGATCAACCAATCCTTTTTAACAAATGTCCACCAGATTGTTTGTGTTCTCAAAGATGACCTCTTTTGACTTTTATCATTTTTAATAAGATTAAACCTTTTGTAAAGAAGATGTTTTTTGTTTTCAATGTAAAACTAATTTTGTAAAAAAAAAGTTAGGAAAAAGTTAAAAAGAAAGGCTTCACTTGTCTTTATGAGGTCGGATGCTAGCTTTTATGAGGTTAAATAATTGTATGAAAAAAAACACAACCAAGGATTAGAGATGAATAACCCTCCACAAAAAAAGAAAACGCTGTTTATTGTTTTTGTGTTCTTAGCGGTAAGTTTGGCTATGGTTTCAAGTTTTTCGCAAGCCTCTATCTTCGCTAAAGGAGAAACGGAGTCTTATGAAAGTTTTGATGATTACTTTGACGACCCTGCCATCTGGGTGACTAAAAACCCAGAAAACTCTCTTATATTTGGCACTCATAAAAAAGAAGGTGTGTTTATTTATAACCTTGAAGGAAAACTTAAACATATTATAAAAATGAAAAAGACCAACAATATAGACGTTTTTACTGGGCCTGGAAGACAGAGTGGTTTGATAGAAGGCGCTGTTTTATCTATTAAAGGTAAAGGTTTTCAACTATTCACTCTTTCTGAGTCATTTCCGTACTTAAAGAAAGATTCTCCTGTCATAAAAACAAAAGTAAAGTCTTACGGCGTTTGCTCAATGGTTTTTAAGAGTGATCTTCACATAACCGTAACTGGTAAAAAAGGAAATGCTCAGGTTTTCGTTTATCAAAAAAGTGATGATGGGTGGGAATTAAAAAATAAGCAAATTTTAAGAGTTGAGGAAAAAAATGAAGGCTGTGTTTTCAATCAAAAAAACGGAGATCTTTTTATAGCAGAAGAATCAAGAGGACTTTGGAAATATAAAAAGACACAGTATGGCTATAGAAATAAAAAACTTATCGCTGAAATACCACAATTTGATTTGGCAGCCGATTTAGAGGGTATGGCCATCTACGATGCTGGAGGGATTGAGTTCCTCATTGTCTCTGTGCAGTCTAAAAATCAATTCGCTGTCTTTGATTTATATGGGTCACATAGTTACAAAGGGCGATTCTCCATAAAAGGTTCTGAAGGAGTTGATGGTGTAACACATACTGATGGGATCACTTCAACATCTTTAAATTTGGGACCATTATATCCGATGGGTCTTTTTATTGTTCAGGACGACGAAAACTATGATTCCGAAAAAACTTTTAAAGGTCAAAACTTTAAACTTATTTCTTGGGATACAATACTTTCTCAATTTAATTAAAAAATTTTTGTTACAAAAAAATTTCAGCTTTTAAGAGAAGCCCTTTTCCAGGGCCTCTTTTGATTTAATTCATGCCATTTGTCTTTATGTTTTTTTGCTTTTTCTAAAATACTTGGAAACTCTTCATGTATTAATTTTTGAGGTCTCCAATTGAGCTCTTTTTTGGAAACTTTAAGATCAAATTCAAAGTGTTCACCTGAAAACGGAATCATCCACAGTTTTATAAAAGACGATCTTTTTTGAAAAAAATTGAAAGGCCATAAAAGTAGATAACCAATAGATGCCAAAAATTTAGGTACCCTCAGAAGGTATTTAAACTTTTTATTAAAATAAAGGGTCACTTTTCTATGGATGTCTTCGTAAGTAAAGGCCCTTTCCTCTCCTATTAAAAAACGATAATTATTTCTTTCATTTTGATCTGCAAGAGTTCTAATGTTTTTCTTTTTTGAAAAAGAAAGGGCTTCTTCAAACGCTTTTCCTGCATCTGTTAGATGTAGATAAGTAAGACCTCTTTTTAAAGGACCTGGATAGAAATAGCTTTGAAGACTTTTACTCCTTAACAATTCGATAGATTGATAAAGAGGGACTAACTCACAAAAATCAGAGTAAACTGCGGCCAAAATCAAATGTACTTTGACTTTTTTTGTTTTGAAGTTATCGATTATGGCCTCATTAAAAACTTTAGATTTTGGATATTCCCAAGCGATAGAACGTAAGGACTTTTCCGTAAGCGGGATACCTGGTACTGTTGATCTAAATGAGGCCATGGAAGCTGCAGAGATAAAGCAGCAACTCTTTGGTAGATCCTTTTCCATGAGATCAAGAAGGCTTTTAAGTCCAATTTGTAATTTTACATAATTTGGGTGCGGCTTATTTGAAAAATCGTAATAGGCAGCTAAATGAATAATGGCCTCTATTTCTTTGTGAAATGGCTCTATTTCCTTCCAAAATTGTTGAATTGATTGCGAGTCCCTAAGGTCGACATTATACAGCTTAAAAAATGAGGAGTCATTATTAAGGTCTTTTTCTGGTTTTTTATTATCCACCCCCAGGATTTCGTAATTTTTAAAGCAATTCTTTATTAGGTATTGCCCAATAAAACCCAGAGCACCTGTAATAAGAATTTTTCTTTTCAAGCACGTGCCTTTTTAGTTCTTAGTTTCATTTGGTTTTTTGTCTTAACTTCAGGTTTTACTTTTCTCTTTTGTTTTTTTTGATTCTCTTTTGTTTTCCTAACCGGAAAGCTTGGTATGAATGAAGGACCAAATATTTTAATGATATTTGAAAATAGCTCGGGAAAAAGACGGTCAAAAAGGTAAGTTAAATTATTTGTAAGTCCAGGAATAACAGAAAAGCTCTCATCTTGGTAGCATTCATAAGTTGATTCGGCAACTTCCTCAGAAGTTAAGGCAGGTATTATGCCTCCCATTCCCTCTGAAAGTTGTGTCATGACAAGCCCGGGAATAACAATACCCAAGTGTATGTTTTCATCTTTTAATTCAATCATTAAGTTTCTCATAAGGTGGTAGAGGGCAGCTTTTGAGGAGGCATAATTAGAATTACCTGGAAAGGGGACAAAACCAGTCAGAGAACCAATCGATATAATATGGGGGTTTTTTTGATTTAAAAGATGGGGGAGTAAGATTTCAATAATGAGTGCAGGGGAGAAATAATTAAGATCAAATTCTTCTCTACGGAGTTTATCAGTCGTGTTCTCAAATGCCATATTATTTGAGTTACCAGCATTTAAAATGACAGTATCCAAGGGAGCGAGTCGATTTAAAAGACTTTTCATCGATCTTTTTACAGCAGTTGGGTCACTTAAGTCAGCACATATATAATCGGCCTCACCCCCACGACTTCTTATATCCTGTACAAGGTCTTTTAGTTTATCCCTACTTCTTGCGACGGCTATAACCCTTCTTCCTTCTTTGGAAAATTTTTCAAGAATGGCCCTCCCTATGCCATAGGTGGCCCCTGTAACGAGAACTGCTTGTGATCTTTTCACGTAACTTCCAAGATATTGTTGATCTATTATTAAATTTTTCCTCAATTTAAGATAAATTAATAGGGCCTACCATTTCTTCACTCTTTAAATAAGTTAATTAGAAAAACCTCAACTTTTTAAGGATTCGTACTCTTTTAGTGCGCTTAATTGGTCAGAGAAGCCTTCCAACCTTTTAATGATGTCTTTGGTATTCAGTTCCATAGTGCTGGAAAATGATTTTAAAAACCAACCACTCAATTGCAGTGATTTTGAGATTTGGGAAAGCTTTTCAGGAGCTTCCGATGAAAATAAAATAAACGAAACTGTGGATTTGCTTTTTCTTAAGATTTCCAACAAAGAAATACCACCCATTCTTGGCAAATTAAGGTCAGATATTATGAGGTCTATTTTAACTTCCTCTTGTAATAGAGAAAGTGCATCAACACCATCATTTGCGTAAAAAACAGCAAATTCTTTTTTAGAATTATTTAACCCCAAAGTTAAGCTTTCTCTGGTATTAATGTTTTGATCGACGATTAAGACTTTCATTGATTGCACATATTCATATCTTTAGTTTTTTTAGTCTTATTATATGCGATTTTGCCAACAAAAAAATACTTTTGAACATTAAAAAAAGATAAATGGCATTTTTAAAAAACCTATTGAATTATTTAAAATTAAAATAAGTAAATTAAAAACAGCGATTAATTAAAACGTCGTTTTTTTGCTAGTTTAAACAAGGTAATTGAGGAATTTATCTGGAGTACTTTTTTAAGGCGTCAACTAGATTTTTAAGAATAATAAGTTGTTTTTCGGCTTCATCTTTATTTATTTCCTCTTCGTGAAATACTTGGTTCCATTTTATCCACCAATCGACGACTTCCGGTGTAAATTTCTTCACTTGTTTTCTCCTAATTTTATTGGCCTTTTTGTGTATTAGTTATTTGAACCCCTTGATTTAAGGCCATAATAGTTGTTTGAGACTTTTCCAGCTTAAGTAACAAGGCATTTGCCTTAAATCTTTTGCCAATATTTGTTAATTCCTCAGGGCATTCTGTTTTCTCATTTTCTCTTAGGGTTTTCAGTAAAGTTATGCCGTCCATCTCAGGCATATTGATATCTGAAAAAATAATGTCAAATTTACCCCATTTTTCAATGATTGAAAGTGCTTCATCCTCGTTCTCAGCTTGATATACAGAAAAACTCTGACGGGAATCATAAAAGATCTTACAAACTCTCAACCTACAACTGGTAGAGTCGTCAACGAGAAGGACTTTCATAAAAACCTCTCTTACTAATTTACCCCTCCTTTAATTTTAGTTCTTTTTAAATGATGTTTGAAATATGCGTTAAATGAAATGATATGAACAAAAGTTGAAAGGTAAAAAAAGATAATAAATAAGTAATGTTTATAAATAATATCAATAATTTACCCTGAAGTAGGCATAAAATTAAACACTGTTTTTTCCGATATTCAAATCGAAATAAAATATTGGAAGTAAACGTGAAAGATAAATTTTACGAAAAAAAAGTGTTAGTTGTAGATGATGAAGAAAACAACATTCAACTCATTGGAAGTATTTTAAAAAAGTACAAAAAAAAGTTAAAAATCGTTGTTGCTTCAGATGGAAAAGAAGCAATCGATAGATGTTATGCATTCAATCCAGATATTATTTTAATGGACATCAACATGCCGGTAATGGGTGGTGTCGAGTCTTGTAAAAAGATTAAAGAAAATAGTTTATTTAAAGATATACCGGTCATTTTTTTAACGGCGGCAAATACAATAGAAGATAAGCTTAAGGCCCTAAAGGCGAATGGCAATGACTACATAGTTAAGCCAGTTCATGAAGAAGAGCTTATTTTAAGAATAAATGTTCATCTTAGTTTAAAAATAAGTCAGGAAAACTTGAAGGCGAAATTGGTTCAAATAAATAATATGATTGATAATATGGAGCAATCCTTTTTTTGGGTTTCTGAAAATGGTCTAATTCTTGGCCCCACTTCAAAAAAAAGTGAAAGAGTTTTTGGACAAGAAATAGAAAATAAAAATATTTTTGAAACCTTATTTAAAGATTTAGAAAAAGAGAAGAAAGATAATATTATTGAGGCTTACCAGTCTTTTAAAACAATTAAAAAAGAAAATTGGGACTTTTTTATAAGTAAAATACCCACAAGGGTTGATTATTTCAATGATAATGATCAAAAAAATAAAAACCTAAATATTAATTGCCACCCTGTATGGAATGAGAGTGGTTGTTTAGAGAAAATTATTCATTCAATAGATGACCGTACTGAATATGAACTCCTTACAAATAAAAAGAATATATATTCAATAAAGATTGCAAGTCAGTTGACAGGTGTTCAAGAAAATACAATTAGAAGTTGGGAAAGACGCCATAATGCTTTAAGACCTTTTCGAAATGAAAAGGGTAAAAGAATTTATTCTGACGATGATATCAGGCGAATTAATCTATTAAAAAAGGGAATTGAAAGGGGAATAAGTATTGGATCTCTTGCATCTTTGGAGGATGAGGAACTAAAAAAAATAGAGAGTAGAGGTGAGACAGAAATTGAATTAGAAAAATCTTTGGATGTCATTAAAAAATTAGATGAAAAAGAAAGTCTCACAAAAATAAAGATAGCATTGACTTCACGGAACGAAAAAATTTTAATTCACGAACTACATAAAATAAATAAGGGCCCTTTAATAATGGGGGTTTCATTAAGTTTCTTTTCTGGGCTCTTTGAATATATGAAGGAGATGATTTTATCAAATACCCTAGAAGAAAAACAGATAATAAGTATGACTCCTTATTTTAGAAGGTTTTTTAATCCTCTCATATATGGCCAAAACTCTAAAAAATTAGAAGATTTATTTATTTTATGTTCGGGGCCAAATAAGTTTTGGGAATTAGAGTCGATCCAATATGAATTACTTTTAGCTGAGAAGGATCTTGTTTCTTTTAATGCAGGAATTGTTGAGGACGCCAACGAAATTGCCAAAATTATTGATAATTTTGAAAGTCGAAATATAGTTTATATTTGCGGTTCTCAATTGGTTGACGAAAAAAGAAATAATGAGAATTTTATTAATAAGCTAATAGAAAAATTAAGGCCTAAACAAAAATTAATTTTAGTAGGTATGATAGATTTTTCTTCCCTAAATATAAGAAAAAATAATCAGGTGGAGGTATCTTTAAATGTACATGGGTTGGAAAGACAACTTATAAATATAGTAAAATTCCTGTCTTAGAGTATCTTAGTAAGGAGGAGGACCATTAATCAAGATAAAAATAAAGGTTTAATTTTTATTTTGAGAGGAAAAGAAGACGATTCATTTTTGAATGGTCTAGTAAAAGATATTAAAAATTCCATCTCAATAGAATCGGAATTTAGAATCCTTCGACAATCAGATTTTCAAGAAATGGAGATTAAGTTTGTTGATGAAGTGGTTAGTCGTTATATAGATGATAAAATCGGTTTTCAAAAAATTGTTCTGATTATTTTAAAAAATGAATTTAGCAATGAAGTTATATCCTTGGCAAAAGAGTTTGGTGAGCGTGGTGCTTTTTGTATAATTGAAAAAACTGATGAAAATAAGGCAGCTCTTCTTTCAAGGATCCTTAATGAGGTGGGTTGTGTAAACCTTGAAGTTGATAGAACAGAAATTATCGAATCCTTAGATACATTTTTTAGTCATCCTGAAGAGTTTAGAGTATTTCTAGCAGAAAAGAATAAACCGTTTGAGGAATCAATCCGTTCTTTTTTTATTGAAGAAGGAATGGATTTTGAGGATTTTAAAAAAACCTTTATATTTAAAAAAATATTAAAAAGGGCCATGATTACCGCAAAAAGTAAGGACAAATCTCTGACCAATAAGATTGATAAATACTTATCTAAATTTATAAGTGACAAAGTCGAATTATTTTCTCTTTATGAGAGTATGGATATTCATTCGTCATCTTTCTTTTTTCATAAACAAGTATATGAGGATTTAAAAAATCAAAAATTTCAATCAGAATTTACTGGTATTGAGTTAATAAGAATAATGATAATTGGTCCTGGAAGTGGTGAAGAACTCATAAGTATACTTTTGTTTTTTCACGATATTTTTAAAGAGAAAAAATACAGTATATATTCTTTAGATAGATATAAGAAAAATATGAGAAAGTTTTTAACAAGCCCTGTCTTTCACTTAAAATTATTAAATAATATACCTCAAAAATATCACAAATACTTGGATATTAAAGAAGTCACTTTTTCAGTTAAACAATATATATACTCAAATGTTATTTTTACTTCAGATAACTTTTTAGGAAACCGCTCTTTCTACAACTATGATTTTATATTTTGTCAAAATGTCTTAACCCATTTTAAAAAAAGTATCAGAGATGAATTTATAAATAAAATCACTTATTCTATGAAAGTTAAGGGCATTTTAATAACTGAAAATGAACATATAGAACTATCGAAAGATAGAGATTTCTTTTCATATTTAGATGCTCCTAGCAAAAAAATCTTTAGATTGTTAAGGAAAAAAAAATATTCAGAATTTAAATTAATTCCTCTTAAAAAAAATATAGAAAAATTGGGGGACGAAAATTTAAATAATTTAAAAGAGTCATTGGTAATAAAAAATAAAAACCTTTTAATTGAAAATGAGAGTCTTAAAAAAAAATTAGCTCTAAAGAGTGCCGTAATGGATAGCGCTATTGAAGACTTTAAACACAACTCTAATGCACAAGTTAAAACAACACAAGATTTGAAAGAGGCCTACGATGAAATTTCCAAAATGAAAGATGGGCTAGAAATATTAGTGAATGAAAGAACGAATCAATTAAATCTAACGAATTTAGAGCTTGTAAAAAGCAACGATGCCCTTTTAAAAAGCAATCAAAAATTGGAAAAAATTCAAAAAGAAAGAAATTTCTTTTTTGCCAGTTTGAGTCATGAATTAAGGACGCCTTTGAACGCTATACTAGGATTTTCAAAAATTTTACAAGAAATAATGGATTTTGAGGACTGGAATAGTAGGGAAAGATCATTTGTTGATGCAATAAATGTTAGTGGGAGGTCTCTCCTTAGATTGGTCAATTCTGTTCATGATTTTACAAAAATTGAATTAAATGAGATTCGATTTGTAAAAAGTAAATGTGATATAAGCGATATTTTGAAGCCAATTTCACTGCATTATGGTAGCGAGTGTACAAGGAAGGGCTTGGATTATCAATTAGAAATAAATGAGAAAACACCTCAGTTCATAGTAACCGATGAAGTTTTACTTAAACAGGTTTTAGATAACATTTTAAATAATGCCATTAAGTTCACAAAAGTTGGAAAAATTAGTATAAAGGTTGGTTGTCACAAAAAAGATGATAAGAAAAAAGAATTGGATCTTTTAATTCAGATTGAGGATACCGGTGTAGGTATGGCGGCTGAAAAAATGGAAACAATATTTGATTCATTCTCTCAAATTCATGAAAGAAAAAATATAAATGAGAGGGGAAGTGGTCTTGGTCTTTACATTTCTAATAAGATTATAAATGGGTTGGGAGGGAATCTCTCTGTAGAGTCTAAACTCAATAAAGGCAGTATTTTCACAATAAGTTTAAAAAATGTTTCTTTTTCGAAAGGGAAAATTGAAATAGGAGATTTTATTTATAGTTTCACTGGTAGTAAGATTTTAATTGTTGACGACTTCGCCCTAAATATCCAGTTATACGAAGCCTATCTAGCTACTCATAATTTGAAATTAGAAACCGCATCTAACGGTAAAGAGTTAATTGAAAAAGCAGAAAAATTTAAACCAGATTTGATAGTTACAGATTATGATATGCCCGTTTTAAATGCTTATGATGCAATAAAGATATTGAAAGAGAAGGGTATGGATGTACCAGTCATATTAATATCTGCTTTAAAGATTAAAGAGGAAGTAAAAGGTAGGTTTGATAGTTTCTTGCAAAAACCCATTGAAAGGGAAACCTTTATAAAAGAATTAGCAACTTTCTTAAAGCACACCACTGAAGTATTTAAAAAAAATGAAAATGTTAATAAGGATGACTCTTATGAATTAAATATTCCAAAAAAAATGACGCAGTTGCAGGAGAAGATGCTGTCAGAGGTTTATGAAAAGTTCCTTGAGTGGCGGCAAAGTATGGAATTAACAGAAATAGAAATGGAATCAAAAAAAATTAAAAAAGATTTTAAAAAACTAGGTTTTTATGAATTCATTCCTTTTCTAGAAAAACTTGAAAAAAGTGCTGGGAATTTCAAGGTTAACACCGTAGTAAACCTTTTAAATGAGGGAATAAAAAAAATTAAAAAGAATTAATTTAATTACCAAAAATAAGTAAAGTCATACCGCTTTATAACCAAAATTATTTTAAGATAGCTCAAAGGATGATCGATTAAACCGACAAGATAAGAAGGAAATAGGAAGTTTTTAAAGGCTTAATTTGAAGTTATTTTTTATGTTTATAATTTCCTTTCTGCTGTCCATAGGCATTGGCGCCGAAACACCTCCTATTGTTTTGGAAAAGGGCCAAGAGCATTATTTGATAGGTTTAAATATTGATATTTTGGAGGATAAAACAGGAAATTTAAAAATTTCAGATGTAACGGGCCCTAAGTGGTCTAAAAAATTTAAAAAAAATTCTTCTCTTCACCCAAACTTTGGCGTTTCAAAGTCCTCTTTTTGGGCAAGGTTTAAGGTTAAAAACTTAGACCCTTCTAAAAAGTGGATCCTATCTTATAATTTTGTTTCTCAGGATAATATTGAGTTTTTTAAAAAAGAAAAAAATGAATGGAGGAAATCTCTAGGTGGAGATAACATAAATCTTTCCGAGCGTGAATTCAAAATGCGAGGGATTTATTTTGAAATTATTCCGGATAATAAAATAGAAACTCTTTATTTTATAAAAGCTAAAGGTTTTGCAACTCAAATGCCTCTAACTATTTCATCTTCTAAAGAATTAATTAAACAAAATATTAAAAATAACCTTGTTCTTGGCATGTTTTTTGGATTTGCTTTTTTAATGCTTATCCATAATTTATTTAATTACCTTAGGTTAAAAGAAACGACATATATTTTTTATGTTTTCCATGTAGGGTTTTATTTGCTTTTTGTATCAATTGGCTATGGATATGGTCATCTTTTTATGGTTAGTGATCTACCATGGCTGAACAATGAAGGTCATCTAATTTTTACTTGTTTGTCAATTCTCTTTTTAAACATCTTTGCCGCCAAATTTCTTAAAATTAAAGAAAAGAATCACGTTCTTTTCAAGATTACTGTTTTCTGGACTTTCATATGGTTAGTTCTTGCTTTATTGCCACTTTTTACATTTCCTTTTGCTCTCAGAAAAGTCGTAGGTTTAGTCTACATAATTTTTGTCCCGGGTCTCTTATTTATGGCGGCCTATAAAATAAATAAAAATGATCTTCCAGCAATATTTTTTCTGATTGCCATATTTTCAAAAATATCCGGTAATATAGCAGCGTTTTTGACTTTAAATGGAGTCATACCAATTAATTTCTTTACAAGCCACTCTACCATTATAGGTTCTTTATTTGAAATGTTGTTTCTTTCCTTTGGTCTGAGCATTGTAAAGGAACTTGAGCATTTACTTTATTTAAAAAGCGAAAGAGAAATGACGTTATTAAATAAAAACCTAATCATAGAGCGGAAGCAACTTAAGGATTTGAATAAAGAGCTATCTGATATCAAAGAAGGCTTATGTAAAACTGTTAATGAAAAAACATCCCAATTAAAGTTAGCGAATATTGAGCTTGTTAAAAGTAATAATGCATTAATAAAAAGTAACGAAGCTTTAGAAAAAATTCAGAGAGAAAGATCATTCTTTTTTTCAAATTTAAGTCATGAACTAAGGACTCCCTTAAATGCCATTCTAGGTTTTTCAAAAATTTTACAAGAAATCATGGAATTTGAAGAGTGGGACCAAAGAGAAAGGTTGTTTATTGATGCGATTAATGTAAGCGGAAAATCTTTACTAAGACTTGTTAATACAATTTATGACTTTACCAAAATTGAGTTAAATGAATTTAGAGTTGTTACAATTAAAGTTAACCTCAAAGAGTTCTTAAACTCTATTTCCGTTCAATTTAAAAATGAATGTAAAGGAAGATCTTTAAACTTTTTAATGGAGGTTGATGATGACTTACCCCATTGGATTGAAACAGATGAAGTCATGCTTAAAAGAGCAATAGATAATATTTTAAATAATGCAACTAAATTTACAAAAAGAGGACATATCAAATTAAAGGTTTACGGAATAAAAATAGAAAAAAAACCTATAGTATTTAATCTGATTATCAGTATTGAAGATACAGGTCGAGGCATTGAAAATGATAAATTGTTAAGAATTTTTGATGCTTTTTCAGAAGTTCATGAAAAAGGAAGCATTCCAGAAAAGGGGAGCGGCTTAGGACTCTATATTGCAAACAAAATAATACAAGATCTAAATGGTACATTGGGAGTCTCTTCAGTTTTAGGAAAAGGAAGTGTATTCACTATAGAACTTAAAGATCTAAAATTTTCGAAACAAAAAATATTAAGAAAAGATTATTTATATAGTTTTTTGGGTGGAACAGTCCTAATTTGCGAAGATAATCATTTAAGTCTTGAGTTATACAAGGCATATTTAGCTACCCATAACTTGAACGTTGAAGTGGCTCATAGTGGAAAAGAGTTACTTGAAAAGGTGAAGGTTATAAAACCAGATGTAGTTTTAGCGAGCGAGGGCCTATCTGAACTTAGTGCTGAAGAAGCGCTAAAAGAATTAAGAAAAGAAAATATTAATATACCTTCTATTTTTATTTCAACTCAAAAAATCGAAAAACCACAAGAAGTCGGTTTTAGTAGCTCCTTACATAAACCTGTCGACAGGGACTCTTTGTTGAAGGAATTAAGTAATTATTTAGAGCATACCGTTGAGATGTTTGGACCCAATGAAGTATCGGAAATGGATGACTATGTTTCTTTAGATTTTACAATACCACAGTCGTTGAACGATTATCAGATTGAATTTATTTCAAAATTAAATGGAATTTTCATAAGGTGGGAAGAATTAATGGAGTTAACTGAAATAGAAAAAGGTTGCAAGAATCTAAAGTTAGAATGTAAAAGTATCAATTTAAAAAGCTTGATTCCTTTTTTTGAAAAGCTTGAGGAAAGTGCTGAGAGCATTCAATTGAATGTAGTTGAAAAGCTTTTAAAAATGGCGATAAAAAAGACTAAGAGACAATAAAATTGATATATTTCTAAATATTATTAGGGTGGAGGAGATGACCCAATTTTGGTTCCAAGTTTTATGAATGTTTCTTTTTGGGCCTTGGTGTTTTCTAAAATATCGGAGTCAAAAAGAATCTTTCCTTTTTCTGAAAAGACTAAGATACTGGAAGCCCCGAAAAGAAAATGACCTTTTTCTTCACCTTTCTTAAAATTAGCGTTTTTTTTCTTTGCTTGAATAATTTTACCAACGCAAATTGCACCAACTTCAATGAAGGCAATTTTTCCAAAATGTTTTGTTTCTAGTAAATTAATTTGTCTTTCATTCTTAAAATAAAGTTTTTGGTTATATTTTTGACCAGTAGGATTGACGGATTGAAGTTCTCCTTTGACTCGATAACTTTTTATCAGTTTCCCATCATCTGGGAAGTGGAACCGATGATAATCAACTGGGCAAAGCCTTGAGATGATGAGAGACCCACCATCAAAGTGTTGGGTCCAAGGATTATCATGCCCTAAAATTGACTTTGGATCTAAATATATTCCTTTGAGAGGAAAGGTCAGCGTATCATTTAACTCATGGTGTATTAGGTATCTTCCCTCGGAAAAGGCAGGGAAAGAATGAAATTCTTTCGGAAATGTTCTTTTTCCTTGTTTGAAGCTTCTGATAAAAAAATCATTAAATGTTTTATAGGGAACTTCGTTATTTGGTCTGTCTAAATTAAAATCCGACATCTCTATATCAAAAGTTTTTATAAAGTTTTCATATTTAGCTTTTGAAAGAGGGAGGTCTTGAATTTTACCATAAAGATAACTAAAAAATTTATTGGTAAAGAGAAAGCGAAGATTTTTTCCCAAAGGGTTTTTATAGATTAAGTCCAAAAACCACTTGCCGTAGACCTTTTCTACTTTTAGTTTTTTTGACTCTCTGTCGATATAGGAGGTCTCTTTAGATGAAGTCATAAACGCAAACCTTTTTTTATTAAACTTTATCTTTAAAGGGAATTTATAGACAAAAGGTATTTTAAATTTAATTAATAAAAATATTAATTGTTTTTTTTAAAAAAAATGAGTTAAGATACGAGTTTCCTCTAAAATGAAGATAGAAATCATTTAGAAAAGAAGGATAAAATGAAGATTGCAATTAATGGATTTGGTAGAATTGGAAGGTTATTTTTTAGGGCAGCTTTTGGAAGAAAAGATATTGATATTGTTGTTATCAACGATCTTGTTCCATCGGAGAATTTAGCTTACCTTCTTAAGTATGATACGGTCCATTCTACATTTCCTGGTGAGGTCCATGCGGATGGCAACGGCCTCATTGTTAATGGTAAAAAAATAGAATTAGTGAGTGAAAGGCAACCTGAAAATCTTCCCTGGAAAAAGCACGATATAGATGTGGTGGTTGAGTCGACGGGTCTTTTCACTGATAGAGAAAAAGCATTACTGCATTTGAAGGCCGGTGCAAAAAAAGTTGTTATATCGGCACCAGCTAAAGGAGATATTCCCACCTTTGTTTTAGGAGTAAACCATGAAAATTATAATCCTGAAAGTGACCATATAGTTTCCAATGCCTCCTGTACCACAAATTGTCTTGCACCCTTGGCCAAAGTTGTACTTCAAAATTTTGGCATTGTTGAAGGTCTTATGACGACTATTCATGCAATGACATCCACACAGCCAACTGTTGATGGGCCTAGTAAAAAAGATTTTCGAGGAGGTCGTTCAGCTTCTCAAAATATTATACCCTCCTCAACCGGAGCCGCTAAAGCAGTTGGTCTTTGTCTTCCAGAGCTTCAAGGTAAGCTAACAGGAATGGCCTTTAGGGTTCCAACTGTGGATGTAAGTGTTGTGGACTTAACGGTTAAAGTAGAAAAAGAAACGAGCTATGATGAAATTTGTAAAGCGATGAAAAAAGCCTCCGAGGGTCCTATGAAGGGTATTCTGAACTATTGTGATGAACCGGTTGTTTCAAGTGACTTGATTGGACACCCGGCCTCTTCAATTTTCGATGTAGGGGCCGGCATTCAGCTTAATCCAACATTTTTTAAGCTCGTTTCATGGTATGACAATGAAAAAGGCTACTCTGAAAGAGTCGTTGACCTCATAGAGTATATGTATTCCAGGGCCTAAAAAGATTCAAAAGTTGCCCAAATTGCACCATGGTCTCCAAGTGATGCTTTTTGTGCCCCACCGTAATCAATCAATTTGAGGTATTTCTTTTCACTTTTGGGAGTTCCTCCAATTAAGGAAGGAGAAGCAACACCAAAAGTGGCCAACCGGTCAAGCCATCCAAAGTCTATACATTTTCCTTTTAAGCAACTTTTTTCTTTCGGGTTACCCTTTTTAAAGTAGCAGCCCCTTATTAAATCCTTATTTTTTGGAAATCGATCTAAAGACTTACATATAGCCTTATCAGTCTTGCTCTTGTAAACCTTTTTGTATGTGGGAAGGGTAGGAACAGTGTATTCGGGTATTTCAAAACCCCATCTTGAAAAGCTTTTGTTAGTATTTTTATTGAGCAAGATTGCAAGGGAGTCTCTTTTTTTTAGTAAACTAAGCGAAGAGTTTCCTTTTGAAAGCACTTCGATAAGGTGTTCCGCAGTGTTTTTTAAAGGATCTAATTCATCTTTAATAAGCCTATAGTTAAAATCACCCATGAGGAGAACGGTCTTGGGAAAACCTGCTTCTTTAAGTACGTTATAAATTTCTCTTATATCAGCTTCGCGTTTCTTTTCTGAAGAAGCGTCTAAATGAACTGAACCAAATGCATAGGGTCTATTATTGATTGAAACTTTTACTAAAACGGCTCCTTTTAATTTTAATTTCCGCCTGGATGTTACGTATTTAAGCCTTTTGATTTTTTTAAAGATGCTTTTTTTTGCCAAAACCCCTACATAAATGCTGCTTAATCCGCCTTTTATTTTGGTTATCCCAAAAGTTTTTTGTGAGGTTACCTTTCTATAATATTTTCCCAAAAACTTCCTTTTTTTTAGAGTATCAGCTGGAAACTCCAAAAATTTATTTGGTTTACATTCCTGACAAGCAAAAACAATAATATCTGGAAGGAGGTCTATATATCGCCATGGAGTTTCCCCGAGGTCCATAGTTTCACCTCTTTTTCTTAATTCTGTTTTTATGGCCGGCCTGAACATTTGACCAATAACCTCTCGAGAAAAGTTTTGGTTTTCAATATTCATTGAACCCATCCAGATTGTTAATTTTTCGTTTTTGGCCAAAGACTCTTTTGTAATAAAAGGGTTAATGAGAACGAGTATATAGAAAAAAAGTAAAAAAAATAATTTATGGAATTTTTTCATTTATGCAACTCGTACTATAAAGGTTAATAATCTATTTTAACAAAGGAAGTTCAATAATAAATTGGGTGCCCTTTCCTTCTGTACTTAGAACTTCGATAGTTCCTTTAAGGTTATCAACTTCTTTTTTAATGATATCAAGTCCGACACCTCTTCCAGAAAGTTCACTTACATCTTCTTTGGTTGAAAAAAGAGGGTTGAAAAGAAATTGAAAAAGCTCTTTTGGCTTCATGTTGTTAACTTCTTTTTCCTTTCCAAGTCCATTTTCAATAATAATAAACCTTAGTTTAGAAAGGTTGATTCCCCGTCCATCATCCTGAAAGGAAATTCTCACCGACTCTTCCTTCTTTTGGATAGATATTGTTATTTTACCAACCTTTTCTTTTCCAGCTTCCACTCTTTCTTCTTCTGTTTCTAGACCATGGTCAAGCATATTTCTTACTATGTGAATGGAAGAATTCAAAAAGGATTCATATTGGCTTAAGTCGAGTAAGAGTTTTTCCCCTGATATTTCAAAGGAGGCGCTTTTCCCTAATTTTTCCGATATTTCCTTAACAACAGGACCAAAAATTTTAAATTTGTCTTTGATATCTCTTAAAACATAATTTCTATTAATGTATTCCAAAAGTTCTTCAATTGATTTAAACTTTTTTGCCTGGTCAATTAATTCATTGATCCTTATAGCATGACCTTCGGCCACGATATACTTATTGGCTGCTTCCACGATCATTCGGTTTTCCTTCAAAAATAATTTCATTTCTTCTTGAAGGTCCTGAAATCTTTTTTCTACCAAATTCCTTTTTTCCTCCATTATATGGGTTTCAATATCGTGAATAATTATTGCTGAAGACTTTATAGAAAATTGAGACAGTTTCGCTTTCAAATTGTGAAAGGTTCTAAAAAGTGTTTCCTTATCTTGTTTTTTCAAGTTAAACCAGTTTCTAAAAAGATCAAATACTTCGTCAATAAGGTCAATAAATTCAACTGGGCTTCTAAGGCAATTGGTAACAAATTCAAATTTTAAACGATCTTTTTCCATTTTCTCTTCGATCATTTTTTCTTTTGTCTTATCGCTTCCAATACAAATGACTTTTTCGACTACTTTATTTTTTTCATTTTTGTAAATAGGCCTAAATTGTAGTTCGATAAAATTATTATCTTCAAAGTGCTTTGGTGCAAAGGGGAGTAGGTCTTTAAAACTAATAGAGCCCTTGTATACGTTATTAATCCACTTCTTAAAAGTTTCAATTGATTCATCTTTTAGTCTAAGAATGTCCCATATTTTAATCTTTCGTGCTTCTGATTCAAATAAGTCGCATTCAAACATGGTTTCCGATTTTTGATTTGAACCCTCTTGAATAATTCCTTCCTTGTTAAATACCATGTAAGCATCACCAATATGAGAAAGGAGGTCATCTCTGGCCTTTTTTTGATAAAAAATCTTTTCCATAAGGTCTTCTAACTCGATTGCCTGCAGTTCTAGATCGGTTGTTCTCTCTTTGACTGTTTCTTCAAGGTTTTCTTTCATTGACTCCGCCATATCAAAGGCATTAGAAAATTTCATAGAAAGAAGATAACTTTGAGTGATGACAAAAAAGACAAATCCCCAAGTTGATATATCTTTCAGTCCAAACTCAAATAAAATGGCCACGACGTCATAGGTTCCCGTTCCAACGGCCACAATGAGAGGAAAGAGAAGAAGTTTACCATAGGGGGCCTTCTTGTAGGTGGCCCTTATAAGAAAAACGACAAATAAAAAGGCCATAGAAATTGTTAAGAGTTGCCAAGCTCTTCCTAAAAGGAGGTTTCCTACAAACTGGGAGGGAAGAAGTGCTGTAAAAAGGTAAATAATATTAAAAGACCAAACAAATATCTCAAAAGTTTTAGGTACATAGTCTCTGATAAGTCCTCTAAGGTAACTCGCAAAAGCTGGGAGATATAGGTAAAGTGAAATGTAACCTACTCTATGATTGAGAACAAACTTCAGTGAACTTGTGTCACTGAAATATTCAAATAAAGATTCAACGGAACCTGTTCTTATGGCCGCGGCAGTACAGAAGATACCAAACCAAAGAAGGCTTTGATCTTTTTTTCTTATAAACCAAAAAAGGAGGTGGTATACCCCCATAATTAAGAGGATTGAAAAGACGATGGTAGAAATAATTTTTCTCTTTTGGTCTTCAATATAAATATTATTTTCGGTACCGAGATTAAAAACTTTCCCTATCATTCCTGTATGGAGGTGGTTGTTTGTAAGATGCATAATGAGAGTTATATCACCTTCGCCAAATGCCAAAGATTTTAAGGCATTGTACTTTCCTGGAATTTCTTCTTTTTTTGAATGTCCTATTTTTCCATTTTCCCAAATACCAACCAATTTACCTTTTTGTATGAAAAAAATTTTAAATGCGCTATAAACCTGAACCACATTAAAAAAAAGAACTTTATTGGGAGGAACATTTGTTAAAGTCGCAACGAAAGTTGCTTTTCCAAATCTATTTTTTAAACTTAGGCCTTCGTAATTTACCCAACGTCCTGGCATGAGCCTATTTTTTTTGTCACTATAAGGAAGACCATCTTTTAAAAACTCTTCCGGTCCGACTAGTTTGTCCCAGACGAAGGACCAATTTCCTTTTAATGAAAAAACCTCTTTTCCGTTAGGGTTCCATTCTTTTAAATCAAAGGTTTTTATGCCTTCTTTTGTGTAAGAAAGTTGTAATAGTGAAATAAATAGAAATATGAACAAAAGTGTAAATTTTCTCATTTATTTTTTTTAAATTAAAACGTTTAAAAGATTATTAAGTATCGGAAAAATAAGGAGAAATTTTAAATAAGGGACAAAGTAAATGCGAAAAATAGGGAAGTTTAGAGCTTAGAATAATATTTAAAAATCTTTTGGTTTTTTAAGTAGGCTTGATCTTTACTCTCGGTTAAGTAATAAATGAGAACAAGAAGTGTTTCAAAACTCAATTTTCGGTCGTGGTAGGCCATGATACTTTCGTGAAGGTAGTTTTTATCACTCTTTGAGAGTTCTTTTTTAAAAAAGCCTGCCATATGTTCAATAACATTTGTTCTTTTCTTGACCGTAATGCTTTCTTTAAAAGTCTCCATAAAAAGAACCTCTTCGTAAAGAGACCACTTTCCTTTTATATTTTTATTATCAATGCCCGAGCATATACGTCCTAGTTTCTTAAGGAACTTATCTCCGTATTGAAGGATATAAAACTTGTGTTCTTCATGAAATTTAACGAGGGAGCGTGGTCTTTTTTCCATGGTTTGGAATTCATGAAAGCAATGAACTTGAGAACAAAAATTTTCTCTTAGATCCTTGTCGTAAAGCCTCCCACTATCAATTTTTGGAATAAGAGGATAGACCTGTTCAATATGTTGGGCGAAAAGACCTTTTGATTTCCCAAGAGGCACCTTTTTTTCTGCGTGGTAAAGCCTAACAGGATCTTTTCCACAACTTGGAGAGCCCTTGGTAAAAACTAGGCCCATTGTTTCTTTTAATTCCGGAGTTATTTTTTCAAAAGTTTTTTGAGCAAGTTCTGTATGATCAATCGAGCTATCTTTAGCATTGACGAGGTGAGGCTTACCATCGACTTCCGCTAGGTGGACAGCGGCCCTTGGAATCCCAAGGCCCATAGAAACTTCAGGGCAAAAAGAAATGTAGTTAAAATCTTTTGCCATATCATGAAGTATGTGTGGATGTTTTTTATGTTGACCATTGTAGCGTATTTCTTCCCCAAGGAGGCAACCGCTAACACCTATAAGAGGCTTGGCCTTTTTTTGTTTTAGCTCCATACAGAGACCATTATAACCTTCTTTTTTGAGGTAAAACTAAAGGAATTACTTATTTTTGGTAAAATGAATTTTATTTTTGGCCAAAGCCCCATTTTTAGGGTTCGCGCCTGGCTCTTTAAAGCGAAGCTCCCAAAAACCCTGCATTTTTAAAAGTAAAATTTGGTCTATCTCATAAGTTCCTTTGGCCAATTTTTTGATTTTAACTTTGCTTCCACCGTGCTCCATTTTTGGCATAATCATCCATGGATAAACTTCTAAGGAAGGGTTTGGGTCAACAAGACCTTCAGCTTTTAATCCTTTTTTCCAATAGGTAACAACTGCTTTTGAATAGATTCCATATTGAGGCCCTAATTTCCAAGATATATTGGCACAAAGGTTGTGTTTGCTAAGTTCTACTGGGCAATCTGACTTTGAGGCGTAAACATTTGTCATAATTAAAAAAGTGATGAGTGTTATTGTGGGGGCAATGATATTTTTCATAGAAATGTTCCTTTTATATTTTCTAACAGTTAAGTCCTTTAATCGTTAACTAAATCTTTTAATTTTTAACTGAGTCTTTACTAAATTTTCTCTTGGTTTAAGGTGACTTTTAAGTTGTGTGTAAGCCTTTTCTTAACATCTTGCGGAAGTGGAAAAGGCTGATTTTTGAGCTTCTTTGTATTGATATGTTTTTCAAGCCCTTTTAAAAATTTGTAGGGCCATCGTCTTTGAATAAGGTTGGTTATCCATGCTGGGATCCAGCCTTTTAAATCACCCATAAAAACAAACTCTACAGCGGTTTTTGTTTCGGTAAGGCGTTTTAAGGTTAGGTCTAAATTGTTGACTTGTGCCAAAACATGGTCTTTATTAGAAAATGAAGTTTTTGTAGATGAGCTTGCGAAAAGTTTAACTAAATTCTGGTCTGGAATATCCATTTTTCCTTCAAGAAGAAACTCTCTATCGGAAGAAGGCCAAGGTGTTTCGTAATATTCGCTAAAGGTTTTCACAAAAGAGTTCGTCTCTTTATGAATTTTGACTGATTTTAGTTTGGGAGACCATATCGGTTTTTGCTGGAAATTTAAAAGGACGCTTACAACCTCTTCGAGAGATCCATTCAATGTTCCAATCGCTTTAAAGGGAATAACCGCTTCACCCTTGAGCTTTCCTTTGAAAACTTTAATTCCATTCTTTTCAAAAAGAGGTTTCCAATCCGAAAAACCTTTTTCTGACATTTCGCTATATGCTTTTTGGGTCGCCGGCCCCATAAAAATAAGACTTAAGGCAATAACAAAGAGGAATGCCTGAGAAGACCTTTTGATGTGTTTTGTTAAACAGTTCATGGTTTTTGCTCCTTCGGAAGCCTTGTTTAAAAAGGTTGCTGTTGGTTCCACTTCTAATATTGGAACACACACCTTGTCAACGAGAGGGGGGGTCTATACCTTGACAAATCTTTGAAATTAAAAGATTCATTTTGAATGAAAGTCTACTAAAGGTAAGTATAGCTCATGTTTTTAAGTAAATTTCTTTTAAAAAGACCACTTGTTGTTAACCTTTTGACCTTGGTGATCCTCCTTCTGGGCATTCTTGTTCTGACAAGTGTTAACAGGGCGACTTACCCCGATGTCAATTTTGAGCTCATGATGGTGACAACGGAGTATCCTGGCGCTTCCTCTGAGGATGTGGAAGTTAATGTTACAAATAAAATAGAGAAGAAGTTGGAAGAAGTGGATGGAATAGATCGGATCCGCTCTCTTTCATTGGAAAACCTCTCACTTGTCTATATCTGGCTTGATTTAAACGCATCTGACCCTCAAGCGATTAAAACCGATATTAGGAACGCCGTTGACAGGGTCAGTGACCTCCCTTCAGAAGTAAGTTATAAACCGAGTATTGAAGAGTTCAAATCTGGAAACCTCCCACTTATGGAGATTGCCATTACTGGGGGAAAGGATGAACGCGAGAGAAGGCTAATAGCAGAGGCCCTTGAGGATAGAATCAAAGATCTTAGTGGTGTAGCAAGAATAACAAAAAATGGTTACAGAAAAAGGGAAATTAAGATAAAGGCCGACCCTAAAAAGTTGCGGCGGAAAAAAGTTTCTCTTGTGGAAATTGCCAAGGCCTTAAAAGAAAGAAATTTGAGGGTTTCTGGTGGAAATTTTTCTTCGCCAGGGTATTTAAAGAAGGTGATCACTTACTCAGAGTTTAAGGATATCGAGGACGTTAAAAACCTTATCATTCGTTCTAACTACTCCGGCAGGCAAGTTTACTTAAAGGATGTTGCGGAGGTAACTGAAGGTTATCAAAAGGCAAAAGTTTTAACCAAAACAAACGGCTCGCCATCGATTAATTTGGTTGTAAGGGCCCAAGCGAAAGCGGATATTATTGACCTGAGTGATGATATAGAAATGACTATTGAGGAGCTTAAAAAAGGCTTTCCCAAAGGTGTAAAGGCCCAAATCGTCAACAATATGTCTTATTATACGAATTCCCTTTTAAAAATTGTCCAAAATAATGCTCTTATCGGGGGGCTTTTTGTTATTATTTCATTGGTCGTGTTTCTTTCCAAAAAGGTGGCCTTTTGGACAGCTTTTGGGATTCCTCTCTCTCTTCTCGGTGCCGTCATCTTTTTTCCAACTTTGGGTGTAAGCATTAATATTATCTCTTTGATTACAATGATCCTTGTTCTAGGCCTTCTTGTGGATGACGCTATTGTTGTTGCTGAAAATATAACGAGGCACCGAGAAATGGGGAAAGAGCAGGTAAACGCCGCGATTGATGGCGTAAGAGAAATGTTTTGGCCCGTTACGACAACTATTATAACGACAATCCTCGCTTTTCTTCCCATGTTTTTCTTGTCTGGAATTCTAGGACGCTTTATTTACACTATTCCAGTCGTTGTTGTGGCGGCGCTCATCTTTTCTCTTTTTGAATGTACCTGTTTGTTGCCTGCTCATGTGGCCATGGGAAAGTCCACTGGTAAAGATGAAGAAGCCGCTTGGTGGACTCGCATAAAAAACCTTTATGAGAGGCTTTTAAAGGGCTTTTTAAAGAGGCGCTTTCTTACGATTCTTCTTTTTGTTGGCTTTTTAGGTTTTAGTGGGGTTTTGTTTAAAACCAAAATGACTTATGTTCTTTTCCCCTATAATGATGTGGACTCACTTTTTGTCCTTGCTGAAATGCCGGAAGGGACTCCTCTTCAGACCACGTCTAAGAAAATGGAGGCCGTCGAAGCCTTTGTTTCTAAAGTGGCCGGTAAAGACTCATCTGGTTATATTACCACGATTGGTCACCATGACACAGATCCTTATGGGGCGACCGGAGGTCAAAAAGAAAACCATGCTTTGATTACCCTTATTCTAAAGCCAGCGATTCAAAGGGGAAAGACGAGTGAAACAATTATGCGGGAGATTGAGAAGGGCCTTTTGGACCTAACCAAAAAACAAGGATTCACAAAGCTATGGACCAAAAAGTATAAAGATGGCCCTCCTGTTGGAAGACCCGTCACACTAAGCGTGGTAACCAAGAATACGGAGTTAAGAAATAAAGTTTCGAAAGATATTTTTGACTTCCTTTCTAGTGTCAAAGGTGTTGTCGATCTTGAAAGTGATATGAAAGAGGGTCAAAACGAGCTTAGAATTATTCCGAATTATTACAAGATGGGTCGCCTTGGAGTGACCGTTGAGACTGTGGCTCACACCTTAAGAGTTGCGTTTCAAGGGAGTGTTCCTACCAAGATTGTCCAAGAGGGAGAGGAGATAGATTTCAGATTGCAGATTTCAAAAAAGGGCTTTGAAGATGAAAGAGAAATCTTAAAAAAGGTTCAAGTGATGAACCAAAGAGGAAGGCTTTTAGATCTTTTACCGCTGGTAAAACTTCAAGAAGTAAGAGGTCAAACGATAATTCGTCACTATAATGGAAAACCCTCTGTGACAATTTCTTCAGACCTTAACGAAAAGGTTACAACCTCTAAAAAAGTTAAACAATTAATTCAAGAAAAATTCAAAGGTCAAATTGAAGGGACCCCAGGCCTTCAAGTTGTTTTTGGTGGAGAGGAGAAGGCGACAGAGGAGAGTATTCAAGACTTTATTATCGCTTTTCCGTTTTGCATTCTTGGAATCTACTTTGTGCTTGTCATCCTCTTTAATTCCCTTATTCAACCCTTTATTATTTTGGCAACAATACCTTTCGGTCTTGCTGGCGTTGTTATTTCTTTTTACGTTTTTAATTTACCTTTGAGCTTTCTAGGAATGATTGGCTCCCTTGGACTTGTTGGTATCATTGTTAATGATGGTCTCATTATGGTGAGCCACCTTAATCAGGTTTCAATGGGCCGAGAGTTAACTATGGAGCTTCTATTAAAAGGAGCGAAAGACCGTTTCAGGGCCGTTATGTTGACAACCGTCACAACTGTTCTAGGAATGGCCCCAACAATTTTTGGGATAGGAGGTTATGAACCCTTCTTGGTTCCGATTGTTTTAGCCGTTGCTGGTGGATTAGTTTTTGCGACGACATTAATTCTCATTTTTATCCCCGTTCTCTATTCATTTAAAATAAAGAAATAAGCTTTGGCCCTTTTATAGCGTGACCTTTTTTACTGCTTATCAATGTTATTTATTTTTTAATTTAAACAATGTGCAATAAATAAAGTTGTTTTTAGGCCCTCGTCAAAAAAAAATAATGTTACGTATAAATTTAGGGTTAAAATGAGGTTGCTTTTGTCTTTATTATAAGTCTTTCCCAGGAGTGCTTGATATGGATGAAAATCTTGATGAGGAAATGGAGATTATGGCAGAAAGGGATCAGGAGCCCAAGATACTGAACGCTGAAACCTTTTCAACACTTATTAAAGATGTCGTGCCCTTAAAAGGTGTTAGGTCATTAGGCCTTAAAACGACAATAGGGGAAGCGGTTGAAATAATGCAAAAAAATAAAATCGGTTCTGTTTTGATTACAGATGATGATGGCGTGCTTAAAGGGATTGTAACTGAGCGGGATATTTTAATGAAAGTGACTGGTCTTATAACGGATCTAAAAGGAACGGCCATCACTCAAATAATGACAGCAGACCCGGTGACCCTTAAAGAAGACGATAAGGTTGCCTACGTTATGAACAATATGCATGTCGGGAGGTTTAGGCATGTTCCCATTGTTGATGACGATGAAAAGCCAATAGGAATTGTTTCAATTAGAGATGTTGTGGACTTTATCCTTGATTATTTTCCAGAAGAAATTACGAATATTACCTCCGAACCTTTTAGAGGTGATAGCACTCGAGAAGGTGCGTAAGGAATTCCTTATCCTTTTTTTGTGACTTTTTTTGTCCACCCTCTTTTTCATTGATGAAAAAGAAGATAAGATGCGGACCAAATAAAAAATAAAGAATAAAGGGTGATGAATGGAAAAATTAGAGAGTGTGGTAATACGTTTTTCGGGCGACTCTGGTGATGGGATGCAGCTGACGGGAACTCAGTTTTCTAATACTTCAGCGCTTATGGGAAATGACCTTTCAACTTTCCCAGATTTTCCTGCTGAAATTAGGGCCCCTCAAGGAACTGTCGCCGGAGTCTCTGGGTTCCAGGTTAATATTGGTTCCTCGGAAGTAAATACTCCTGGTGATGAACCAGATGTTCTTATTGCAATGAACCCCGCTGCTTTAAAGGCCAATATTGGTTCTTTAAAGAAGGGTGGGACTGTGATTGCGAACATCGATGCTTTTACAGATTCTAATTTTAAGAAGTGTGGTTACGACAGCAACCCTCTAAAAACTCATGACATGGAAACTTATAAGGTTATTGAAGCAAATATTACTTCACAAACGTTAGAGGCCCTTAAAGATTCCGAAATTGATAATAAATCCAAAGGTCGTTGTAAAAACTTTTATGCCTTGGGTATTACTTATTTTATGTTTGGAAGAGACTTAGAGCCAACCATTAAATGGGTTCAAGAAAAGTTTAAAAAGAGGCCTGACCTTGTTGATGCTAACGTAAAAGCTCTTAAAGCAGGTCGAAACTATGCTGAGACAATTGAAACTATCGTTTCAAATTACGAAATACCAGCAGCTAAAATTTCTCCTGGAACTTACCGCCACATCAATGGAAACACAGCGACAGCCTGGGGATTAATGCAAGCAGCGGAAGCTGCTGACTTAAAATTATTTCTTGGAAGTTATCCTATAACGCCTGCTTCAGATATTCTCCACGAGCTATCGAGGCATAAAAACTTTGGAATAAAAACTTTTCAAGCCGAAGATGAAATTGCTGCTATTTCTTCTTCTATTGGTGCTTCTTTTGCCGGTGCCCTCAGCTTGACAACTAGTTCTGGTCCAGGGATAGCCCTAAAGGGTGAGGCTTTAGGTCTTGCCATGATTTATGAAATTCCCCTTGTCATCGTTAATATCCAGCGTGGGGGACCATCGACTGGCCTACCCACAAAAACTGAACAATCAGATTTAAATCAGGCTTTTCACGGACGTAATGGAGATTGCCCTCTTATAATAGTCGCGGCTTCAAGGCCGAGTGATTGTTTTCACATGGCCTATGAGGCAGCAAGGTTAACGCTTGAACATATGACGCCTGTTATGCTTTTAACTGATGGTTATATTGCCAATGGCGCCGAGCCATGGAAACTTCCAGATCTTGAAAAAGATTACAGCAAGATTAACTCAAAAGTGACGACATCTTCTTTGGAAGAAGATGGAAGTTACCTTCCTTATAAGAGGGATGAAAAGCTTGTAAGACCTTGGGCAATACCAGGTACACCAGGGCACGAACACCGCTTGGGTGGGTTGGAGAAAGAGGATATTACAGGAAATGTTTGTTATGACCCCGAAAACCACCTTCATATGTCTAAAATAAGGGCCAAGAAAGTGGCGCTTGTAGCTGACAATATACCACTTCAGGAGATTGAGGGAGAAGACTCAGGTGACCTTCTCGTTGTGTCTTGGGGAGGGACTTATGGGGCGACCCATATGGCCGTTAGGCAACTCCAAAAAAAGGGTCGAAAAATTTCCCTTATGCATCTAAAGTATATTAATCCTCTGCCAAAAAATGTTGGAGATCTTCTCAAAAAATTTAAACAGATTTTAGTTCCAGAGCTAAACATGGGGCAAATGGTGGATATACTCAATGCAAAATTTAAGTGTGATGCCATCGGGTATAATAAAGTCATGGGACTTCCTTTTAAAATTTCTGAGCTTGTGGAATCAATGGAAGGTTTAATGGATGGTAAAGGAATACAAAACCCTGCTGACTTCTCTTAAAGACAGTTTAAGTGCGGATTTAATTGGGTTTTATTTTAAAAAAGAAAAAAAGACATTTTTGGAGGATAAAAAGAATGAGTGAAAAACCGGTATATAAAAAGAAGGACTTTATTAGTGATCAGGAAGTCCGCTGGTGTCCAGGATGTGGTGACTATGCCATTTTGTCGTCTATTCAGATGGCAATGACTAAGCTAGGGAAGAAAAAAGAGGACATTGTTTTCATCTCTGGGATAGGCTGCTCTTCTCGGTTTCCCTACTATATGAATACATACGGGCTCCACACGATTCACGGTCGTGCTCCGGCCGTCGCTACAGGTCTTAAGTTAACGAATCCAAACTTAGAGGTGTGGGTTATTACAGGAGATGGTGATGGACTTTCTATTGGAGGTAACCATCTCATTCATGCTTTAAGGCGTAATGTAAATTTAAATATCGTCCTTTTTAACAACGAGATATACGGTCTGACGAAAGGCCAATACTCACCAACATCAAGTGTTGGTACTGTCACCAAGTCTACTCCCTTTGGGAGCATTGATGAGGCGTTCAACCCTGCGAATCTTTCTATAGGTGCCGGAGCAACTTTCTTTGGAAGAACTCTTGATACAGACCCTAAGCACATGATGGAAATTTGTAAACAAGCTTCCGAGCATCCTGGGGTTTCTATGATTGAAATCTTCCAGAACTGTGTCATTTTCAATGATAAAGTTCACGATGAATATACAAATAGGAAAACGAGAGATGAGACCACCGTCTTTTTAGAACACGGAAAGCCCCTTATCTTTAGCAAGGCAAAGAACAAGGGAATCCGTCTTAATGGCTTCACACCAGAAGTTGTTACAATTGGTGAAAATGGAGTTACTGAAGACGACCTTCTCGTTCACAATGAAAAAGATCCTACTCTTCCCCTTATCTATACTCAATTTAGAGGATTAGGTTTACCAGTACCTATGGGTGTCTTTAAAAAGGTTGAATTGCCGGTTTTTGAAGACGCTGTTGTTGATCAAATGGATAAAGTTAAAGAAAAGAAAGGTGCAGGGAAAATGAGCGATCTCATCATGTCTGGAGAAACTTGGGAAGTTAAGTAAAATATGCTCTGTTGACAAAAAACCTTCTTCCATAAATGATAAAACATCATTTACATGGCTTTTGTCCCCATTAAAAAGGGGTAGCTTCGAGGAAGGAGGCTTTTGTGAATCCAGAGGGATTGTTGCGCAATTACGTTCAAAAGTTAGAAAAGCTTAAGTCCAAGAGCTTTTCCCCTGAAGAGTCAAACATGCATAGTAGATCGTGTATGATTTGTGGAACCAAAACAAAACTTCATACGATAAGTCGATTATTTGGTTTAGTTGAAATCGTGTGTACTGATTGCTTGCCTTATTTACCAACCAAAGAAGAGGTAGAGAAAGCCTCGCCCGGTTTAATGACGAGGCCTTATAGATCTAGTTTAACTAACTAAATTTACTTCGCTTCCAATTTTTCAAGTTTACTTTGTATGTCCTTAACCGCAGCTTTAAGGCCATCAACATCATTTTTGAGTTGGGCAAGACTTGCTTCAACTGAAGGAGCATCACCGGCTGCAGCTGAAGTTTCGACGCTCGCTGTTTTTCTGGCCTTTCCTTTTGGAGCATTGCTTTTTATTGTGGCCAAAATTTTAGGAAACCTTTTTTTAGCTTTTCCAATGAGTTTTACTTTTGAAAAGGCTTCAATATTATGTGTATTTCCAACGACGACAGCCCCTACCATCCCCATAACCATATGAGGTTTACACTTTATTCCATGAATACCTTCAATATCAAACTTTTGTATGTGGTCTTTGCTTATTTTGCTTTTCCACTTCTTTACACCGGCAGGGGCAGAGCCTTTTTTGTCCATTGAGGCCACATTATGACCTTTATCCACTGAAATAAACTTAACAGAGTCCCCTTTTTCAATAAAAACAACGGCAGGCTCAAAAACGTGAGGTTGTCCATTGCTATCCTTGTTAAGCATTTTTACTTCAACAGTTTTACTCATTAGGTTTGCTGAAAAAAAGATTAAGCAAAATACAGACAAGCTCATAAGTTTCATTATTTTCATAATAATTCCTTTTTTTAATGGTTCTTAGAGGTTTCAAAAAGAAAAAGTAGTTGCTTCAACCAAAAACTTCTACCTGACTATTATATAAGATCAAACGGTGCCTTGGATCTATACGTAAAGGTTGCCTACGAAATGTTTAACAATTTTCTTTAAAAACCAATTAGAAGACAAAATTTTAAACGGAGGTTGAAGATAAATAATGCGATGCAGTGCTCGGGGATGTAAAAAAAATCAGGTCTTCTCACTCGCCTTGCACTAAGAGAGAAAACACATTAGAACGAAGAATCATTTTTAAGTTAAAAGAAGTTCATTTCATTCATTTTTATGGGGGAACGTTTTGGATCAACAAACTTTGTTTATGAGTTTTAAACCAACAAAAACTCTTAAAAAGAGGGGAACTCATTTAGTCGGGTTTGGCTTCGATGGAACGGCTTGTTTTAGAAAGGGAGCAAGGTTAGGGCCCTCTGCAATCAGGGAAGCTTCTTACGGAATTGAAACTTTTTCGCCTTATTTAAACCTTGACCTTGATGATACTGATAACCTTTATGATCTCGGTAACTTAGTCCTAGGGGACTCTACGGATCCTGAAGTAAAGTGGAAAAAGGGGAATCAAGAGCTCTCCAAACTTTGGGATAAAACAGACTTTAAAAAGGATAAAGTGAAGCTCCTCACCATTGGTGGTGAGCATTCCATTTCCTATGCACCCATAAAAAAATACCTTGAGGATTATTCAGACCTTCTTCTCATTCACTTGGATGCTCATGCCGACCTAAGAGATGGCTATGAAGGTTTTCATTACTCGCACGCTTCAATTATTAGAAGGGCCCTTGATCACTTCGGAAATGACCATGACCTTGTCCAGTATGGCATCCGCTCTGGAACAAAAAGTGAATATAAATGGATGAGAGAGAAGGGAACTTTGCAGACATCTAAAGATGATTTTTTCAGCTATATAAGATCTATTCCTAATGAAAGACCTCTTTACTTAACTTTAGACTTAGATTATTTTGACCCTTCCTATTTTCCTGGCACTGGAACACCTGAACCTGGTGGAGAAGACTTTCACTCTTTTATCAAGCTGATGAAAATCCTTCGAGGAAAGAATATCGTGGGGGCCGACGTTGTTGAGCTTGCTCCTGACCTTGATTCTTCTGGTAACAGTTCCGTCTTTGCGGCCAAGGTTGTAAGGGAAATAGGCCTTCTCCTAACTCACAGTAAGTTAGATTGAAGAAGTTGGTAAAGGTTTCAGCTATGGAAGATAAAACAGTTTCTGAAAGAATTGACGACATATACTTCATTAACAGATGGGGTGAAGGTTATTTTTCTATTGGAGATGAAGGACACCTCTCTGTAAGACCTGACCGAAGTTTGAGTCGTTCAACAATTGATATTAAAAAAGTAATTGATGAAATTAAAGAAAGAGGCGTTCAGCTTCCTTGTGTCGTTCGTTTTCCAGAAATACTCCGCTCTCAAGTCATTCATTTAAATGAAACTTTTAAAACGGTCATAGATGAAGCCGATTATAAAGGCCGCTTTATGGGTGTTTTTCCAGTGAAAGTTAACCAAATGAGGGAAGTCGTTGAAGAAATTGTCGATGCTGGTGCCCCTTACGACTTTGGACTTGAAGCTGGCTCTAAAGCAGAGCTTTTAAGTGTCCTCTCCTTAAATACAAATAAAGAATCACTAACCATTTTAAATGGTCACAAAGACAGAGAGTATCTAAGGCTCGCCTTACTAGGTAGAAAGCTTCAAAGAAAAATGATCGTTGTTGTTGAGCGCTTTCAAGAGCTTATTGAGCTTATTGAGCTTTCTAAAGAAATGAATGTTGAACCTCTTATTGGTTTAAGAGCGAAGATTTCTGTTAAGGGAAGTGGAAAGTGGTCTGAGTCTGGTGGGGAAAAGGCCAAGTTTGGTTTAAGTGTTAGCGAGATTATGCAAGGAGTGAAGCTCCTTGAAGAAAACGGTTTAAAAGGGACCGTGAAATTAATCCATTTTCACGTGGGCTCCCAGGTTGTTAATATCCAGACCATAAAAGATGCTATCAGTGAAGGGACAAGAATTTATAGTGAGCTTATTAAGCTAGGTGTTCCTATCGAATATATGGATGTCGGCGGTGGTCTAGGCGTTGATTATGATGGTTCACAGTCTGCCCATGACTCTTCAAGAAATTATTCAACTGAAATTTATGCTTCTGATATTGTGTATGGAATTCAGCAGGTTTGTGATTTAGCTGGAGTTAAGCACCCTCATATCGTAACAGAAAGTGGAAGGGCCATGACCGCTCACCATAGTTTTGTGCTCGTTGAAGTGGTCGATAAAATTGGACCTATGACGACTGACTTTAGAGAAGGCTCCTACGACGATTTAGAAAAACCCCATATCCTTGTGACAAATATTAAAGAAATTCTAACCAGTGTCCATGAAACTCCTTTCCAGGAAGTTTTTAACGATGCTCTGGCCGTTAAGACAGATGCTGAAAATGCCTTCCGTCTTGGTATTTTATCTCTGGGTGAAAAGGCCATTATTGAAGACCACTTTTGGGAAATTTGCCGGGTTTTAAGAGGAAAAATAAAGCACCTCGACTTCATTTCAGAAGACTTTGAAAGCTTTGCTGATAATCTTGCTCTCCAATACCTTTGCAATTTTTCTGTTTTTCAATCCCTTCCAGATAGCTGGGCGATTGATCAGCTCTTTCCTGTTGTCCCTATTACACGACTTAAAGAGCTTCCGACAGAGCATTGTATTCTCGTTGATATAACCTGTGACAGTGACGGAAAAATTGATAAGTTTATCAACCTTGGAAAATATAAAAACACTCTTCAGCTTCACTCCTTAAAAGAAGATGAGCCTTATTACCTTGGGTTTTTTCTAACGGGTGCTTACCAGGATGTTATGGGTGACACTCATAATTTATTTGGGCGCTTGAATGAAGTTCATATCTTTTCTGATGTCGATGACCCCCATGGCTTTTACGTAGAAGAAGTTATCCGAGGGGCCTCTGCCAAAAAAGTGTTAAATACGATGCAGTATAATGCAGGTCAAATGGCCTATAATATGAAAAAAGAAATCGATTCTTTTGTGGGTCTTAAGAATATTAACCCAAGAGAAAGCGTAAAGCTTATCGATTTTTTTGAAGACTGCCTTAATGGCTACACCTACCTCCGTGGTAAAGAAGAAGAATAAAAAACCTCTCTTTTCATTCTCTCAAAGCGTGCCATTTCCCAAGGCTCTTTCTCTTAACGCCTTGACTTTTACCTACTAGAAATTTACAAATTTCCATTTCCCTCTTAAGTCCAACGCCAGGTATTCACGATGTTTCATCTAAGACGTTTTCTACCTTTTCTTGCGCTTTTATTTTGTTGTAACACCAGCTTTTCCGGGGAGCGGCTAAATTTGGGTGTGAGCTCAAACTTTTTGGCCACCATGAAAATTTTAAAAAAACAGTTTGAGAAAAAACATCCCATCAGGCTTTCTCTTGTTTCTGGGCCCACAGGTCTTCTTTATGCTCAAATTAAAAGAGGTTCCCCCATTGATGTTTTCCTTTCAGCAGACGAGAAAAGGCCCAGGTTGTTAGAAGCAGATGGTCTAATCCATCCTAATGGCCTTTTTAATTACGCCATCGGCCAATTGGTGATCGTCAGAAAAAAGGGAAGCGCCCTTTCTCTTGATTTAAATGAACTCAAAAAGGACTCTTCTGGTCTACGCTTTTTTGCGATTGCTAACCCTAAAACAGCTCCTTTTGGAAAAGCAGGGGCCGAAGTTTTAAAAAACTATGGACTCTTCGAAGAGCTTCAATCACAAGGAAAGTTGGTTCAAGGGGAAAATATTGGGAAGGCTTTTCAATATGTTTCTATGGGTCATGCGGACCTTGGAATTGTTTCCCGCAGCTTTGTTTTAGATGGAAGGATGGGAAGTAGGGTTGGTTCTTTTTCTGAGGTGAACCCAACTCTATACAAACCCATTAAGCAGTTTGGTGTTGTTTTAAAAGGAAAGATGAGAAAAGAAGTCAAAGTATTTCTTAACTTTTTAAAATCGAATAAGGCCAAGTTTATTATTAGTGGAATGGGCTATGGCCTTCCTGAAGTGAAAGTGTCTCAATTATGAGTGAGGTTAGCCTATGGACAACTTTACTCCTCACTTTCAAAGTGGCGTTGGTGACCACTTTTTTTTTAATTCTTTTAGGAACTCCCTTTGCTTTTTGGATAAGTAAGAGAAAGGGAAATAAAAGGGCCCTTTTAGAGGCCTTTGTGTCTCTTCCCTTAGTTCTTCCGCCTACCGTTTTAGGTTTTTATCTATTAATGGCGATGGGCCCTGAAGGCCCTCTTGGAATGATGACTGACTTTTTAGGGATCGCTCCTTTAACGTTTACTTTTACAGGTCTTGTGGTTGGCTCTTTTTTTTATTCCCTTCCCTTTGCCCTGACTCCTTTAATCAGTGCTTTTTCAGACTCGAAATTGCGGGAACCTCTTGAAGCCGCGACTCTTTTAGGGGCAGGCCCTATAGACCGTTTTTTCTCTATAACCCTTCCTCTGTGCAGAAGGCAATTTCTTATGGCCTCTACTTTAAGCTTTGCTCATACCGTGGGAGAGTTTGGTGTTATATTAATGATTGGGGGAAATATACCAGGGGTGACTCAACTTGCCTCCCTTTCCATTTATGATTATGTTGAAACCATGGAGTATGGAAAGGCCCATGAAATTTCTTTTATCATGCTCATTTTAAGCTTTGTCCTTCTAGCACTTGTTTATAAATTAAATAGAAATTGGGAGTTACTTAAAGGGGGAGAGTCATGAGTCCTCTTCCACCAGGTGAAATTTTTGAAGGTTCTCTTTTTTTAAAAAAGGAGAGTTTTACTTTAAAAGCAAATAACTTTCAACTTCCAAAAAGAGGGCTTTCTGTCCTCTTTGGCGATTCGGGAAGTGGGAAAACCACATTCCTCCGCTCTTTAAGTGGGCTAGAAAAAGATGTTGTAGGGCGCTTTAATATTGGAGAAGGCCTTAACAACCCTCAAAAAAACTCAATACCTCTCCACAAAAGAAACATTGGATACGTTTTTCAAGGAGGAGGGCTTTTCCCTCACTTAAATGTTCATGAAAATTTAAATTTTGGTTTAAAGCGCTCAAAAGAAAAAAGTCTCTTCTCTTATGATTTCATTATCCGTTGGTTCAAGTTAGAAAAACTATTAAAGAGGAAAACTGAAACTCTTTCTGGAGGTGAAAAACAAAAAGTCGCTATCGCAAGAACCCTCCTTCAGGCCCCCGACGTTTTATTTATGGACGAGCCTCTTTCTGGTTTAGATAGGGAGAGTAAACTTGAAGTGATGAAGTTAATAGGTGAATTAAAACAGGTTTTTCATGGCCCAATCCTTATGGTTACGCACTCCTTTGAAGAATTAAAAAGGCTTGCTGACTTTGTTTTTTACATGGAAAAAGGAGCAATAAAATACTTAGGAAGTTTATTAGAGGCCATGAATGATTTTAAAGGACCGCTTATTGAAAAAATGGGGGGAGGTGAGGTTGGTTCTGTTTTAGAAGGAGTTGTTAAAAACCACTTAAAAGAAGATGCCCTGACAGTGGTCGATATTGGTGGAGTTAACATTATTTGTCCTCAAATTAATCAAGAGTTAGGACAAAAAGTGAGGGTTCTTATTGAATCCAATCAAGTGGCCCTTATGGAGTCAAAGCCAAAAAGGGCGACCTTTTTAAACGCCCTTAAAGTTAAAATTACTGAAGTTAAAACCCTTAATCAGATGAGCGTTTTGGTCGGTCTTAAACTTTTAGGAGGAAGTTCTTCCTGGCCTCTTTATTCTAGAGTGACCTTAAAGTCTTTTCACTTTCTTAAGCTTAGCTGCGGACAAACTTGGGTAGCAACAATCAAGGCCACTTCTCTTTAACACTATCCGAGTTTTTATGGCGGGAATAGGTTGAAAAAGTAAGTTGAATATTTAAATTTCATAGGTTTTTGACGAAAAAAAGTGTATGAAACATTATTTCATGCACAAAACTTTCTTAAGCCTTTTTTTAGGAATCATTTTCTTTTGTGGACACTCGTTTAATTTAATGGCCTTGGATTTAACTAAGGGCCATAGTGAGAAGATTAAGCTTGGGAAGCACCTTGATATCCTTGAAGACAAATTAGGCGAGTTATCCTTTGATGACATCTTAAAAGGAAACCACAAAGAAAAGTTTATAAGGGCCAAAACAGATTTTCCTAACAAGCGATTTACAAAATCAGCTTTCTGGCTCCGCTTTAAGCTTTCTCAAAAACAAGTCCCACTACCTTCTTATTTTCTTGTTTTTTCTTTTGCTGGAACTGATTACGTTACTTTATATAAAAATATTGAAGGTCAATGGATTAAGGAAGAGGCCGGAGATCAAAAGACCTTTTCTGAGAAAAAAACGCCTCATCACTTTTTTAGCTTTCCGCTTAAGCCTGGGAAGGACTCAACTTATTACATAAGAGTTAAAAATTCTGCGGCCATGCAGCTTCCTTTAGTCCTTTACACACCAAAAGCTTATCATCAAAATATTGTGGAGGAATCTATTACCAACGCCCTTGTTGTAGGTATCCTCCTTATCATGACAATTTATCATATAGTTATTTATTTTTCGACAAGGATGGTTCAATACCTTCCTTATTCTATTTATATTGTTGGACTTATTGGGCTTATTCTTAGCCACTCTGGTTTTGGGGGGCAGTACCTAACACCAAACTCCACCTTTTTAAATAATGAGGGAATTATTGTTTCTGTCGGCATTATGCTGATTGGTTTGTCTCATTTCATTTATAGATTTATTGAACTTGAAAAGGCAGCGCCAAAAATGGCCAAATCCTTTTATATTGCCTTAGGGTTTGGCGTTTTTAATGTAATTGGCCCTCTTTTTATTCCTTATTATTATGCAATCCGCCTTTTGATTGCGACTGTTACCCCTGCTCTTGGAATTATTGTATTTTGGGGCATTTATGCTTATGTAAAAAAATTACCTAACTCAAGGTATCTCGCTTTTGCTTTTTCCTCCCTCTTAATTGGTGCCTTTTTTAAACTCTTTGAGGGGATAGGTTTTCTTCCCAGTATTTTTGTTTTTACTCAAGGTTTATGGGTAGGGGTCATCATTCAATTGGTTCTTTTTGCTCTAGGTCTTTCAAACCTGATTAAAACATTAAAAGAAGCTGCTGAAGAGAATGCCAGGCAACTTGGTGATTTTAACAAAAACCTTACCCACATTGTTGATCTAAGAACCGAGGAGCTTGCCTCATCTTTAGAAAAAACAGAAATTCTCCTTGATAATATGGGGCAAGCTGTTTTTGCCATAGATAAAGAGCATCATATCGTTCCTCCAGTTTCAAAGTTTGCAACTAATATTTTTGGTGACGATATTCAAGGAAAAACAATCTGGGAGACGCTTTTTAGAGACACGGACCCCACTGATGTTGGAAGGAGTTTTTTCGAGTTCGGAATTTCCATTACTTTTGGTGCAGACTATGTTCAGTGGCTTTTAGTGAAAGACGACTTTCCTAAAAAAGTTTTTATTGTAAAAGACGGTGAGAAAAGAAGTTTAAAGCTAAGTATGTCACCTATTTATAATAAAGACGAACTTTTAGAAAAGATTGTTTTTATCGTGGAAGACGTCACTGAAATTGAAAAACTAGAAGCCGAAGTTGAAAAAGAAAAGGCCAAAAATATGGAGAAGGTGGAGCGCCTTCAAATGATTGTGAGTAATGATAAAGCAAACCTTCGGACCTTTTTTAGTGAAGCTTATCCACTCCTTTCTGTTTTGGAAGACCCTTATGTTGAAAAAGAAGAGTTTCTAAGGGCTGCCCACACTTTAAAGGGGCTATCAAGGCTTTACGGATTAAACTTTCTTTCAACTATTATCCACCGCTATGAAAGTGCCTTCTTTATAGAAGAAGGGAAAACAGAGAAACGAGACTTTAGGGAGATTGCTGATGAAGAGACGCCTCTTTTAAAAATAGCCATTAATGAGGCCCTTCAACTAGTGACCGAAGTGTATGGAGAAGTCTATAATATAAATGACGGGACAGGTGATGAAGCCCAAGATGAAGTCCTTGAAATCAGCCAATCAAGGCTTGATAATGCTGTAAAAGACGTTTCAAGTAATCTTGAAAATAAAAATTACTCAGTCATTGTTTCTATTCTGGAAAAATTAAAGGCCATTAATATTAAAAAGATGATTCAAGGCCTAAAAGGCATTGTTTTAAATACCGCCAACGGTCTTGGAAAAGAAGTCCGGTTAAATGTTTATGGTGAAGATATTTATCTAGAAAAAGAAAAAATCTCTCTTTTAAAGGAGGCCTTTATCCACCTTCTAACTAATTCTGTTGACCACGGAATTGAAAGATCTGGTGAAATTCAGGTCAGCCTTAGCGAAGGAAAGGAAGGGATCGATATCCACATTGAAGACGATGGAGCAGGAATTGATATAGAGCGTGTGCGTAAAAAAATTGAGCTTAAGGGCCTAGCGACTGGTGAGTCCATTGAAAACATGATGCCAGGAGAAATCGCTGCGTATATTTTTCATCCCGAGTTTTCAACCAAAGAAAATGTTTCTGAAACATCAGGGCGTGGGGTTGGAATGAATGTTGTAAAAGAAAATATTGAAAGGATGGAAGGGCAAATAAAAATAGAAGACAATAGAGATAAGGGGACAGGGTTTTTAATTCACTTTCCTAGTTCGATTAGCTCTTCTAACGCAGACAAAGCAAGCTGATTAAATTTCTTTCTTAACCGACTACCTTTTTATAGCTCAACAAAAATTCTCAGAAAGTCATAAAAAATTTCACAATGCCTTCAAAAAAAACTTGTTTTAGTGCTCAAACAAATTTATGACTACCTATACACTTAATTTATTTCAAATAAGGGGTCGTCTTAATGAAGAAAAGATCTTTTCTTTTAACTCTAAAACTTGCCGCTTTGGCCAATTTATTTTTTGCCACCAGTTTAGTCGCTGCCTTTAAAGATGTTAAGTTTGAATTAGGAAGGGCGCTCTTTTTTGATAAGGTTTTAAGTGGAAATAAAAATATTTCTTGTGCTACTTGCCATCACCCAGACCTAGCGAGTGGTGATGCTGTTGCTCTTTCTATTGGTGAAGGAGGAAGTGGGTTAGGAGAGCACAGAACTTTAAGTGAAGGTAAAAGGGCCCCAAGAAATGC
>DKQD01000168.1:148588-152050 GCA_002474345.1 Bacteriovoracaceae bacterium UBA7317
TTGAAGAGGTTGCTGGAAGTAACGGTTTTATCGCTTCACCTGCAAAAAATAGTCTTCCAGAAGGTCTTGAGGACATCCTCTCCGTTCAAGCCTTGTTTCCTTTATTGTCAGCAGTTGAAATGGCCGGTCAAAAGGGAAGCAATGAGATCGCTGACGCCGCTGCAAAAGATGATAAGGTTAAGGCGTGGAATATCGTTGTTAATAGGGTTAAAAATATTGATGGGTATATGTCCCTCTTTCAAGAGGTCTACCCCTCAGTGAAATCTAAAAATGATTTGGGAATCCAGCATATTGCTAATGCCCTCGCTCACTATGAAGATAAAGGTTATAGGGCCGTTGATTCTCCTTATGACCGCTATAAAGAAGGGGAGCTGACGGCCCTTAATTTTGAAGCTAAAAAGGGTATGAAGCTTTTTTATGGGAAGGCAAAATGCTCACAATGCCATACGGGTAAATTTCAAACGGATGGTAAGTTTTATAATCTCGCCATTCCACCTGTTGGGCCTGGAAAAGAAAAGGGCCTCGGTGGAAAAGAGGATTTTGGCAGAGAGCTTGTGACAAAAAAGATAAGTGACCGATATAAGTTTAGAACTCCAACTTTAAGAAATGTCGTCTTAACTGGACCTTGGGGTCATAACGGTATTTTTCAAACCTTGGAAGAAGTCATTGACCACCATTTAAATCCTGAAGAGTCTCTCTTTAATTTTAACTTTAATTCTTTTCTTTACCTTGATGACGAGGATCCAGGGCACACAGTTTTTGACATGACTTTTGTAAAAGAAAATATGTTAACAAGCCACGACCTTCCAAGAGTTGATTTAAACAATCAGGAAAAAGAATACCTTATCGAATTTCTTTATGCCTTAACTGACTTAAACCCTCTTCCAAGAGAGGTCCTTATACCTGAGTCAGTTCCTAGTGGATTACCTGTAAAAGACTAAATTTTAATAAAATTTTTTTTAAGATAAAAGCGAAACTAAAAAAGTGTAACAATTTTTTTAGTTTTGCTTTTTTTTTGCCGAACAAAGGGAGTGAGTTAGAAAAATTTAATTTTTTTAGAGGGGCCAGTTATGGCGGATTCAAATGTCCAGGATTATGGATCTGGTAAGGTTAAGTTGGGGTTTAAAAAAACTCTTAATATTATTACTCCTTACTTTTTAAAAAAAGTTATTGAGCAAGTAAAGTCAGTTTGGTTCATCATCTTTTACCTCATACTTTTTCAAGTTTTAGTTTTAAACCTTCCCATTGTTTATTCATTAACCATTAGTGCTGGTGTAGGGCTTGTTATTTTTGGCTTAACCTTTTTTATGGAAGGTTTGGAGCTAGGTCTTATGCCTTTTGGAGAAATTATAGGGGCCGTCCTTCCAAGAAAGTCCAAATTGCCAGTCATTATGATTTTCTCAGTTTTATTGGGAATTGGGGCAACTCTGGCAGAGCCAGCTATTTTTGTTTTAAAAGCTGCGGGCGCTGGGGTAAAGCCTGATGAGGCGCCACTTCTTTATAGCTTACTCAATGATTTTTCTAATCAACTCGTAGCTTGCGTTGGCCTAGGAGTAGGTATAGCTGTTTTATTAGGTGTTATGAGATTCCTTTACGGGTGGTCCCTTAAGGTTTTAATTATTCCTTTAGTTCTCGTTTTAACAGGTCTCACTGTTTGGGCCCATTTTAATGAATTTCTTGTTCCTATTATGGGACTAGCTTGGGATTGTGGTGCTGTGACAACAGGCCCTGTTACGGTTCCCCTTGTCTTGGCCTTAGGGATTGGCGTTTGTCGGATTGTTTCAAGTGGAAGTTCTGAAGGAGGTGGGTTTGGTGTTGTGACCCTGGCCTCTTTATTTCCTATTATTGCAGTTTTTCTTCTAGGTATCTATCATCTTCAGCAAGATGATTTTTACGGAAGACCTAACTATAAAAATAAAGTGAAAAAAGAAAAAAATGTTGGAGCTGATAGCAGTAAAAAAGGTACAGGTTTAGAATCTAATATTGGGGCCGAGTTTACTGACAAAGAGTGGTCTTCTTTTAAAGAAAGTGGAGTTTATCCAGGACCAGAGTTTGTTGTTGGTTACAAAGGTGGGGCAAGAGTTTTAAAAGATGGAAAAATTTATCACGAAAACCCAACCGTTATTTTTGGAAAGCAAAACCAAGACAACGTTAATCTAAAGTCTTTAAAGCATTGGGACCCAAAAGTCGTCATGCTCGATAAAATTAAAATGGGTGTTATCACTGCCGTTCAGGCCATTGTTCCTTTATGTATCTTTTTATACCTCGTCTTAAGGCTTGTTTTAAGAGAAAAAGTCCCAAGAGCAGATGAAATTTTGATGGGGATTACTTTTGCTGTCGTTGGAATGTGGATTTTCGTCTTAGGAATTGAATTAGGCTTGACTCCTTTAGGAGGGCAGCTTGGAAGTAATATACCAGGAACATTTACGACAATTACTCCATGGGGTCTAGAAGGTTATAAGGTTGCCTTACTCGGAAGTCATTCTGGAAAAGTATTGGCCGCCATTTTTGCCTTTTTTCTTGGCTTTGGAGCAACTCTTGCTGAACCAGCACTTAACGCTCTTGGATCAACTGTTGAAAAAATAACAGTTGGGGCCTTTAAAAAATCTGTATTAATGAATACCGTCGCAACAGGTGTTGGATTGGGAATAGCTTTTGGTATTTTAAAAATTGCCTATAACATTCCTCTTGAATACCTTTTAATACCACCTTATTTGGTTTTAATTATTCTTACAATTATATCGTCTGAAGATTTTGTTAACTTTGGTTGGGATAGCGCAGGCGTTACGACTGGTCCGATTACAGTTCCCCTCGTTTTGGCGATGGGGCTTGGAGTTGGTTCTAATATCCCAGGTGTTACTGATGGTTTTGGTGTTTTATCATTGGCCTCTGTTATGCCTATTATTTCGGTGTTAACAGTTGGTCTTTTGGTTAAAAAGAAAAAGACAGGGGAGGCCTAAGGGCATGTATACTCTAAAGAAAAAAGATAATTTTTCACTTGTCAAGGCCATTGTCAGAAAAAACAAAGGTCGTGATATAGCTGATGAAGAGTTTCTATCCTATTGTCATGATGCCACAGTTATGAAGGCAAGAGGGGCATTGTTGAGACCCAAGTGGTATCAAGCATTTTTACCTTCTTTAAATCCAGAACAAGAAATAATGGAGCTCTTAGTTCCAAATGAAAATATAGACCATGTCCTTAATTCTATAAGAGATAAAGGAGAGTTACACCGCTCTGGCGCTGGGGCCGTTTTTTCTTTTCCTTGTGAAGAGGCCATGTTTTTAAGTCAATCTGAGGAAGTAACAAAAAAGGTAGAGGGGCCGAGTTCTTCAAGCGCAAGTGCTTCTTTTAGCGATGACCTTGTCCATATTATTTGTATTGTTCAAATTGAAAAGGCAAATGCAATTGCCAAAGAAGTTATGCTCGCAGGAGGAGCAGGACCTACTATCTCTTATGGCTTT
>DKQD01000149.1 GCA_002474345.1 Bacteriovoracaceae bacterium UBA7317
AAAATAGGTTGAATCTGAAAGCTCTCTTTGTGTTGAGGTTGCGATTTTGTTCCAAGTGCTACCATCTGATGAAGTTAGGATAATCGAGCTACCACCCGTTGTTTCGTTTCCTGCTACGATAACAAATAAGCCGTTGCCATAAAAAATACCAATAAGATTGGCACTTGTTCCAGTCGAAATGCTTTCCCAAGACTCACCGTCGGTTGATTTGAGGAGTAAACCGCTTCTTCCGACAGCATAGAAATTGCTGTTTATATATTTTACATCAAAAAGCTCTGTAGAGGTTCCCGAAGTCTGCGTTTCCCAACTAGAGCCATCAGTAGAGGTTATAATAGTTCCTTGCTGGCCTACTGCTACAAACTTGATTGAAGCTGGAGTATCGTTATTCTCTGTTCCGCTACTGCTACCACCTGAAGATGACCCCCCACAATTAAGAAATAGAAGGTGGCTTATTAAGAGAATAACTAGTGAGCTCAATTTCATAAAACTCTCTTAAGATTAATAGATTTCTAACTACTGTAAGCTTTTTTATAACATGATAAGAGAAATAATTTTGACAATTTTTTGGGTGCAAGCCAATAAAAAATTCTGTTTACATCGTTTTGAATTGATCATCTAGCGTGAATTATTATCTAGATAAATAACTTATTTTAAAAAATGATATAATATGAGGTTATACCAAAGTATCAGCAGAGAAATTATTGTATGTTTTCATATGCTCAAGTTATTTTTAAATTTTTCTTTTAGGGCCTTTTCCTTTTTGTGGAAAGGAAGGTTTAAAGTGACTTCTGTATATTTTCCCTCTTCAGATTGAAGTTCAATGGAACCACCAACTTTTTCGATCATTTTTTTTGTAATGAAGAGACCTATACCAGAACTTGCTGTATCGTTTGTTTGGAATGGCTTGTCAAATATATCCTTAAGCTTATTTTGCTGAATGCCCGAACCAAAATCGATGACTTTTATTTCAACTCTAAAGTGTTTTTTTTCTTTAATTACGATAATAATCTTTTTTTCAAGGTGATCCTCTTTTTGATAGGAGTTATATGAATTGTTAAACAAATTCAGAAAAACCTGAAAAAAATTATTTGCATGATCTGCAACGAAGTATTCAGAGTCTATATCACCTTTTAATTCTAAGGAAACTTTATCCTTAAGTGGAAGATGGAATATTTCATTGGCAAATTTAATGGTTTCTATCAAGTTACTCCTAACTTTTGTTGATTGAAGATTCTTAGTAAAAGACTTAAGCCTTTCAATTAAAGTTTTTATGGCATTACTCGCTTCTAATGACTTTGAAGTAAGTTCAGTATTTTCCAAAAAGGCTTTATCTTCTCCATATTTTTGTTTTAAATTTTCGTTATTTTCTTCAATAAGATCTAGATTTAAAATAATAGAGGAAAGGGGGTTAAAAATATCATGGGCGCAACCAGCAGCTGAAAGACCTAGGTGGACTAGTTTCTCTTTCTGGGCAACTTCTTTTTCTTTAAGTATAGATTCAGTTGTGTCTAAAAAGCTTAAAAAATACATACGAAGTGCTGGGCTATACCAAGTATGGATTTGAAAGATTGAGTTTTTATCTTTTTTTAAGAAATAATTAGGAACTTTAACAGCGTTTTTTATAAGAAAGTAATTCGTTTTTTTCTTAAGCTGCCTAAACTCCACTTTACTTTCAAAAAGAAAAGGGACTATGAGTTTACAATCTTTTCCCAAGCTTAAAAAATCCTTGAAGGTATTTTTCCATTCTGGGTTAATATCAAGTATTTCTCCTTTTTCACTAATAAGAGCGCGGGCAACACCTCCATAGTCATAAACTTCTCTATATTGATGCTCCATTTTAATTAACTTCTTGTAGGTTTGTTTCTTTTCAAACTGAAGGTAAGTCCAGGTTTTTAAGGTTTTATGGCCATGGTAATGATTCAGGATAAAAATGTTAATTAGAAGGAAAAAAATAAATAATTCCTGATAGAAAATATGAGGGGCTACATTTTGATTTAAAAATATATAAAGACCCATTTGGAGGACTGTTAAGAGTGTTAGCTGGTTGATTTTAAATGGAAGAAAGCCTGCTACTAAAAGGTAAGGACAAAAAATAACTGCTCTATAAATAACATCAAACGATTTTGGATGATTTAAAAGATTGTCTAAGTATAAATTTATAAAAAAAATGATCCAAAAAATGCTTAAAAATGGTCTTTGGGCCACTGGTTTAAATTTGATGGCGGTTAAAATTATTGGTAGAACACCTAGGCAAAACAGACTGAGTATCGAAAAATCCATTGGTAATTGTAGATAGAAATAAACCATTAATAAATATATTGGTGTAGCGAGCATTGAAAAGTAGGATAATATTCTTAATCTGCTTTCTAAAAGAAACTTAACGTTGGATTCGTAGTTTTCACTCCAAGGATTTCTTGTGTTTTTATTTATAATTTTGTGTCCCGTTTTATGGTCAAAACCTTACTTCCTCAGTTTATCAATCTGTTTGTCGTCCAGTAAACATTTTTTGCGGTTTTGACCTTAATTGATGATGGCCTTTCGATTTTTTTTATGGGGGGGAAGGTCCTTCTTTTTAAAGGTTATAAGTTAAGCCTACCCCCATGATATGTTTTGTATAAGAGGAAGATGAGTCTTTGGAAACCTTCTTTGTATAAGCATAATTGATATTGGTGCTTAAGTTTTTCCAGGGCTTGGTTATTGTTAAACTAGGGTCGTGTGAGCTTTCAATGCCTTTTGTGGAATCGAAGACGTTGTTTGTTATTGAAAAAGAATAACTTGGGGCAAGACTGAGTCCCCAAAAGGACTTTTTGGTAAAAGTTGGGGCAAAACTAAGCTTATATTCATCAGTATCACTACTTGGTGCCTCTTTATAAACATTAAAATCAGCATTAAAAGTGACGGCCAGGTTTAATGTTTTTCCTAATTTTAAGTTTTGATTGAGATTGATTGTCATTGCATTACTATCAAGACTTGTTGAGTAGGCTTCCTTTTTTTTAAACTTAAATTTGAAAGCTGTACTGCCTGTTGAAAATAGTTGAAACTCATGGCCAATTGAAAGAAGGAGGTGTTTTGAATAATAAACTAACTTTTTTGTTGAGTTGGGGTCTTGCAATGTGTGGTTGTATTCTAAATCCACCATTGTTTTAGACATTTTGTTAAAAGTAGTTTGTTCCCAGATAAAAGAAAAAGCAGAATCAACAGAAAGGTTATCATTTTGGTAAATACTTGGATTGTCCCTTTGGATGTGTTGTTTTGTTGAAAAACCTAGGCTTGTAATGAAGCTATAAGTTTTTTTTGCATTAAATTGATATTTTAGGTTTGTTGAAAGTTCGGTAAAGGAAGCCGATTCTAAAGAGGGATCCTCGCTAGATACTGACAGAATATTTGAGTCATTTTTCCCTCCAACGCTGAGGTTTCCGGAGAAGGGTTTTTTGGGAATAGGTCTCCCATTAATCATCTTTCCTGGGAGATCTATTTTATGTTTTACTTTAATTTCATTTATTCTTTGGACAACTTTGGCCGTTAAAGGGGCTTCCTGTTTATAAAGCCTGGCTTTTTCAAATTGAGGTAAAATAGTTTTTATAACAAGTCTTTTAAGTCTTTGTTCATTTTTAGTTTGTAGCGTTTTTTTGTAATTAAGGTTGGCAATTTGAAAAAGTGCAGGTTTTTTTAGTTTGTCGTTGTCATTTTTAATCCGAAGAATTCTTTTGTAGTACTTTTTGGCTTTCTTGTTATCCTCTAGGAGCTCACTAATAATTCCCGAGTAATAGTAAGAAGGGGCTTCTTTATACTTGTTTCTAATGGCCGATGTTAAGAATGCTTTTCGAGCAATCTCAAGGTTCTGCGAAGCGTAAAGAGACTGACCGTAAAGGTAAAACAGGTCTCCGATTTTAACTTTTCTTTTTAATGCATTTTTAAAAGAAAAATTGGCCTTTTCATATTCTTGAGTTTTGGAGTAGATTTTTCCTTCCCAGTAGCTGGCCACACCAAAAGCCTTGGGAGCTTGTTTTAATTTTCTAACTTTTTTGATTGCTTCATCATATTCAGCATTAGAGTAGTGAAAGTAAATTTCGGCCAGGTTCTTTTTATTTTCGACCGAAGCCTCCAAAGGAACTAAAAATAGTGTTGTTATTAAAAAGAGAAATAGTTTTGTTTTTACTTTCAAGGAAGTTTCCTTCTTTAAATAATTTTAAAGATGATATTGGGTGGACGAACTTTTGGTGGCTTAGGAGCTGGTGGTTTAGGCGTAGGAGGAGGGGGCGGTACGGCTCCTTTATCTGGCTTTTCTCCAGGTGTTTTATTATTGTTAGGCCGCCCTTTTGATTTGCTTTTTTTATTTTTACCCTTTTTATTTTTAGTGTCTCTTCTTTGTTTTATATCACCATCAAAGCTGGCGCTTCCTTTTGCAAGTCCTTTCTCTACCTTTTTAAGGACGTCTTTAAAGTCGACTCCTTTTGATTCTTTTTCCGAAAGTGAAGTCTCTTTTTTATTTTTTTTAGAATTTGGTTTTCCTTTTTTACTCTCTTTATCTACTGTCTTTTTTTTATTTTTCTTATCCTTTTTATCCTGAATAATCCTTCCTTTTTCATTCATCTTTAGGCCTTCTGTAGCAAAGACTGGGTTTCCACTAGAGTCCAGTTTAAAGAGGAATGAGGGCATTACATAGGTTCCAGTATTCGGATCGAATTGAGAACCCCTTGGAGGCTCTATAGGAATTCCATCGGGACTGATGATGGTACCTGGCCTAAAGGATACAGGTATTGTTTTGGATTTGCTTTTTTTTGTCGGGGTTTTTAATTTATTTTTCGTTTTTTTTACCTCCTGTTTACTTTTTCCATCTAGAAATTTTGGTAGCTCTTTTTGGCCTTTATTACTTGAAGGTTTTTTTAGCTTTTTCTTAAAAGTCTCTATTAATACCTTTTTTCCAATGCTTTTTAAAATAGCCTTTTTGGCTTCACCTTCTCCTGCTGAGGCAATTTCAGGGCTCATGCCAGGGGGAACCATGGGTCGATACTTTTTTCCCTTTTTTAAGGATTTTTTCTCTTTAGTGGAGGCTTCTTTAAAGTTTTGATTTTTTTTTAATTTTTTGAATTGTCTGGGACTAAGAAGGGTTGGTACGGATGGGCCCTCGGTCTTTTTTCTTGCGTTGAAACTAGAAAAGTTACCGGCTTTTATTGACACAGCTGCTTCATCAGTGACGGCTTTTTCAAGGCGCTCCTGGAGCTCTTGGGGCCCTAGAGGTGAGCCTTCTCCGAGATTACTATCTGGTGAATTATTACTTTTTTGATCAGGAGATACTAGGTTTGAACTTTTCCCTTTAAGACCGGTTGCTAGGTCTCCAGGGTTTAGTTTGCCTAGAAGAACATCTCCTTCAAAAGTAATTGTCGTAGTAAGGTCCAAACTCGGGTTATAGATAGCGCTGAAATCAGTTCCTCTGATTCCCATTGCTGCTGTTTTTGTTTTGATGAAGAGTTTTGACTTCCCTGTCTCGGGGTCTAAAGGATTTGGGATAAATTTTGTTCGAATTTTCCCTTTAATTAGTGAAATAACACCAACCTTATCCTTATCTTTTTCTGGTGTTTGAGTGATCTTCAAAGTACTTTTTGGGCCAATGATCGAAGTTGTCTTATCCTTAAACAAAAGCTTGGCCATACTATATTGGTATGTTTTTATGGTGGCACCTTCAGGAATCTTATCTCCTTTTTGAAGTCTCATTTTTGCTTCGGATTTTGTTGTTGTAAAGGTTACCTGGCCTCTTAGAAGAATAACTTTTGCATGATTAGGTGAGGCAAAAGAGTTGTTTGAAAATATAAAGGAAAGAAAGAGCAGGTAACAAAATAAGCGGTGCATCCTTGTCCCCTCATTATTTGATTTCTGATCATATTATTATATGATTTTTGAAATGTACAAATATTAGAAACTGTAAGCTTCTTTAATGCTTTATGTTAAAGACCCTTTGAGTTGAGTTTGGTCAATTAAAAAAAACCTTCATATTGTTTAGGATGGAAAAGAATAAGTACTTATAGAGTTTAGAAAGCTTTGGGTAGGTTTTTCTACATCTTCCAATTTAAGACTGAACCTAGATAGTTCTTTTTGGTACAAAAAAAAATAAATAGAAGCAAGAGAGCTTTGCTCAAAGCTCTTATAATTAATGTAAAGTACTTCTTTAAGAGTGATCACACATTATATAATTAACTGAATTAAAATCAACGCTCATCTTAAATGGTTTAGTGCTTGGGTTAGACGAGTTTTGGAAAAGGCGAATAATGCTAAGGGGTTGATAAAGTTGACTTTTTGGTGTTTAAAGAGCTTTAATTTTTTGATTAAAGGGCCTGTAAAAAAAACTTTTATTTTAAAACCTCTTTCAATCATTAAAAATCTTTTTTAAAGCAGCTGAGAGCTTTTTAGGGGTTATGGGCTTAATAATCCAGCATTGAACAAAACTGAAGGCCTTAATTCTTTCATGTTTCTCACGGTCTGTTTCAGTTGTGAGCATAATTGTGTTCAGTTTTTTTATGTGGTCTTTTTTTGAAATCTCTTCAATTACTTCTTCGCCACTTAAGCCTGGCATATTATAATCAATAATTAATAAGTCAAAGTCTTTAATATTTTCAAGTTTGAAAATCGCATTAAGGCCATTTTCAGCTTCTTCAGCTTCAAATTCTTCTCCTAAAATGTTTTTAACCGCAGCTCTAACAGATGCGGAGTCATCAACAATGAGTGCTTTTCTTGCCATTTTAAAAGCTCCATAAAATTAAATTTCTTCGTCCTTTATCGTCAACAAAAAAAAATAAATTATTCTTAATGATTTATACTTTTTCTGAATAACTTTTATTGAAAGAAAAAATGAGCGGGTTCTTTTATTTGGTCACTTTATTAATTATAATTTTTAATATGGATCAAAAGATTTGCCTTTTTCTTATTTTATTAATTTTTTCTTCCTGTGGAGGTGGTGATGGTTCATCATCTTCAAGCTCTGACAATAAAATCGGAGGGTGTGTTCTAACAACCGCCCGTGCCCTTCCGGGCTCTAGTTTAAAGGCCGTTTCAAGTGTATCCGCTACAGATGGAAGTGCTACTTATGACCCTTTTACTAAAATACTCACATCTTATGGAACAACTATGCTTTCTATTGCAAGTGTAAGTGATAGTTTTGTAAGTGATATCGGAACGACAATTCAGAAAATGTTTGATTCTTCAGATGATACCGATAATGATGATCAAAATACTTTTATTGAAAATTCGTACAAGTATGCGGCCACAATACCCCTTTTTGTTGCGACCGATTTTAATAATTTTGATTTTAAAAACAGTAAAGACAACAATAGTATTTGTGACACGATAAGCGCAGGACAGGAAAGTCGAAATACCCAGGTTTTAGAAATAATGGAGCATATCCTCCATATTATGACTAATGTCGGATTCCACTACACCTATCCTAATGAATGGGGGCTGACAACTTCCTCAACTTTATATACCTGTATGCAAGAAGCTATCAATTCCAATTATTTCAATGCTTCAAGCTATGATAATATGGACGCCGAAGTTAAAATCCGGATTAAGTTACAGGAATTCGCTTATTGGTTCATTTCAAGTGCATGGGGACTACAAACAACTTATGGTGATAACGATACGAGTGAATGGACTTTAAAAAGTCAGTCTGCACTTCAATCTAATATGTCGAGTTGCTATTCAACCCTAATGAGTACAGTTAATAAGGTAATCATTCCTCCGAGCAATACTTTTCTCAATACTTTAGGTGATGACCACAAATCTGACTAATTTGAAAAAAAATGAGTGAAACGGAGTTCATTACTTAGAATTTGAAGCTAAATAGAAAAATTAAAACAAAACCTAATTTTTGGAGAAAAATATATAAATATTAGGTCTATTTTATATCTTTAAAAAGGACAGGAGCTACCCCAATCTTCTCGGCTTTTGAGGCCATCAATGCTTTGACCCCAAATAAAAACAAGAATTCCGATAGAAAAAGCAATAATGTTTTTTTAGGCCTTTATGTTTAGGTGATGGATAGTTTCTATAATTTAAAATTATTGAAATCAATTCTTTTTAAAGAAATTCCAATAATTTCCTTTGAAAAAAATAAGAAACTATACTTATTTAGATATTTTAATAAGTATTTAGGTCCTTCTAAAACGATAAAATGTTGTAAAATATGGGAGCAAATTCAAGAACTCGATTCATACTGGAGTCAAATCATGAAACTTTTAAAGTTTAGCCTAGTTTGTGTTTTGATACTTTGCCCTTTGGCCTTTGCTGGCAAAATAGATACATCAAGGTTTGATTCTCTAAATAAAGTCTTAAAGACAAAAACAAAATCAACTGTGAACTTAAAGGATGGAATTAAGGAAGCTGAAAAACTTCTTAAGGATGATGTAAGTGCTAAGTTGAGACGGCAAAAGCAGATGGGTGCAGTATTGTCTTTGCCTTACCGATGTTCAATGAAAACAAGAAAAGGTCGTTATCAGGACATTATGAATAGTTTGAAAGCTTTAACAGCAAAAATAAAAGTAGGAAATTGTAAAAGTGAAGGGAGCGCTTATATAAATCAGATGGATTCTGTGTTTAAAAACTGGAAGGATATGTCTGAAACAACTGAAGCAACAAAAGTTTTCAATTCAAATGCACCAGCTCCGGACCCCAATGCCGCTGTTGATAGTGCGACGGCAACTCCGGCCGCAGCTGATATCTATTTTACCCAAGCCAGGGTAATGGCGGTTAGCCAGGTATTGAAGAACTTTGGAAACCTCGCTCAAAAAGCAGGCTGTCAATACGAACTTAAAAAAACGGATACTCTTCAAATTTTAAGGGATGTTATTTCAAACATTTCAAGTGTTGGACTTTTGGTTCCTGGTCAGGCGGGAGCTTTGACTGCCTTAGGTGGAACGGGTCTTGTCGGTGTTATTGAGATGATTAGAAACCTTATTTCAACTAAATGGGATTGGCATAATGAAAAAGATAGAGATACCTTTGTGGATTTAAACTGTGGCTTTTATACCCTTCAAAACGAACTTGAAAAAGAAACCCTTTTTAATATTAAAACTGATCAAAATAAATTAGACCAAAAGAGGCTAACCGAAGAAGTTAAAAAATTTAAGGTGGTCGTTGCTAAATTAAGAAATGGAATCCATGTAAGCGAAAAAAGTAGTAAAAGGTTTAAAGAAACAGAAAAGAGGCTTTTTATCACAAAAAATTTTAGTGAAGAAACCTATTTTCTTTTAAATACAATTAAAAATGCTGGGAAAGTTTCTCATGGGATGGCGGTTAATGCTAAAACTATACCCCAAAGAGGAGCTGTTATAGAGGAGCTTATTCATCTTCATAAAGAATTTTTTAGATATATTGATAAATCAAAGGTTTCTTATTATGGGACTTTTCTGGTTTCAGAAACGAAGGACAACTTCAAAGATATTTTTGGCGTTAAGGCCACCCTTTCGGGTAATAAAATAAATCTTGATAAAAACAAAGTTCTTTCAAAATTTTTAACTAAAAAAAATAAATTTGATGAACTCGTTAAAAAATTTAATGAACCGATTTTTTGGCTTGCTGATGATATTCATTCAGAAATAAGTAAAAAAAGTGGGAACGAAAAACACTTTGACCCTCTGGTGAGTAAAGCAGAGAGAGTCCTCGCAAGTATTGAAAAAAGATTAGATAAAAAGGTAAAGCAGCTAGCAAGGGTTAATCAAATTCAAACAGGAAAGTTTGAATTTGATATGGAAGACTCTGGAACAATGGATCGAATTAACTTAAAGGCCAAATACAACGAAATTCAAAACGTTATTTATGGAAAGGCAGGAGCTTCGTTTTTAGAATACTCGATAAAACATAGCTATAATGCTCTTTGGGAGTTTGAAAAGCACTTTGATGCCACCTTTGGAACCATGTCTCGAGAGGGAGATATGGGGGCGAGAGTTCTTAGAAATTTCAAACCAGCAGGCAAAAAGGCGAGGGAAATTTGTGCCAACATAGACAAAATGATGAAAGATTTTGCCGAAGGTGATGATTTAGTTCAGGCAGGCTTTGACTTTCTTGTCATTAACGAGCGACACTTTTTAAGAACTCCAGGAAAGAAGAGTATATGGGATGTCTTTAAAATTGATTACTACAAGAAGAAGTACCTCTATACAAACTTTAATGAGGCCAACAAAATAAATAAACTTCTAAAAAAAGGGATATTTTTTAATCCTGGTGGTTATTCAAAAAAGGGTATAGCCCGTCAGATGATTATGCGCTCAAATAATTTAACAACTCGGATTAATTTACAAACATTTCATGATAGAAGTTGCCGTAGGTTCTAAAAGATAATAGGAATTGGATCTTATGGACCAGTATCGAATTATGAGAATGTTAAGAATCATCTCTGAAATCAACGTCAAAATAGTGTTGGTGTCTCTTTTTATTTTTCTTTTTTTTCCATTAAAGGTTGAGGCCAATTTATTGAACGAGGCCGAAAGTTATTTGCAAAAAATGAGAAAGATAACCTTTTTAAAAGATAGAAAGTCCTCTCTTGAAAGGCCAAAGCAATGTGTTTACAAAGAAGATCTAGAGGGGGAGGTAGACGACCATGGAAAAACCTCCCAAAACCTCCTCCTCCAGTTTAAGGAAATGACGGATCTTCTTAAAAAAGAAGAGTGTCGTGAAGCAGGAAAAAGTACCTTTTTAAAAATAGAAAAAGACTTAGAGGAGATGAGAAAAATTCAAGAAAAATTTATGAAAGATAGTAAAATGACCACAGCAAAAAAGGGGTTAACTGATTTTAGTGGTGCAAGGTGGGATCCGGCCTTAGGGAATAAAGTTTTAGAAAATTGGGGGAAACTTACACAAGTTCCTGCTTGTAAGGATCGTTTTAAAGCAAGAAAAGTTCTTGGGTATATGACCAATTTTACAACAAATCTTCTTTTTACAGGTATGCTTGTTCCGGGAAGAATTGGTCAAGTCTCTGCTTATTACAACTTGGCATTAGGCTCAACAATGAAGCTTTTTAGGATGATTTTAGAATCATATACTGATTATGTTGATCCTATTCAAAGAGAGGCCTTTTTAAAAATGAATTGTGCTTTTTTCGAGTACGAAAATATTCTGGATAGGGAGGGCTTTTTTTCTATCCACTCAGCTGAGCAAAAAGAAGAATTATTAAAAATTGAAAAGACTTACCTTCCTAAACTTCAAGGTTATATTGATAAAATAAAAAAACCTATGAATAAACACCAGGAAGAGTTTTTTATCAAAAACTATGGAGAAGTAAATTATTCTATTTTTAGTTTTTTTCAAGATATTAAACCTATCGTAAAAACAAAAGGAAGAGGAAGCCGCTTAAAGCCAAGAATAAAGGGACCTCTTGTAACAAAGATTTGGAATAGTTACGATTATATCGTTCTTAAGAAAAATTGGGAAAAAGCTAAGCTTGATTATGAAATGAAAACGGCTTTTCCTTACTTTATTATTGTGTTTAAAAATAACTTTAAGGGATATACTGATCATAATTCTTTTGTCTCAAAAATGATGAGAGACAATAAAGAGTGGAATAGAGTGCTTGACCTCTATTTTGATGGGCTTACTCCTCTCGTTGAGCATTATGACAGTATGGGAAAAAAGAGCCTGACTAGTTTTCAAAAAACTCGGGAGTATCTCCTTCTTCAAAAGATTACTCGGTATAGAGATGTTTTTTATCACAGAATAAAAGTCCTTAATAACATTGTTAAGGGGGAGCTAGGCTTTCTTGAATATGATGATGGGAGAACGGACAGGTGGCGTATAGTAGATGAGTACAAGACATTTGAAAAAAATATTTTTGGAAAAGAAGGAAAAAAGTTTATTTCTAATATTAATTACACTGCCCAAAAAAGCATTAAAATCATTAAAAAGCAATATAGGATCATAGTGGACCAGTATGAATATAAAAAGGATTTTACTGAGAATCTTTCAAATGAAGATAAAATGAAGGCTTATTGTGCTGATATCAATTATTACATTGATTCTTACGATGACTATAACACCATTGTTCGCCAAGGCCATGACTTTATAAAAATTAACTCCCGGTATTTCGCAAGGAGTGATCATAAGAAAAAATGGACTCGATATTTTCAAAGAAAGGCCTGGCAGGAAAGGTACCTTCACAAAAATTATTTTAGTCTTTTAAAAGCTGAAGAATTAAGGAAAGAGGTTCAAAAATGGAAAGAAGAAAATAAGGACAAAGTAGAAGATTTTCCAGAGGCCCTCATGAAAAAATTAAAAGAAAAGAAAAATATTTTTAGTAAGAGGACGCTTGGTCGCCATATCCTCAACCGAGAAATCCATAGCATTAACCTAAAGGATATTATTGAAATCAAAGAGAAGCATTGCAAACAGTCCACAGTCCAGTAAATTCAACACAAACCCTCAATGTGAACGAGTGAGAAGATGCGGTTTACTGGACTTAATTCCTTTTAAGTCGTATTGTCCTTAAAATTAGAAACATATTTAATGGAATCTTTATGGGCGTCGCGGCAAGGTTTTTAGTTCTTTTTACAAGCTTTTTTTTCTTAATAAAGGCATGGTCTTTGCCTCCGATTATCGCGATAGGGGACCTCCATGGCGATTATGAAGGGACTCTTACTCTTTTAAAAAAAGCAGAAATCATAGATGAAAAGTTAAACTGGATAGGCGGAAATAAAATTTTAGTCCAGCTCGGAGATCAGATAGACCGCGGTGCTGGGGATAAGCAAATTCTTGATCTCTTTGAGTATTTAAAGGAAGAAGCGCCTAGATTTGGTGGCGAGGTTTATCCATTAATAGGCAATCATGAGGCCATGAATGTTTACGGCAACTTTAAATACGTCTTTCCAGAAAAGGCCTTTTATGACTTTGAAAATTTTTTTAGTAGTGCACCTAAAAACTATGTCGAAAAATACAAGCATTATAAGAGGGGACGGCTTCATGCCTTTTTTCCTGGAGGAGATTATGCAAAAATGCTTTCTAAGAGGAAGGCCATTTTGAAATTGGGTCCCTATGTTTTTGTTCATGGTGGAGTCCTCCCAAAGTATGCTCGGTTAGGTATAGAAAATTTAAATAGAGAAGCATCACAATGGATGGAGGGTAAAAGGGAAAGGCCTCATTGGATCACCGACTCCAATGGGCCTTTATGGGTGAGGTATTTTTCAAAAAAGACCACTACCTCACACTGTGACATGCTAAAAGAGTCCCTTAAGATTTTAGGTGCAAAAAAAATGTTTGTGGCCCACTCAGTTCAGGAGAATGGTATTAACACTGCATGTGAGGGAAGGGTTGTGAGAACTGATACAGGCATCTCTTCTTATTATGGTGGGAAAAAGGAAGCTGTTCTTATTGAAAAAGGAAAGCTTTATCGCATTAACTAAAAATCGATAGTAGTTTTTTTAATATTATCCTTTTTTTGCCCGTAATGCTTCCTTTATGATTATCAAATGGTATTTTAGTGTATTTTTCACTTATTTATTTTTAAAATAACACTGGAGTTTGTGCCACCAAAGCCAAAAGAATTTTTTAGGATGTAGCGGACGTTACACTCTTTGACTTCTAGGCAATGATTTATTTGAGAATTGCCATCTATGTTTGTAAGGTTGAGGGTCGGGATGATCATGCCTCTTTTGGCCGATTCAATCATTGCGATCATTTCATTGACGCCTGAAGCTCCAATAGTGTGTCCAAAGTAGGATTTCAAAGCTGTGACGGGTGGTGTTTTTTCTCCAAAAACCTTAGATATCGCTTTTGATTCGTAGATGTCCCCTTTTTTAGTACCAGGAGAGTGAGAACCAATCCAGTCGATGTCAGAAGGGTTTAAATTTGCCATTTTAAGAGCACTTTCCATTGCTCTTATAGGCGCTTCAGCCGAAGGTTCCATTGCAAGGTTATGAAATGAGTCAGAGGTGCTTGAGAAGCCTACGATTTCTGCCTGTATATTAGCGCCTCTTTTGAGGGCATTTTCTCTTTCTTCCAAGAATATAATTCCTGCTCCTTCAGCAGAAACTGTTCCATTTCTATCGCTTGAAAATGGTTTACATCCATTTTCAGAGCTGCTATCTGCTAAGGCCAGTTTTGAAAAACCAAGGTGCCACACATCTTCAAGGGGAGCATCAACCCCTCCTGTAATCATCATATCGTGAAAACCACCAGCAATTTCGAGGTAGGATTGCTTGATGGCGA
>DKQD01000033.1 GCA_002474345.1 Bacteriovoracaceae bacterium UBA7317
CCCTCCAACAACCTCAATGAGATATTGGAGAAGAATGAACCCACCGCCTGAAAACTTAAATACTTTGCCAGGCTTTCTCAATAGCTTTATTTTTGGATTTCCATCGTTTCCTTTAACTAGGTCTAATGTAGAAGGACACTTTCCTAAAGGGTACCCTGGAACATAGCTTAGATCTAAAGCAGTATGGTCGAGCAAATGATCTATATCAACTTCGTCGGCCCATAAAGGGTCACACCCTTCTCCAGATTCTAATTTATATTCGGCTTTATAGTTTTTTAAAAGTTCATTGACTCGAGAGCCTAAACTAATTTTCCTTTCATTAAAAAATTGGATGGAAAAAGCAGTTGCAACAACTTTTGTCATAGAAGCCATTTGAAAGCGAGTAAGGGGTGTTACCTTTTCTTTCATTGCCAAGTTTGAAAAACCCCAACTATAAGTTTCATCAAGCCCACAAGGTTTCCCTTTCATATAAGTCACTGATAGACCTGCCACACGGCTTTGCTCCATCATAGACCTCACCTTCTTTTCACTTAAAAAACTCATCTTAAAACGTCTCCTCACTTGAAACAAAAAAAATTAAACTTAATATCTTAAGTTAAAGCGGAGGATTATAACCCATATAAATAGCGGGTCAAGATTTAGGTTATGGCCTAGTTATAGAAATTCATGACCTAAATTTCTAAGTGATCTTCCCCTAAACTTTTCAAACCACATTAACTTCAGGGAGGTATCACTTAAATAAGAGTCCCCCTTTTGATAAACAAAAATAAAGGAGCTTTCAGAAATACCAATGCGACTTGACATTAGGATATTGAATTCCTTAGAATTTTGGGCTCCACTTTTCGGAAGGGAGCACAATGGAAGGCTATATTAATGACTGGCTTAATTTATTATTTAGGTGGCTTCACCTCATCACTGGTGCAGCTTGGATAGGAACTTCCTTTTATTTTAATTGGCTCAACCACAATGTCCGGCCGCCCAAAGAAAAGAAAAAAGGAATACAAGGAGAGCTCTTTGCCATTCATGGAGGCCATTTTTATCAAGTTCTTAAATATTCCGGTGCACCAGAAAAATTACCCAAAGTGCTTCACTGGTTTAAATGGGAGGCTTACTTTACATGGATTACAGGGGTCTCCCTTCTGGCCATAGTTTATTACTGGAACGCAAGCCTCTACTTGATAGATGATAGCGTTATGCAGCTTCTTCCCTGGCAGGCCATCTTAATTAGCCTTGCAAGCTTAACCCTTGGCTGGCTTATTTATGATCAAATGTGTAAGTCATTTCTTGTCAAAAAGCCCAAACTCTTTGCCTTTATAGGCTTTATTCTTATCTCTTTTGCAGCTTTCGGCTTTACTGAGGTCTTTAGTGCAAGAGCCGCTTACCTCCATGTAGGGGCCATGATTGGAACGATCATGGCAGCGAATGTTTTCTTTGTTATTATCCCCAATCAAAGAAAAATGGTCGATATGATGATAAAGGGAGAGGAACCTGACACTTCCCTGGGAGCTGCTGGAGGTCTTCGTTCTTTCCATAATAACTATTTTACACTACCGGCCCTTTTTATTATGGTTAGTAACCACTTTCCTATGACATATGGCCATCAATTTAATTGGCTTATTCTCATATCAATTTCTCTGATTGGTGCTTCTGTCAGACACTACTTTAATCTTAAACATAAAGGACATTACAACACTTGGATCCTTCCTGGTGCAACAGTTGCCATGCTTGCCCTGGCTTTTGTTATAAGACCTGTCACACAACCAACAACGCTGAAAAGTAATAGACTTGCAGACTATATAAATAAAGTAATGACTCCTCTTAATAATCATGGTCATCACCAAAAAGAGCTCCCAACAAAAAAGGAACTTAAAGCGGCCATAGCCACAAACAGCTTTACCTCTGATGAAACAACACTCATCATGGCAAAAATAAGAAAAGCTTATAAAAGTGAAAATCTAAATTTCCCAAAGCCTGGGGTTTATGAAAAAAAGGTCACATATGAGGATGTCCATGCGATCCTAAAAGAACGTTGTACAACATGCCACTCGAAAAGCCCGACATACCCTGATATTGAAACGGCTCCAGCAGGAGTAAAATTTGATAATGCAAAATTAGTTGCAGGTTTTTCCTCAAAAATCAAGGCCATGGCCATTGATTCCGATATTATGCCCCCAGGTAACGTCACAAATATTACTCAAGCAGAAAGAAGTGTCATTAAAAGTTGGATTGATGCTGGGTCACCTATCAATTAACTACTAAAGAAAAAATCCTAATTTTTTTTGGGAGAGGATCATTTATCATCTCCCAATTCGCACTCAAAAAATCAATAAAACACAGTAAACCTCAATCGATAAATAAGGGATCTTAATATTCAGTTTTGAGGATTTTATTAAGCACACGCGCGAATGTTTCCGTTTGGAGACATGCATAAAGATTTTTATTTGTTTTGCTTTAGATTTTGTGGATTAATCGATAAATGGCCCGGTTAGGGTGGGGAAAAAGGGCTTTTGCTTTTTAAAAAAATAGACAATAAAAATCAATCATTTTAAAGCTATTTAAATTAGTAAACGTTCATTGTTACGACTTTTTTTTTACTTTTTTTTTACTTTTTTT
>DKQD01000043.1:0-7985 GCA_002474345.1 Bacteriovoracaceae bacterium UBA7317
TTTTTTCCCTACTTTTGAGAAGGTCGTAAAACTTCTCAGTGTACTCTAACAGCTTAGAAGTGATACCTGGTTCAGATACAGAATGACCTGCATCTTTGACGATATGAAAATCTGCTTCCGGCCACTTTTTGTGAAGTTCCCAGGCTGTTTTAGCAGGGCAAACTATATCGTATCGTCCTTGGATAATAACTGCAGGTATATGTCGGATAGAATCAATGTTGTCTAACAGTTGGTTTTCATTTTCGAAAAAGCCCTTATGGTAAAAATAGTGGCATTCAATTCTAGCGAAGGCTTCAGCAAATTGGTCCTCGCCATAAGAGTCTATCGTATTAGAATCTTGAAACAGTTTGCTTGTAGAACCTTCCCATTGAGACCAAGCTTTGGCGCATGCTGACCTTTCTTCTTTTTTTTCAGAAGTTAACCTTTTGTAATACGCAGATATAAAGTCACTTCTTTCCTCTTGAGGAATAACTTGTTCATATTTCTCCCATTCATCTGGAAAGATATAGCTTGCACCTTCTTGGTAAAACCAACGAAGTTCTTTTGGCCTAAGCATAAAAATTCCCCTCAAAAAGAATGAGTCAACTGAGCTTGGATGTTTTTGACCATATGCCAAAGCCAAGGTAGATCCCCAGCTTCCACCAAAAACAGACCAGCTTTTTATATCTAAATGAGTTCTAATTTTTTCTATATCTGCAACTAAATCCCATGTTGTATTTTCTTTCAATTCTGCAAAAGGTTCACTTTTTCCACATCCTCTTTGATCAAATAAAATGACACGCCATTTTGAAGGGTTAAAAAACCGTCTATAGTCAGGGGTTATACCACCACCAGGGCCACCGTGAATAAATACAACAGGCTTTCCTTGAGGGTTACCAACTTCTTCAAAGTAGATATTGTGAATATCTGAAACTTTTAAAAATCCAGTATTGAAAGGGTCTATCTCAGGAAAGAGGGTTTTAGACATTTGCTGCTCCACTAAAAACGAAAAGATAATAAATCAAAGAACGAATATAGAGTATTGGTAGAAAGTTTAAAAGTATAAAAAAATAATTTTGCGTCATCTATTTTTCTAGAAAAAAAAATTATGTGTTTTGAGTTTTGTGGATGTGTAGTAAGAACAGTGCTTAAAAGTTTAAAGAAGGAATTAAAGTGGAAAATCAAAAAGGTTTTATTCTTACTGCAAATTGGGAAGATCATGACAACCAGCATATACTAAAGTTTTATGGTGTTGGAGAAAAGGGACCTTTTGAAATTCTTATCAACAATTTTCTTCCCCTTTTCTTTGTGGAAAGAGATGCAGCTCTTCCCAATGGAATGCCATCCTTTAAAAGAACACCACTAAAATTAAAAAACTTTAGTGGTCAGGATGCTGATGCTCTTTACTTTAAGACTCAAAAAGACCTTTTTAAAGCCAAAGACACGCTTTCTCAATCGGGTACTAGGACTTATGAAGCAGATGTCAGGTCTACAGAACGCTACTTGATGGAAAGATTTATTTTTGGTCAGGTGGAGATAATAGGTAAAGGTGAAAATATTGATGGCTTGTGGGTCTTTAAAAACCCTGAAGTAAAAAGTGCCAAGTATAAACCTAGATTTAAGGTTTTATCTTTGGATATCGAAACTGGAATGAAGGGCGAGCTATACTCAATTGCTGTCCATCAAAAATCAGCTTCAGAGGATATAAAACAAGTTTTTATGGTAGGTGAAAAAAATGAAAACAGGCCTGAACATAAATTAATACTATTAGAGAATGAAGAGTTAGTTTTAAAGTCTTTTCTTTCTTTTTTTAATAAAATTGATCCAGACATAGTGATTGGTTGGCACGTTATTGGATTTGACCTATCTTTTTTAGAGAATAAATGTAGGAAATATAAAATACCCTTTAATTTAGGGAGGGCCCATTCAAAGCTAATAATTCAAGAGAAGAAAGGAGCTGGATATTTTGCTAAAATGGATGGGAGGATTGTTATAGACGGTCCACCAACGATGAGGGGAGCTGGGTTTCAGTTTGAAAACTTTAAGCTTGATACTGTTGCTCATGAATTACTTGGTCAAGGTAAGGATATTAGTTCTGAAAGCTCTGTTGATAAAGTTGGGGAGATAGAGAGGCGCTTTAGAGAGGATAAAAATGCACTCGCTTTATATAATTTGTTAGATTGTACTCTCGTTTTAGATATATTTGAAGAGACTCGCTTGATTGAACTGTTAGAAAATCAATCAACTTTATCTGGTTTAATGCTTGATAGAATTGGGGTTTCGACCGCCGCATTTGATTTTTTTATGTTACCTAAAATTCATAGAAAAGGTTTTGTCGCTTCTAATATTTTAGATATGAATAGAGAATCTCCTAATCAAGGAGGAACTGTTCTACAGCCACAGGCAGGCTTACATGAACATGTTTTAGTTTTTGATTTCAAAAGTCTTTATCCAACAATAATGAGAACCTTTAAAATCGACCCTCTCTCAAGGTTGTTGGCAAATGAAGATCCGATTAAAACTCCTGCAGGAATTACTTTTTCTTCTTCTAATCATGTTTTGCCCAAGAGGTTAGAAGAATTGATGAGTAAGAGAGAAGAAGCAGAAGAAGAGGGGAATCAACCCTTATCAAAGGCAATAAAAATATTAATGAATAGTTTTTATGGAGTTATGGGGTCTACGAACTCAAGGTTCTATCATGCAGATTTACCTCAGGCGATTTCTGGTATTGGGAGGTGGGTCTTAGAAGAAGCCATAAGCTTTATAAAGAATCAGGGGTATGAAGTTATTTATGGCGATACTGATTCTGTATTTATTTCTTTAAAAGCCGGACTTTGGGGAAATATAAATCAACTCGGAAATCAATTAGTTGAAAAGGTGAACGTCCATTTAAAGAAAAAAATAAAAAAAGATTTTAAAGTTGACTCTCTTTTAGACTTAAAGTTTGAGAAATACTATAGAAAGTTGTATCTACCGAAAGTCCGCAATGGTGGTGGAGAAGGCGCTAAAAAGCGTTATGCTGGACTTTTAATAAAAGATGGAAAGGAAGAAATAAACTTTGTTGGTATGGAATACGTAAGATCTGATTGGACAAAATTGGCAAGGAATTTTCAATTTGAGTTGTTCCAAAAGTTTTTTAAAGATGAAAATGTAGAACAATGGGTAAAATCATTTGTTGATGAAATTAAAAATCATCACCATGACTCGGATCTTGTCTATAAAAAAAGACTTACGAAAAGGCCGGAAGAATATACAAGTAACATTCCCCCTCATGTAAAGGCTGCACTTCAAATAGAAGAATCTAAAAGAAAAAGCCTTAAGTTAGTAGAATATGTAATTACATCGAGAGGCCCAGTTCCTTTGGAGAAAGATCATTCGGATTTAGATTATGAACATTATATTCAAAAGCAAGTTAAGCCTTTGGCGGAGGATATTTTATCCATTAATGGGGCAAGTTTTGATGATTTAATGGGAGGCGATCAACTGGCTCTTTTTTAGCTATTATCAGGATGCTAGAAGCTTATTTACAGCTTTAACAAGATTACTTTTATTAATTGGTTTGGAAATATGATCATCACATCCTGCATCTTTGGTCTTTTGGATATCTTCATTAAATGCATAAGCCGTCATTGCTAAAATCGGGATTCTATTCTTGCTTGGGTTCTCCGCTTCATATTTTCTGATTTCTTTAGTGCAACTTAATCCATCCATTTCGGGCATCTGAACATCCATTAGAACTAGGTCGTAGTTTTTTTTCTTATATTGTTTAAATCCATCTACACCGTTTACGGCAGTGTCTATGGTGATATTTGTTTGTTTGAGAAATATTTTTATTAGAAGTCTGGAGTCTTCGCTATCATCCACAAGTAAAATGCTTCCAGAAATGTCTTTTTTCTCTTCTGCAGGAATATTTTTACTTTTTTGTGGACTGGATTGTGAAACTAAAAGCTGAGTTGTATGCCTTTTTAGTTCAGATCTCTTTAATGGAGTATAGATAAACCTTCCATTAGGTGGCTTTTTAAAATTAAGCGAACTTTTTACCAAAAATACTGTTTTATCTATATTTAACCTATCTTTTCCATATATACTTTCTAAATCAAATGAGTCATCACTTTTAAAGTTCCAATAGAAAAATATTAAATTAATGTTTTTTTCATTTTCTTTTAATTCTTTCTTTGCTTCTTCAAACTTATTTATTGAATATATATTTGCTGACATATCTTCAAAGATTGAAGTTGCTATTTCAGAGATTTCTTTAGAAAAATTAATTAGTAAGACATTTTTACCTTTTAAAATGTCTTTTTTGAAAACTTCTTTTTTAGATATTTGAGTTGGCAATTTAACGATAAATTTACTTCCTTTATTAATTTCGCTTTCTATATCAAGCTTTCCTTTCATTAGATGAACCAGATTTTTTGTAATGGCCAAACCAAGGCCGAATCCTTTTTTCTTATCCATGAGTGGATTGACTTGAAAAAAGCTTTTAAAAAGCGATTGTTTTTTTTCTTCAGGAATTCCACGCCCAGTATCTGATATGGTTATAACTAAAGTACTTGGACCTAAGTCTGGATCCTCAACTAGTTCTCCTGAAACTTTTACATGTCCTTCCTCAGTATATTTTATAGCATTAGTGATTAAATTAATTAAAATTTGCTTTAACCTTGTAGGGTCACCATGAAAAAATTCAGGGACATTACTTTTTATATCACAGTAAACTTCTATACCCTTTTTTCTTGCACTCATTAGCAGAAGATCAATAGCATTATTGAAGATGTCATCGATATAAAATTCTTCTTTGTCTAGCTTTAATTCTCCTGATTCTATTTTGGATAGATCCAAAATATTATTAATTAAACTAAGAAGATCCTTTCCAGCTCTTTGAATAATGTTAATGTATTTCTCTTGATCAGTTGTTAATTCTCCATCTGACATGACTTGTGTCATTCCCAGGATTGAATTTAGAGGAGTTCTAATTTCATGGCTCATATTGGCCAAAAAGTTTGTCTTTGATTTTGAAATTTGTTCCAGATATTTCTTGTTTTTGAATACATCAATGAAAATATCTACCTTACTTTTTATTACAATTGGGTCCAATGGTTTTGTTATGAAATCTATTGCACCGGTTTTATAAGCTTTATAGGTATTTTTTTTTGTTTGAAGAGCGGTCACAAATATTATTGGAATGTCTTTTGTTTTTTCTTCTTTTTTTATCAATTTCGCCAATTCGTAGCCATCCATCAACGGCATATTGACATCAATGATAATGACTGCATACTCTCTTTTTACTGAAGTTTTTAACGCCTCTTTACCACTTTGGGCCTTAAATATTTTTATATCATCATCTCTGATGATTTCTTCTATTAGATCTAAGTTGATTTCCTCGTCATCAACGACAAGTACGTTTATTTTTTCCAAATAATGACCCTGAACTGGACTCATCTGTCAGTTAGTAATCGACTTTTTGAAGCATTTTCTTTAGAAAATATAAAAAATAAGGTGTATTTAAGTCTACTATTAAAAAATGTTAATCATTGAATAAAAATAGATGATTTTATAAACTAGCTTAAAACTTAAGTAAATTAAATATGGGAACTAATTTGGAAAGCAATAAAAACTATTTGAGACGATATTTATTTATATTTTTAGCAATAATAAGTTTGTATTTCTTGCATAGAATTTATGAAGTCGATATTTACAAGTGGCTTTGTAATAATGAAGAAAATAAGGCGGCGTGTATGGTCGCTGGCATGAATTATAAGGAAAAAGGAGATCAAGAATTGGCAGATCATTATTTACAGAAGTCTTGTGAACTTGGTTATACTTTAGGTTGTGTAGAGAGTGGAAAAAGAGCAGAAAAAATAGGAAGAGAGAAGGTTTCGAGACTGTATTTCAATGAGGCTTGCCGTCTGGGAGATGAAAAATCTTGCAGTGGGAAAGAGGTTCCTCGTTTAGAGGAACCTCAATAATTATTTTATTTAATTAATCTTTTCTTGCGTAATTTACTTTTCTTTTTCCTAGCTTTTTAAACGCCTTGTTTAGTTTCTTTAAATTTCTTCTGCTAGCATTAACGTCAGTAAATAGAGGTTCTTGGTCTCCTGTAGTCATTCTAGTAATACTTTCCATTGTTACATTTTCTTGCATCTGTGCAAATACTTCAGGTGTAATAGGTTTTTTATCTATAATATCGTTTATGATATCATTAGATACAACGCTACTTAAATCGAGAAAAAATCCTAAACCACTTTGCATCTCTTCTTGAGAAGAAAAAAGACCGGCCATCCCTTGAACACCTTTTATGTCAAAGCCAAGAAAAATATTAGCACCAGGGATTGCGTCACCAACTACATCAAACTCTTTAATGACCACTGCAAAACCTAAAAGAGTGTGATTTTTACCAAAAGCAAGATAAAGCTTAGAGTTAATTTTATCAATTTTAAGTTCAATAATTTCAGTTGATCCAAAACCGCTTATTGGGAGGTCTTCACCGTTTGGTAGCGTTCCATAACCTCCTTGAACTTCTGAAGAAGCGGTGAGGTTAAATTTGAAACCAATTTCATTATGCCCAGGCTCCAAGGTCGGTTTAAAACTGATTTCTCCATATTTAATCGAAGAGTCTCTAGGATCGACAATAGGAAGCTGAATCGAAGTCATTGATACAGCTCCAATTTTGAATACGGAAGAAAAAGATACGTATACATCTCCATCTTCTAATGAAGAGTTGACGTTAACGTCTTTCACAATTTGATTTTCAGGAGACTTACCACAAGAAGCTAAAAAAAGAGTAGAGATGAGTAGGGTTAGCGTAAAAAGTTTTCTTAGATTTTCTTTTCCTTCAAAAAAAATTTTCATGTTTTGCTCCTAAGAAACGTCGTTTCTTTAGGAATTAGGCTTGTATTTTTCAAAACGTTCTACAGTCGCTTACGGACAGCAACAACCCTAATTTATTTAACCTTATAAATTAATAAGCACTGAGTTTTCTTCTATTTCATCCTCTATTTCGAGTCTTTTAAATTTATTTGTTATAACCTGATCGGCTCTGCTTCGATCAAAAAACTCTTCTCTTTCTTCAGAAAATAAGTCTAATGATTCAAAATAAAATTTTCCAAATCGTGTTTTAGATGCCCTATATATTGATAAACCATTGTCTTGCCTAATGAGTCTTCCTAATTGGTAACCAATATATTTTGGGGTTTTAATGACTAGACTTAGTTTATTTTCAATAGAAAAGTCTAATGAAGTATCAAGCTCTAAAATTCTTTCTAACTTATCGAGATCTAGTTTTATTGCAACACCTGATTTATCATAGAATTGGAACACAAGCTCTTCTACTTTAATTGCTTGTATTATAAAGCCAAACCTATCCAAAAAATCTTTACAAGTTTCGCTCATTTCCTCGTGATAATAATAGGACAGTTGTACTGAATCAAAATATTCAATGTGAACTCCTTTCATTGTAAGGGCAACTGTCTGAACTTTATTAAAGGAAGCACCAGCACCGATACTCGCATTTCCCATGGAAAGCATGTTGAATAATTTCACATTACCTTTCCCACTTGTTGTTATCATTTTCTCTTTTTGAGCAATTGTTGTTGAATCGACTCTTAAAAGTTTATTTTCCTGAACTTCTTTAGGAAAGCATGCCTCTGGTGGTGCAACAAGCTTTAGTCCTTTTGGGTTACCCCCAAGGAGTGTTCCTGGACCAGCATCTCTTAGAGGTGTTGTGTAGGTTATAAAACCTAATGACTTAATTTCCTTATATAGAAAGTTCAGAGGCTTACAGGAGACTAAGGAAAAAGCCAGAAGAGAAAGAAAGAAGTATCTTTTTGGCTTAATTTGAAATTTCATTTTAGATACCCCAAAGAGACATCATCTCTTTGGTATGGCCCTGATCCTTCAGACGTGCAGCTTCTAGAAACGTACATCAAGAGCCTTGTTGCAATGAGTAATAAGATTATCGTCCACTTTAAAAAAAATTCAACCCTTTTCATCAACTTTATTTTTTTTAA
>DKQD01000043.1:8332-35773 GCA_002474345.1 Bacteriovoracaceae bacterium UBA7317
CCTAAAACTCGATAAAAAGGGTGGACAGAGGAATGAAGTAGAGCGAAAATTCGGCATTTCAACTTAATGCGCTAATGTAGGCCTTTAAATGATTTATTTTGATAATGCAGCTTCACAAAAAATTAGAAAAGAAGCACTTATAACTCTTAATGAGGGTTTAAAAAACTGTTTTGCTAACCCTTCAGCAAAGCATAAATTTGGACAATCACTCTTAAAAAAAATTGAGGACCATCGAAATTACTTCACCAAGGTTGTTAAAGTTAAAGGTCTGTACAATTTTGTTTTTACTTCATCTGCGACAGAGTCTAACAATATGGCGCTTTTAAGCTTTGACTTTAAAGCTGGTGATGTCGCTTATATTTCAAGTTCTGAGCATCCGAGTCTCATTGCTCCTTTAAAAGTATGTGAGGAGCGAGGGCTTGTAATTAAAGAATTGCCTTTAGATGAAAATGGCATTTTAGATCAAGAGTCTTTTTTTAATAATTTAGACCCCAAAACAATTTTAGTTGCAATAAGCCACGTAAATAATCAATCAGGTGTTATTCAACCTGTTGAAGAGTTTTCTCAAAGGCTAAAACAAATAAAGTCAAAAGCTAAGGTTCATATTGATGCTACCCAAAGTTTTTCTAAACTAAGTATAAGCTTAATGAACCAGTGTATAGATTATATGACTGTTTCGAGTCACAAGTTGGGAGGCCCCAAGGGCATTGCTGGAATTTATGTTAAAAAAGATGTTGCAATAAAACCTCTATTATATGGAGGTGGCCAAGAAAAGAACTTAAGATCTTCGACACAATCTTTTCCTTTAATTTCTAGCTTTACTCGAGCTGTTCAAGAAGGAATAGATTCTTTAGAATTTGAGTACAAAAAAGTCCAAGATATAAATAATAAAATTAGACAAAGCTTAGAGAAAAGCATTACTGGAGTTCTTTTTCCATTTTCAAACACTGATAAATGCAACGTTAGTCCTTATATATTGACCTTTGTTGTTCCAAATATCTCTAGTGATATTATACTTCGTCATATGGAACAGGAAGAAATTTATCTATCAAGTACTTCCGCCTGCTCTTCAAAAATTAAAGGTGAAAACACCGTATTTAATAGTCTAAGTATTGATAAACAGTTCCATAAAAATGTTTTAAGAATTTCTTTTTCAAATGAAACAACTTTGGAAGAGGGAAAAACTTTTTGCGAAAAGCTTAAAACCTGTATTGATGACATGAGCTTTCTTTTAACTAAAAGAAGGTAGCTTATTAAGGAACAATAAATATGACTGAAGATAATAAAAAAGAGCTGAATGAGGGAATTGTAGTTAATATTGATGAGATATGGTTGAAAGGTAAGAATAAAAATGTGTATTTTAAGGCCCTTATTAAGCATGTACGTGAAACTTTTTGGCATTATCATGGACCAGACTTTAGCTGCAATAAGGAAGGAAATAGAATATTGGTGACCACTAGAGGTGTCTTCAGTGAAAGAGTTTATGAAGCTCTGAAGCGCGTAGCTGGAATACATTCCTTTTTCTATGCGAAAGTTGTCGGGGTTGATGACTCTTCAATATACCCCGCTGTTAAAGAGTTGCTCTCTATAAAAGAAAGTCTTCCGAGCACTTTTAAAGTAAAAACTGTTAGATCCTTCAAGCGATTTCCAAAAGACAGTCAAGAAATCTCAAGAGAGGTTGGAGGGAAAGTTCTTAATGATTTTCCAGGCCTTAAAGCTAAAATGGTTGACCCTGAGTTATCGATTCAAATTAATATTACTGAGCAAAATATTTTTGTTTCTGTGGATAAGCACTTTGGAATGGGTGGACAACCTTATGGGACAACAGGGCACTTAGTCACATTACTTTCAGGAGGATTTGATTCTCCAGTAGCTAGTTACTTGATGGCAAAGCGAGGTTGTCATCAGACCTTTGTTTTCTTTTACGCGTATCCATTTGTAGGTGATGAAGTTAAAGAAAAGATTTTAAATATTGCTTCTGCTCTAGGTAAGTTTCAAAGGGAAACCAACTTATATGTTGTACCTTTTGGTGATGTTCAAAAGAAAATTTCTCAAACTTGTAGGAATGAGTATAGAACGCTTCTCTTTAGAAAATATATGATGGAGTGTTCAGCTCTTTTGGCAAAAAAAATAAATGGAGCTGCTTTGTGTACGGGGGACTCTTTAGCTCAGGTATCAAGTCAAACTATGGGGAATATTTCAGTTATTGATTCAACATGTGATATGAGTATTTTCCGTCCTCTTTTGGGGTTCAATAAATCAGAAACCTTGTCAATTGCTAAAAATATAAATATTTATAGATTATCAGAGGTTCCACATGATGATGCTTGCAGCTTATTCGCTCCTAAGTTTCCCATTATAAGGCCTGATCCAAAATATTGGAGCGATTTTGATCGTGAAAACAGTTTTAGAGAAGATTTAGAAGAATGTTTGAACAAAGCCGAGGTATACAAAATTTCTATACTCGGAGAAATAGAGAGTGTGACAGATTAACTCTTTTATCGAGGAAAAATTGCGCTTTGAGTTGTTGGCTAAATTCTGTAAAATAGACAGTAGGTCTTACTTTTTATAGGGAGTATTAATGAGAATAGTGATCTTTGTTATCTTAGTTTTATCTCTTCAAATAAGTGAATCTACCGCTCTCTTAAAAGAAAGAAAGTCTCTTTTAGTTGGTAATGTTTTAAAAAACTATCTTGAAACCCAACATTACCGACCACAGAATGTAAATGATGAATTATCAAATAAGGCTTTTAAAGAGTTTATTAAAAAAGTCGATGGATCGAAACAATTTTTTTATCTTGGAGATGTTAATAAACTAAGAAAATATAAGTCGCTTATGGATGACCAAATGGTTAATGGAAACCATTATTTGGTTATTGAAGCAAGAAATATCATGATGTCCCGTGTGAAAGAGGCGCAAGACTTCAGAAAGGTTATGTTCGAAAAAAGGTTTAACTTTGATTTAAAAGAGGCATTAGAGCTTGATCCGGATAAAAAAGAATTTGTCGCATCAGAAAAAGAATTTCAAGAACATTGGAGAAAAATTTTCAAGCAATCTGTATTAAATCGGTATTTATCATTACTCGAAGAAAAGAAAAGCTTGGAAGAAGATAAAAAAAGTAGGGAAGAAAATAAGAAGGAAAAAAAGTTAAGTGAAAATAAAAAAGCCCAGCTAAAAATAGATGAAAAAATTCTTAAGATGAGTGACACAGATCTTAGAAATAAAGCAAAAAAGTCAATTTCAAAAAAGTATAAAAATTTATTTTCGAGAATTTTAAAGGAAAGTCACGATGACTACCTAGAGAAGTTTTTTAATTCTATTTCCAATATTTTTGACCCTCACACTTCATATTTACCTCCAAAGAAAAAAGAGGATTTCGATATTGATATTTCTGGAAGCCTAGAGGGGATTGGTGCAGTTCTTCAAGAAGATGGATCCTTTATTAAAGTTGTGAAAATCGTTCCAGGAGGTGCAGCCTGGAGGCAAAAAGATCTGGAAGTAGACGATGTTATTTTAATGGTTGCTCAAGAGACGGGAGATCCCGTCGACCTTGTTGACATGAGAGTAGAAGATGCTGTGAGGTATATAAGAGGACCTAAGGGCTCTGTAGTTAAGTTAACTGTTAGAAAGGTTGATGGAACAAGAAAGCTTATTAAAATCGAAAGAGATGTTGTTCAAATTGGTGCCTCATATGCCAAGTCTTCTGTACTAAGTTTTAAAGATAAGAAGGCCCGTATTGGTTACATACAATTACCTAAATTCTATCGTGACTTTGATGGAAAGGGTAGAAATGCGAGCTCAGATGTTAGAAGAGAGCTCATAAGGCTAAAGTCTTCAAATGTTGATGCTGTTATTTTAGACCTTCGAAATAATGGTGGAGGGGCTTTGGTTGATGCAAAGAAAATGGCCGGTTTGTTTATAAAAAATGGTCCTGTAGTTCAAGTTAGGGATAGGCCTGGTAAAATAGAAGTTATGTCGGATGATGACCCCGATATAATATATGGAGGACCTCTTTTTGTTATGATCAATCGTTTTAGTGCTTCAGCTTCTGAGATTTTAGCGGGAGCAATGCAAGACTATAAAAGGGCCATAATCATCGGTGGAGAGCATTCTCATGGTAAGGGAACTGTTCAAGCTGTTTATAATTTGAATAATGGACCTTTTCTAAGCCTCTTTGGAGAAACTTTTGGTGCTTTGAAGGTGACCATACAAAAATTTTACAGGATTACTGGAACCTCTACTCAGTTTAAAGGAATTAAATCAGATATCGTAATACCGGACCCTTTTGACTATGGAAAAAATAGAGAACAAGATCTGGAACACTCTTTACCATGGGATGAAATATCTCCTCAGAAATATAATATTTGGAGTGCTTTTAATTATAAGTATGATTTGTTAAAGAAAAAAAGTGGTGAGAGAGTTTTAAAAAATGACAGGTTTAAAAAGATTATTGAGAGTATCAACTACCTTAAAGAGAGAAGGGAAGATACAAAGATTTCATTAAATTTAAAAGAGACAATGAGGCAAGAAAAAGAAAATGAAGAGATAACAAAAAAACTGAAAATTACATCAGAAAATGACGAGATTATAGTTTCTAACTTTGAGCAATCGCTCAAAGATTCCGAAATGATAAAAGCATCTGACAAGGAAAAGTGGGATGAAGACTTTAAACAAAGAAAGGATGAGTGGATCAAAAGATTAAGGTTAGATCCAGGGATTGAAGAAACTATGAATATAGTGTTGGATCACTTATCTGAAAACAAGATGGCTTCGGTGGGAAAATAATGGTTAAAATTGAGAATGTTGAACTTGATAGGATAATGGAAAAACTTGAATTAATTGAGGATGAAAAACTCGCAGTGACTCTTTTAAAAGAGTTTAACGATAAAACAAAAGCTCTAGGACAACTCATTACTAATAGGGACCCGAGCCTTTCTCACTCTGACTGGGAAAAGCTATGTTCGGATGCTAAAAAGGATGTCGATAACATAGTTAAAAAAATTGAAGACATTTAGTTTATTTTAAATGGTTGAACTTTGATTTTTGGATATGTATGTATTTGTTGACTCTTTTGTGTTCTAAATTTGCGGCATTTTGGGCGGTTAAGAAAATGGGTACCCTATGGGCTTTAAAGAAAAAATTCTGATAATTAGGTTTTCTAGTTTTGGTGACATTGTTCAGTGCATGTCAGCAGTTTCTTATTTAAGGAAAAGTTACCCTAATAGTGAAATCCACTGGGTTACAAAGCAAGAGTTTTCATCACTTCTCGAGTTGCACTCCGGAATAAATAAGGTTTGGGCTTTAGAAAAGAAATCGAGTATAGGCGCACTTTTTTGTTTAGCTAACTTATTGAGAAAAGAAAAGTTTACAATAATCTATGATGCTCATAAAAATTTAAGATCCTTTCTTATATCATGTGTTTTGGATCCATTTTCTCTATTGAGTACTTTCTTTCCCAAAAGGTTAAGGTGGTATTCTAGGAGCAAGGATAGACTAAAAAGATTCTTTCTTTTCAAATTAAGAATCAACCTTTTTGATAAACCATTTAAAGGAGCTCTTTCTTATCTGAAGCCACTTCGTAAAGATGAAGAAGAAGAATTATTTCTTAGTAAGAATGTTTGGAACTTTTCGAGTGCAGTAGAAGAAAGGGTGGACAGATTTCTATTTAAAAATGAAACTTTTGTTTGTCTTGCTCCATCTGCTGCTTGGGAGATGAAAAGGTGGCCCATAAATTATTGGAAAATCTTAATTGAAATCAATCCCAATAAGAAGTTTATTATTTTGGGCGGCCCAAAAGATCATTTTTGCAAAAGTTTTGAGGAGCTATACCCTGATCGGGTAAAAAACCTTGCGGGTAAGCTTAATCTGGTTGAGAGTTGTTTTGCTATTTCAAGGGGAGAGTCACTTGTCTCAGCTGATACTGGCCTTCTTCATGTTGCAGATCACTTGGGAAAAAAAGCGATAGCCCTTCTAGGTCCTACCGCATTTGGTGACCCTAGTGGTGAGTGGGTGACATCTATTAAGTCAGATTTGCCCTGCCAACCTTGCTCTAAAGATGGGAGAGGCAAATGCTCTCAGGATGTGTACCAAAACTGTATGATTAAAATAACTCCTGAATTAGTTAGTTCTTATATATGAAGGTATGGGATTTATTTCTCATTGATCTTTTTTTCCTTTAATTTTTTTATCCATTTCTCAATTACATTTTTTTTTATTTAGTCGATAAATATCATAGTATCTTTTTCCTAATAAAAAAGGATTGGTTTTGAGTTCTATAAATAATCAAAGAAGTATGCTTATGGATGACGACTTTAATGGCTTTTCATTAGTTTGGAAAATCAATAAAGTTAAACTTGACTTGAAATTCCCTTGGAAAATATCAAGAGGTGAATGTTCTGAAAAGACTAACTTTATTATTGAGTTAGGTGACGAAAGAATTAAGGGAAAAGGTGAGGTTGCTTTTAATAAAAGATATGATGAAAGTGAGGATAAGATACAAACTGGTTTTGAAAAATTCTTGCAAAATAAGCCCAATGAAATTGACTCTGTAAAAAAGTTATATCACTGCCTTGATAATTTAGAAATACCAACCTCTTTAAGGTTTGGAATTGAGTCAGCATTTTATGATTATATATCAAGAGTTTCAGGTAAAAATGTTTTTGAATTACTGGGTATTAATTCGATTAGATCAATTCCTACGTCTTTCTCTATTCCAATTATGGATGCCGGTCAAATAGCCAGTTTTATTAAAAAGTACAGATTAAACAGGTTTAAATTTTTAAAATTAAAAATTGACGAAGAGGGATCTGAGGAAAAAATAAAAGAGTTAATGAAACATTTCGATGGTCAAGTTCGTTTAGATGCTAATGAATCTTTTTATAATCCAGATGAGGTAGTTAGGTTCGTAGAAAGAATCGATGAAATAAAGCGAGTGCAATTTATAGAGCAGCCACTACCTTCTAATCTTCATGATGAAGCCCTTTACCTAAAGAGTAGTTTAAATCTTGAGATAATTGCTGATGAGTCGATAAAAGACCAAGAAATTACAGACTACTATAAAAAGAGGTTTGATGGAATAAACATAAAGTTGATGAAGTCTGGGGGGTATTTAAAAGCAATTAAGCAAATAAATGACTCAAAAAAGCTAGGCCTTAAAGTGATGGTGGGATGCATGATTGAGACAAGTCTTTCTATTTCTGCAGCAATGGTCATAGCTAAAGGTGCTGATTATATTGATTTAGATGGATGCCTGTTGATAAAAGATGATCCATTTTCCTTTTTAGGAGAGGAAAATGGTAGGTTAATTAAAGCTGGATTACAATAAAATAGAAAATCAAAGTCTAAAAAATATAAAAAAATAGTATAATATTGAAGAAGTTTATTATTCGATTAGGAATTTAGGATGAACTACTTCAATTATAAGCTTATCATTTTACTTCTCTTCTTTTCTTCTTGTGGGAATTTACAGTTCAAAACAAAAGTACCAGAAGTCAAAAAAAATAAGGTTACCTTTATTAGACCTGTAAAAATTTTTTATGATCATAAAGAGCCGGAAAATAGAAATAATATAGTTGAAATAAAAAATAAAAAAGTAACCTCTTTTGAGAAACCTAAAGATAGCACAATATTGGTAAGTCAAAAAAAAATCAAGAAAACAAAGTTAAAACTTAATCACTATATTCCACCTAAAAAGAATCTCATTTCAAATAAGAATAGAAAGAAAGAAATGAAATTAAATTTCCCAAAGAGAATTTATAACCATTGGATGAATTATTACAAAGGGAAGAATAAGAAAAGGTTTACACGGCAACTTATTCGTGGTTCTCGCTACCAATCCCTTATAAGAAATATCTTTAATAAACACAATTTACCAGAGGACCTCTTCTATGTAGGCTTGATTGAAAGTGGTTTTCATTTATCTGCTAGAAGTAGCGCTAGTGCAGTTGGCCCTTGGCAGTTTATGAAAGGTACGGCCAAAATGCATGGTCTTAAAGTGAATAATTATGTGGATGAAAGGAAAAGTATATTTAAAGCAACTGAGGCTGCAGCGCGATATTTTAAGGATCTATATAATATTTTTGGAAGTTGGGAGTTAGCTTTATGTGCTTATAACGCCGGTGAATTTAGGGTTATCAATGCAATCAGAAGGGGAAATTCGAGGAGTTACAAAGTATTAGTTAAAAAGAGATTGCTTCCCAAAGAGACAATTTATTATGTCCCTAAGTTTGCCGCAGCGAGAAAGATTGGGAGTCTTTTTTATAAAACGAAAAGAGGTCAAAGCCTCATAGCAGAAGGAAGAAAAGATTTGGAGGAGGTTGGGAAAATATACTTTAAAAGGTCTTTTTCCCTTTTTGACTTTGTTAAGAATACCAAGGTTAGCATAAAGTCGCTGAGAAAGTTTAACCCTGATTTAAAGAGGAATAGGATAAGAGTTGATTCAAGGAAGCCTTTTGCATTTTACCTCGATAGTCGAGTTTTTGAATCGTCCCTAAGTTATTTTAAACGCTTTACAGTGCCTTCTTTTAAAAGAGTTCCTCGAAAAGACCTCGTGCGCCGTAAACGAATTTTAGTCAAGGTTGTTTATGAAAAGTATAAAGTTAAGTCAGGTGATAACCTATTGAAAATAGCCAAAAAGTATAGAGTCCGCTTAAGTAACTTGAAGTCTTGGAATAGGCTAAAGAGAAGTAGAATTTTTAAAGGTCAAGTTCTTAAGGTAAAAAAACTTAAGCAATACACAGTAAGGGAGGGAGATAACCTCACTATTATTGCAAAAAAGTTGAAAACGTCTGTCAGAAAAATTGTGCGGTATAATTCACTAAAGACGAAAAAAATTTTTCCTCGCCAGAAGATCCATATTCCGATATAACCCGACAAACAGGGGCGTATTATGAGAATTGGCTTTGATGCAAAGAGGGCCTTTCACAATTTTAGAGGGCTCGGTAACTATAGTAGAAATTTGATTGATGGCTTAGATCAATCTTTTGATGATTTGAATCTATTCCTCTACTCACCTGTTAGTCATAATAAAAGCTTTATTGATTGGGGAAATGCTTTGACACAAGCAAAGCTTATTTACCCTCAAAGCTCTTTGTCTAAACATTGCTCCTCCTTATGGAGAAGCCTCTTTTTATCCAATGTTGTGAAAAATGATAAATTGGATATTTTCCATGGTTTAAGTCATGAACTGCCTCCTGGTATAAGGCAAAATGCAAAGGGGTGTTTAGTTACAATTCATGATTTAATTTTTATGAGGTTTCCTGACTTTTTTCCCAAAATAGACCGACTGGTTTATAAGTCAAAATATAAAAGTGCTTGTAGTAGGGCAGATATTATTTTAGCAATTTGTGAAAATACCAAAAAAGATATCGTAGAATTTTTGGGTGTTGATGAAAAGAAAATTAGAGTCGCATATCAGAGTTGTCATCCATCTTTTGAAAACTTAATTCCAAAAGATGAACTTAATACTTTTTTAAATAAATTAAAAATTCCAAAAAACTATTTTTTGCAAATTGGTGCAATTGAAGAAAATAAAAATCTTCTATTAACGATTAAGTCTTTTTCCAAGGTACAAAAGGAGTTTCCCGATACATATCTCGTTGTGGTTTCAGGTGGTGGTAATAAATTATATAAGGAAAAAGTTTTAAAAGCGATTAAGGACAATAAGTTAGAAGATAAAGTTATTTTTAAAAAATCTTTACCAAATGATTCTTTACCTTATCTTTACCAAGGTGCTTTGTCTTTAATATTTCCATCATTTTATGAAGGGTTTGGGATTCCTATTATTGAATCTATGTTCTCTGGGACCCCAGTGATCACTTCTAAGGATGGATGCTTTAAAGAAGCTGGAGGTCCTCGTACTCTTTATATAAACCCTTCATCTGTAGAAGATCTTTCCGAAGCAATGTTTCTACTATTAAGGAATGAGTTATTAAGACGTGAGATATCTATAGAAAGCTCAGAGTTTGTTAAAAAGTTCCACTTTAAAAATACTTCTCGAATTTTGAGATCTATTTATCAAGAGCTTTTGTAAAATAGAACTACAATTTCGTGGGTGTAAGATAGAGCTTATATAACTTATCTTTTGTTCTTCGAATCGTGCAGCTTCCACTTGTTTTTTTATCAATTAGGTAATCATAAAAATCAGGAAGAGTATCGGCTACTTCCAAGACGGACTTTCCTTCATGCTCCCCAAAATCAATAAAAACTCGATCTTCTTCAAGAATGCCTGTGAGTGGACTTTGATTTTCTTGTGCCATCATTCCCTCCTTAGAATTTATTTGATAGCAATCCTTTGCTCTCTATTGATTATTTTTATTCAAGAATTGTGAAATGAAAAGAATTAATTCTTTTAAGTTGGATGTCTTAAATTTTGAAAAAAGATCTTTTATCTTTTAACAAAAAACCTTTTAAAAAAGTTAACTAAAACAGTAAATTCTTTTGGATAATCTTTTATCATTATTTTTTTTATAACAATAAGAGATTCAAAAAGACTTTTCGTTTCTCTAAAAGGTCTTTTACTTGTCATACCAGCTATTATATCCATTACGGATACTAGTAATGTTTCAAAACCAAGTATAATACTTTCATTATTTTCGGACTTTATTTGTTTCAAATCTTTATTAATGAGACTGTGGTATACGTGATGATGCTTGATTATATTAAGGTTACTTAAATTTAGTGGTAAACGACCAAAAAGATATTTTACTGAAACATTGGGGTGGTTGGAGAATATTTTTTTTTCTCTCTCCGTTTTTATTACTCCTTCATAGTTTTCAAAAGGAATTGATGACATGCCAATATCTTTAAAATAACTAGTAATAAATAAGCTTTCCATTTCTTTTTTATTGTAAAAATTTTGTTTCAATAAAAACCTGATGAGGTTTAATGATGATATTAATGGTTGATTAATAATATAATAATGTTGTTGGTTATAAATTTCCTGAAATAAGAAGGGTAAAATCTCTTCGTTTTCTAAGACTAAATTAAAAGTGCTAATTATACTCTGGTATTGGAGGTTTAGTTGGTCATCAGATTGAGGGTTTTGATATAGATATTTTAAATTTAATGAAAGTAGATTAATCAACCTTTTTATATTTTTTGAATTTTTACTCATTGATATAGAGCGTATGGTTTTTCTAAGGTTTTCTTGTTGATGATTTTTAATTTCCTCATACTCATAAGAGTCGATAAAAATATTTCCATCAGTTTTTTTAATAATAAAGCTAAGAGCTTCTTTATTAATGGGAGAGTCCTTTTTGTATATTTCCTGAAAAATTTTATCATTATTAATGTAAAAAATTGTTGCTGGAGAATACTGAAAATAGAAGAGATCTCTAATTGAGATAGGTTTTAGGTGGAGAGTCAGATTATTTTGCTCTATTGTATCATACCAAATCATACACTTTTTATTTTACGAGGAAATTTTGAAAAAAGTAGGACCGGTAGAAATGGAATGTTCTTATCTATCAAGTTTTGGATCTAATACATCTCTAAGACCATCTCCAAATAAGTTGAAGCCTAGGACTAGAAGTAAAATGCAGATACCTGGGGAGGTGGCCATCCAAGGGGCACTTTCTATAAATGGTTTAGCATCTGAAAGCATAATTCCCCATTCTGCCAGAGGAGGTTGAGCACCTAAACCTAAGAAGCTTAAAGCGGCTGCATTTAAAATAGCATCGCTAAAGCTCAAGCTTCCTTGAACAATAAGGGGGGCCAAACAATTAGGGAAAATTTCAAGAAATAATGTTCTAAATGGGGATGCACCAAAAGCTTCAGATGCTGCTTTATATTCCTTTTCTTTTTCAACAAGTACTGTTGACCTTACAATTCTTGTAAAGCCAGGTATGGAAACGATACTGACAGCAAAGACAGCATTTTTAATACCTGGGCCTAAAAGAGTTACAATAACAATTGCCAGGAGAATACTTGGAAAAGACATAATTATATCAATTACTCTCATGATAACTCGGTCCAAGGTTCCACCAAAATAACCAGAAATAAGACCAAGAAGGGTTCCGAGGGTAAGGGAAAGGATAACAACAAAGAAACCAATAAAGATAGAAACTCTTGAACCGTATATAAGGCGACTAAATATATCTCTTCCCAAATCATCAGTACCTAGAAAAAAAGTTGATTGTCCTTGAGAGCTCCATGAAGGAGGGACTTTGAGCGCATCTTCATAAATTGTTCCAGGGTCATGATGGACAAAAAGAGGAGCAAACAATGCAGTTATTAAAAAGAATAAGATTATAAAAAGGCCTATCGAAGCTCCTTTATGACGAGTTATTTTTTTTAGAAATGATGGCTTATAATTTTCTATAAAGGTTTCTTCTGATTCATTGGCTTTCATTTTTTTCTCAACTTTCTTTAGGTGGATTTACCTCATCTTTGGATTAATGATTGAATAAAGAATATCTACTGTTAAATTGATCGTGACCACTATGAGCCCAATAAAAAGTACCCCGCCTTGTATAACAGGGTAATCTCGTCCATTGACAGCATCAAGAATCCATTTTCCTATCCCAGGCCAGCTAAAAATGGTCTCAGTTAAAATAGCACCAGTAATAATGCTTCCAAACATTAGACCAATTACTGTTGTTATAGGTACTAGTGCATTTCTCAAGGCATGTTTGCAAATTACATAAAATGGAGAGAGTCCTTTTGACTTAGCAGTTCTTATGTAATCTTCTTTGAGAACTTCTAATAGGCTAGATCGGGTCATTCTAGCAATAACTGCTAATGGTATGGTTCCCATTGCAATTGAGGGCAGGATAAGGTGCCTTAGTGCACTAAAAAATGCACTAAAGCCTTCTTCTTCAACGACTTCTTTTTGAAGGCTATCGATGAGCATAAAACCAGTAAGAGGTTCTATATCATAAAGGACGCTTATCCTTCCAGAGACAGGGGTAATCCCAAGGTTTACTGAGAAAATAATAATAAGAATTAATCCCCACCAAAAAATCGGCATTGAGTAGCCAACAAGAGAGCCTGTCATGAACAAATAATCTAAAAAAGAGTTTCTCTTTATTGCCGCAACAATGCCCAATGGAATACCGATTGTTAAAGCAAAAAATAGGGCAACAACTCCGAGTTCTAAAGTTGCTGGAAAAAGTGTTTTAAATTCTTCCCAAACACTATTTTTAGAAATTATAGATGTACCGAAATCTCCTGAAAAAGCTTTTGTTATAAAACTCCAGTATTGTTCATACCATGGAAGGTCTAGCCCTAAAGATGTTTTCATCTTTTCGTATACAATAGGGTCCGAACCTCTTTCTCCCAGGAGAAGCATAACTGGATCTCCTGGGATAAGTCTTATGAGAAGAAATGCTATCAGGCTTATCCCGATAGCAGTTGGAATTACATCAAGAAATTTTATGAAAAGCTTTTTACTCATTTAATAATCCTATAGGAGGTCAATTTCTCTAAAGATATCTCCTCCAAGAGGATCTATTTTATATCCTTTAACCCTATTATCCATGGCCCTAAAAACTACTGAATGTGCCAGTGGAACCCATGGAAGCTCATTGTTAAAAATTTGTTGTGCCTTTCTGTAAAGGTATTTTCTTTTATTAGTATCTAAGGTTCTTTTTGCTTCTAAAATAATATCATTAAATTTTTTATGGCACCAATTGGCCAGATTGCCTCCGGAAGCTATAGATGCACACCCAAGAAGAACTCCTAAAAAGTTATCTGGATCACCATTATCTCCAGTCCAGCCCATTTGAATCATTTGATGTTCACCTTTTCTAGACTTCGCAAGGTATGTAGGCCAGTCGTACGTGATTAACTTAGCTTTAATTCCAATCTTAGCAAGATCTTGTTGCATCATCTCACCCATCTTTTTTCCATTAGGGTTATAAGGCCTTGATACAGGAAGCGTCCAAATCTCTGTTTCAAAACCATTTGGATATCCAGCTTTTTTAAGAAGCTCTTTCGCCTTTTTCAAATTGTAATGATAAGGATTTGTTTTTTCATTGTAGGACCATAGAGAGGGGGGGAGAGGGTTTTTTGCAGGAATCGCATTACCCATATAGATTGCTTTAATATAAGATTTTTTATTGAGGGCCAAGTTTATAGCTTTTCTTACCAAAAGCTTTTTAAAAGGGCCTTTTTTTACATTCATCGCAAGGTACCCAACATTAAAACCTGGTCCTTTTAAGACTCTTAGTTTTTGATTAGATTGCATGGAAGCTAGGTCAGAAGGAGCTGGTTCGTTGATAAGATGACATTCACCAGTTTTCAGTTTTTGATATCTGGTATTTGAATCTTTTGTAATTGAAAAAATTAAATTATCAATTTTTGCCATTCCTAAAAAAAACTCTTTGTGGGCTTTGTACCTTATAAGGGAGTCCTTTAAATATTTTCTAAACTTAAAAGGCCCTGTACCAATTGGATACATATCTATTCTATCTTTTTTTCCTTGCTTTATAAGTTGATCTCCATATTCTTTTGATAGAATACTCATAAAGCTCATGGCCATATTTGATAAAAAAGGAGCTTCAGGTTTATTAAGTGTTATTTTGATTTCATAGTCGTTAACCTTTTTTATATCCTTTATTAGTTTTCCCATTTCCATATATTGCCAATATTCGTAAAGGCCTCCATTGATCTTGTGGTAAGGGTGCTCTTTAAGCCTCTGCCTATTGTAAGAAAAAAGAACATCGTCAGCATTAAAGTCTCTAGAAGGAGTAAAATATTTTGTTTTGTGAAACTTAACTCCTTTCCTTAATTTAAAAGTGAAAACTTTTTTATCCTTTGAAACTTTCCAGGAGGTGGCAAGAGCTGGAACAAGCTCTGTTGAGCCATATTTAAACTCAATAAGCCTATTGTATATTGTATGTGATGAAGCATTATTAGATGTTCCATCGGTTGTTATTTGTGGGTTGAAGGCACTTGGGCTTCCTTCTGAACAGTAAATAAAGTTTTTAGCGGCAAAAGCTGTTTGTGAAAGAATAAAAAAAAGTGCCAACATAAGTGGAAATTTTTTTTTGATTTTTAAGTACATAAGAAAGCTCCTAGAGGTTTTAAGGATGGGGATCTAAGAAATTCTGTTTAATTTTGTGGGAATTGACAAGGTACATTAGGTAAAAAAAGTGGTTTTAGGAGCCCAATAATTATTGGGTTGAGCTCCATTTGTAAAGAGGCTTCTCGGACTTTACGTATTCTATAATTTTGTTGATTTTAATAGCACCATTATAAATTCCCATACCAGGCCTTGATTCACTCATTGTTGAAAGGCCGGAATTGTGGAGACCTATGACTTTTCCTGTTAAAACTGAAATAACTGGTGCACCGGAGGAGCCAGATAAAGTGTCGCCGGTGTGGAAAAACCTGTTGTTTTCAACATTTGGAAGAACTTCTCCCTCTGATATGAGTTTTCGAGGTGAACAGTTTCTCCCACGAAGATAATCACAATTATGATGAACAATATGGACATCCATATAAGCAGAATCTTCTCCACTTGATAGCTCAAGGTGTCCATATTCATCGCCCAATGCTTCGACACACTCAACGATAGCAAAATCGAGCTCTTTATTTGCCAAAATAAAATTTGGGCAAGAGTATGAGCTGTTTTTTAAAAATGGCTTTCCACTATAATCCAAGTCCCATTTTTGAAGGGTAAAAATGGTCTTCTCTGCTTCAAATTTACCAGAAATACAATGATGATTAGTCATGACGGCTTTAGGTCCAATCAGAAAACCGGTGCATCTATGATCTCCAATGATTAGTTTTCCTACTGGACGGGTATAGCTTAAACTCTGTTCTGTTTCTTTATCAACAAAGCTCCAGTCAGGAAGTTCTTCCCCAACGATCACCTTTGAAGGGTTTGTTGTGAGTTCTGTTAAGTGGCCACTTTGTGGTCCACATGAAACCAAGATAATGAGAGACAAAAATAGGAAAAAAGCCTTTAAACTCATACAAGCTATACCAAGTTATTAGTTTTTCTTATGAAGTCTGATTAGAAATTCTTATCATTTGATAGGCAAGAAGGCTAGGCTTTATTGTCTATAGAGAGGAGTTGTTGTTTTTTTTCTTAGTGTTTTTGAGTTAATTATTTAGTTTTACCGGGATGCTGCGGTTAATAATGATCTCTTTTTTTGACATGGAGCATTGGTAGGCAAGAATAAGAACCCCCTCCTTGTTAGCTTTTTTAAGTAGCTCTGAATATACGGGATCTATTTCTTTTGCTGGCGCAAAATAATCCACATCCTCTCTTTGGACAATAAAAAGAAGTGCTGCATTATATCCTTCTTTGTGTAATCTTATTAATTCTTGAATATGTTTTTGCCCTCTAGTGGAAACAGCATCTGGAAAAAGAGCTGCTTTTTTTTGATGATCATCTCCTTTGAGCGTTACATTTTTTATTTCTACAAAAAATTGATCTTTTTTAGTATCAGCATCTTTTTCTTTTGAGAGTAAAAGGTCTATTCGACTATCACCCGTTTTGACTTCAGGCTTAATGAAAGGGTAACCCTTTAATTCTTTAATTAAACCATTTTCGATGGCCTCTTTAGCTAGCTTATTAGGTAGAGATGTGTTGATTCCTATCCAAGTTTTACCATTATGAGTCATTTCGAGGGAGTATTTCAACTTTCTTTTGGGGTTATCATGAAAGCTGATTATTGCTTTCCAGCCTGGTTCCCAGCAAGTTTTCATACTCCCTGTGTTTGCTGTGTGTGCGGTAATAATTTCACCGCTTGGCAATTGGATATCTGCCAGAAACCTTTTATACCTTTTAAGAATAGTTCCCTCTTTAAGGGGCGTTAAAAATTTCATTTTATACCTCAATTCTTTTTTCAAAAGTAGCAACCTTGTTATAAAGACTCCTTCCAGGTGAGATAGGAAGAGAGCTTATAATTGGGGTTTTGATGACTAAGGACTGGTTTAGGGCCAAACCCTTTACCAGAAAAATGTCAGATCCTTCTGGAGCGACTTCAAATGATTTACTTAATTTTTGGTACAGCTTTTTTTTTACACTATCTATAAAGGGGTCCTCTTTATGGGCGCCTTTAGGAGATGGGGATGCGTTAGCTGTAAATATAGTCGTAAGGAAGAAAAAGATTGTGAACAACCTCATAGGAAGTTCTCCTTTTATGTTGCAGAGACATTTTGATAAATATATAAGGACCGAAACCCAGTTTTATAAACAAGAAGGCGAATAAATGCAAACAATTAGAAAAAATGTCGCGAAGTACCTGTTGGATTTGAAATGTGTTCAATTATCACCTAACGACTTTTTTACCTATGCTTCTGGGCTTAAAGGACCCATCTACTGTGATAATAGAAAGGTTTTGTCTTATCCTAGAGAGAGGACAAGTCTAATTGAGGGATTAAAGGATTTGATTTTAAACTCAGGTCTTGAATACGATGTTATTGCTGGACTAGCTACAGCAGGAGTTCCCTATGCTTCTATTCTTGCTGACCATCTTGAAAAACCTTTGATTTATATAAGGTCTAAGCCTAAAGGTCATGGCCAAAAAAACCTTATTGAAGGTGAATATACTTCAGGGCAGAAAATAATACTGATTGAAGATTTAGTTAATCAGGGAAGCAGTGTTCAAAAAGGTATTGAAGCGTCAAAAGAGCAAAGCTTGGATCCCATTGCATGCTTTTCAATTGTTGATTATCAGATGGCACCAGCAAAAAAAGTTTTTGAAGAAAATAAAATTCCTTTCTTTTCTCTTACCAACTTTTCTGAGTTAGTAGAAACAGCTAAAGAAATTTCTTACCTTACCGATCAAGAATGTCAGAATTTGGCAAAGTGGCACAATAGTTTGGTTGAAAGTTAAGGGCCACCTAAAAGAAAAAAATGTAAGGGTTTGTTTGAAAAAGGTATAGAATCGCTGTATGTTATGCCGGTTGTGATGAAAAGAGTGAAGGATACGTAGCAACGTTTGTTGTTAAGAGATCATTTTGACAAAGTTTTTTGAAATTCATAGTGATTAATGAGGAGGCTGGATGTCGGGAAAAGCGAAACTCAATATTGACGGAACGGAGTATGAACTTCCCATTATTAAGGGTAGTGAGGGTGAGACCGGTATTGATATAACGACTTTGCGTGCAAGCACAAAGGCGATCACTCTAGATAATGGTTTTATGAATACGGGTTCTTGCCAATCTGCTATAACCTTTCTTAATGGAGAAAAGGGGATTTTGAGGTATCGGGGCTATCCGATAGAGCAACTGGCTGACAATTCAAATTTTTTAGAGGTTTCGTATCTTCTCAATTATGGGGAGCTTCCTAGTAGTGACCAGTTAAGCAAATTTACAAATAGTGTGAAAGAAAAAGCCGTTTTACCAGATGGAGTAAAGAATATTATAGACCAGTTTCCTAAAGATGCTCACCCTATGGGTGTTATGGCGGGGGCAATGGCTGCTTTAAGCGGCTTTTACCCTGAATCCTTAGGAGAATGTAGTGATGAAATGAAAGATGACCTCTTCTGCCAACTTCTGGGCCAAGCTAAGGTTATAGCAAGTCACTTCTTTAGAAGGTCTGTGGGTAAAAAAACAGTTGATCCGGACTCTTCTGTTGATTACTCATCTGACTTTTTGCAAATGATGTTTTCAGGAGATGGTTTTAAAGTTGATGAGGATGTAGCGAGGGCCCTCGATGTTCTTCTTATCCTACATGCTGACCACGAACAAAATTGTTCAGCCTCTACAGTAAGAGTTGTTGGGTCTTCTCAAGCTAATGTCTTTGCATCTATAAGTGCAGGGGTAAGTGCTCTTTGGGGACCGCTCCACGGTGGGGCGAACCAAGCCGTTTTAGAGATGCTTGAAGCTATTCAAAATGATGGTGGGGACCATAAAAGATATTTGGAAAAAGCAAAAGATAAAAATGACCCTTTCAGGTTGATGGGCTTCGGTCATAGAGTTTATAAGAACTTTGATCCAAGGGCCACGATCATCAAAAAAGCGTGTGATACTGTTCTTACAAAGTTGGGTGTTAAGGATCCACTTTTAGATATAGCAAAAGGGTTGGAAGAAGAAGCTCTAAAAGACCCCTACTTTGTAGATAGAAAACTTTATCCAAATGTTGATTTTTATTCTGGAATTATTTATCGAGCACTAGGAATCCCTACGAATATGTTTACTGTTATGTTCGTTTTAGGAAGGCTACCTGGCTGGCTAGCTCAATGGAGAGAAATGACGGAAACTAAAGGAATAAAAATTGCTAGGCCTAGGCAAATCTATACGGGGCATAATGAGAGAAATTATGTTGATGTAAAAGACCGTTAAGTCTAATTTTCAAAAAGGCTTCTGTTTTCATGAAGCCTTTTTTAATTAACAAAATATGCGTTCCGATTTTGAAGCCCTCCAAGAATACCTACTCAACCCCGACCTTACTGAGTCTGATTTTAAAAAGCTTTTACTCAAAATCAGCTCTAATTTTACAAGCAATCGTGAAAAAATTGAGAAGTATGTTCTTTCTCCTCAAATGGTTTCAGCATATGCCTTATTTTATATACCAACCAACTACCCTAAGCTTTTCTTTTTAATGAATCAGCTTCCTATTGAAGTAAGAGAAGTTATTAAGAAATGCGATTTTATAGATATTGGTACAGGACCTGGGACCTACTTACTATCTTTCCTTGATTTCATTGAAGAGAACCTCGGCGTTAATCAAAGAGTTTTCGGAATAGATCAATCGAGTTTGATGCTTGAACAAGCTAAAAAAATGATGAATGGCTTTTTTCCGGACCTTTCAAAATCAATACAGCTTAAAGGAAACCGCAAGGAAGTATCTCTTGAATTGGGAGAGGGAATAAATAAAAGGATGCTTTTTTTCGGGCATAGCTTAAATGAAATGGGTGTTGTTGAAGCAAGGAAATGGGTAGATGAATTTGATCCATATTTTGTTTCTTTTATTGAACCAGGAACACCCGACACTTTTAAATCGATTCTCAATATGAGGAAGATAATGAAAGAAAAGGGATATAAAATACTTTATCCATGCTCTTCTTTAGATTTAGGTTGTCCAATGGAAGGAACTAAGGATTGGTGTCATCAGGTTTTAAAGGTCGTTCATGACCCTTGGGTAGAGAGACTATGTCAGCTCGTTAGCAAGAATAGAAGAGTTATGCCAATGATTGGGCATGTTTATTGTAAGGCAAATGAAACTAACTTAGCATCTAAAAATATTAAAAAAGTGACTTTAATTAGAGTTTTGAAAGAGACAAAGTTTTCTTTTCAATGGCAAGTTTGCCTATCAATTGGTGAGGAGTTCGACAGTGAGTTAAACCATTCTTTAATAACTGTAGACGTTTTAAAAAAGTACTATTCAAAAAAAGATCAAAAGGTTTTCAAGAAGGTTAGTATCGGAGAGGTTGTTTACTTAAATAAAGTTAAAGAAATCTCAGCTCAGAGTTGGCATGTAGAAATTGTAGATTTTAAAAATTGGATAAAAAAAATCCCTTCATAGAAAGGGATTTTTTTATCTTATTAGAAAAGTATATTGCGATTTGAAATTTACTTTTTAATACCTTTAATATGAGCGTAAGAACTTCCAAATTTTTTCTGGAATTTTTCAATTCTACCTTCAGTATCGATAATTTTTTGTTTACCAGTATAAAACGGGTGAGATGCACTAGAGATATCTACCTTATAAAGAGGATATTCTTTTCCGTCTTCCCACTTAATAGTTTCAGATGTTTGAATCGTAGATCTTGTTAAAATAGCAAAATCTGTAGAAACGTCTTTGAATATAACGTCTCTGTATTCAGGGTGGATGTCTTTTTTCATTCTTCTTCCTTTTCTTTGTTATGATGCAAAGATGTGTCACTTAAGATTAGGTAATCTCCCTAATTTATTACGTGTTGTCAATAAAAAGGAAAAGGGATCTTATTAGGCTATTGTGAATAGGGATTCAGTGGGCACTGCAAGTACCACAACCGTCCTTATTGAGGCCATTTTTGGGGGAAAAGTCCCACTCAGAGCACTTTAAATTGACATATTGGAGAGCGTCTTGGAGGTCTGAGAAGGTCTTTAAGTGCTTTTCTTGAAAATCATGATTTGTCGTCACAACATTATAAACAAAATTTATAGACTCATCATCCAGGTTTTCAAAGTCGCTAACCTCGACTCCCTCCGAAATAAAGGTAAAGAGTTTCTTCGTGTTGAAAAGGAATTCTCTCCAATTGTTCTCATTTAGTTTTTGATCTTTCATTAGGGCATCCAACCATAAAGAACCTACCTTGGCCATAACACAAATTTTATTGATTAGCCTAACCAATTTTATCCTCTATTTTTTTAGTAAATTGCCGAAAAGTGTATAAGTCCTGTACTGGGATTGTTTAGTTATTGTAAGTTAAATGGAGACCAACACGTGCCTTTAAAGCTTCTTTTAGCAGATGAAGATAAAGGATGGTCTGAGAAGTTATCCAAGTATCTGGAAGAGAACTCCTATAAAGTTGACCTTGTTCATAATGGAAGAAGTGCACAGCTTAATGTTTATAACAATCAATATTTCGCCGTTATAATTAATCCTTCTATAAAAAACCATAGTGGTCTTCAGGTTTTAACTTATATAAATAAGAATTTAGAAGGTCAGAGAGTTTTTGCTCTTCTTGAAAGTCAGGCCCTATTAGAAACTGAGCAATATTGTGAAGAAGCTCTAAAGAAGAAGGGTGTTACGGAAATTTTGGTAAAACCTATTTTAAATGAAGAGTTGACTTCCCTTCTAGAATCTCATCAAAGTTTGAACGATGTAATCGCAGGCTTGAAAAAGAAAAAAGGAGTCTCTGATGAAGAAGAAGTTAGAGACTCAGATAGTAGCTTTACTCAGGTAAAAATTGAAAACTTCTTTCCCTCAAAGGCGGTCCTCTTTGATGTATTTGTCAAAATAAATAAAAGTAGGTATGTAAAAATCCTACATGCAGGGGATACCTTTTCTCAAGAAAGAATTGATAAATATAAAAATGAGAAAAAAATAGACTGTCTTTATTTTCATCATAAAGACAGAAGAAAATACGTTCAGTATACAAACTTTCTGGCAAAAAAGCTTATTGATAATAAAAATGTTGGTTCTGCTTCCAAAGTTAATCTTCTTTCAACTGTATCTGGAAAGTACGTAGAGGAGCTTTTCCACCAAGGAGTCAAACCTCAGGTTGTTGATCAAGCCAAAGAGATAGCAACTAATGTTTACAAAGTTGTTGAAGATCAAAAAGACCTCTATCAAACATTAAGAGATTTTCAAGAGTTAGACCCTAACCAATTTACCCATGCCTTTATAACAACTCTTTATTCAAGCGCTATCATTAAGCAATTTGCCTGGCAATCAAAGTTAACGATAGAAACTATGGCCTTAGCTTGTATGTTTCATGATATTGGGAAAACAAAACTTCCAAAGCATCTTATGGATGTAAGGCCCGAAGATTTGTCTGGTGAAGATCTAGAAAAATATAAGCAGCACCCTGAGTTGGGGGTTAAGGTAGTCGAAAAAAATAAACTTATTAATAACTCAATAAAGCAAATAATTATTCAACACCATGAATGTTACAATGGAACTGGCTTTCCTAATCATTTAAAAGGCCCACAAGTATCTACATTAGGCAATATCCTGTGTCTGGTAGATGATTTTGTGCATCTAATGATAAAGAATCAAACATCTCCTACAGAAGCTTTGAGAAGCATTTTAGTGTCTCAAGAGAAAGTTTCACGCTATAACTCAGTGATCATTGAAAGTTTTATAAAGGTTTTTGTTGATCCAAGCTCTCTTCAAGCTGAAGATACTAAAGTTGCTTCTAAAGGAAAGAGTAACTCAAAAAAAGCTTCTTAATCTTTTAGATCCTTTGTCTTTGAATTTGGCTCTCTCTTAAGGAAAAAATAGAGTATGAGTCTTTGTGTACAAGGAAAGGAAACTTTCTATTTGAAGCTTTTACAATAAAGTATTGTCCCTTTTCCATTTTTATACCAGGAAGTGAAGTGATTAACGAAGAGACTTTATATTCGATTTCATTACCTGCCTCTTCTTGAATAATAATTGAATAGAGAGGTGATCTTGTATACCTCTCTATTTTCTTTTCTAATTTCTCAGTAACTTCATCCAAAATAATTGTGCTTTTTAGATTGAGAAATTTATTTAAAACTTCAATTGAGGAGGAGGAATTAAACTTTTGTCCTCTATTATTTTTCCAGGTGTTTTGTTTGTCTTTATAAATAGAAATTTTACTTATTTTACTTGTCCTCCCTACTCTTTGAAAAAGTTTGAAAGCTTTTATTTCTTTGGGAGTCGTGCTAAAAATTTTTGTCTCTATAAAATCAGAAAGGTCAATTTTTTCTAAGGGAAAAGAAATTGAATCAATTTGATAAATAATATCTTGGTCTTTTAAAGCAATATAAGTTGAATTTGTAATAGAGTCGACTAAACCAAGTTCAATTTGCATTTGGTTTTTTTCTTTGTCGGTTAACTTTAATTCCATTAGAGGGGGATTTAAGGAAAAATTTGAAATATTAATTGCATCTCTTTTGTAGATTTTTCTTATTTTTAAATTCTGAAGAGAATTAATAATAGACTCAATCGTTTCTGTGCGCGCAGGAAGATCTCTTGGGAATTTAAGTTCCCAAGGGCTTATAATTTGTTCTTTTGATTTATTTAAATGAAAAATACCTAGCGAGTTTTTAAAGACAATTTTAGAAAGGTCTTTAAAGTCGTCCCTTTTAAAAACGAAGGCATAGTTGTCTAAATTGAACTTTTGAGCAGTAGGGGTTCTAAATAACTCCGTCATTATTGCACTTATACTAAGTATAAGGAAAAAGGAAAATAGGATAAGATTTGACGCTTTGGAAGGTTTATTCATTTTTTTCCCACAATTCTTTTTATTTTTAATACACGTATATATCGAGCAGCTTTATTCTACTTTATACTGCCTTATAATAGAAACCACTTATAACTTATTTTTTCAATAGAAATTGCTGATTACATATCTAGATCGTCTAATTCACCAAAATCGTCATCATCTTCACCAGATCCTTCCTGATCTTCTGCTTGTTGTACGGTAACTTTTTCTGGTTCGATGGATAGTAAGAACTGCCTGAGCAGGCTTTTTTCACCAGGCTTTAAGAACGTAAACTTAAAGCACGCCCGGTAAGGAAGTTTTTGCTCTGAAATGACTCTAGAGCTCATTGAATGCTTTCTACAGTGGATAACCTGTGCATTAAGTGAAAACATTTTTGGAATTAAAAACTCAATAACTACATTTTTTCCTTCAATAAAACTATCTTCAGCGAAAAGGTAAATATGCTCCATATTTATTTCACTGAGAAGAGTCTTGCCTCTCGTTATTTTTTCTTCAGGTATTTGCGGGGTTCTTTGAATAACCAAATTACTGCCGCTATCTTCTGAAGATTCATCATTTTCTTCTTCTTCCTCTTCTTCCTCTTCCTCTTCACTTTCTTCGCCCTCTTCATCTGAGCTTAAATTTTTGAAAATGGCTTCAATATCTTGAGGCGAAACATTTCCTTGATACTCATCAATTAGGTCTTTTAAGGGAGGTGAGGAAACCTCTCGGTTTTCAGCTTCTTTGAGCCTAAACCTTATCACTTCTTCAATTTCTGTTCTAAGAGACCATATTTTCAAGGCTATTTTTTTTATTAGAACAGGGTCTTTTGATGCTTTGTGTATTGTCATGAATTCATTTTTTACCAATATCACGCTTTGCGTGAAGCGGTGAAACTTTTTCCCCCAGTGTCAAAAAGGGTTTTGCTAACGTAACATGTTAGAGTGCCTAAAATACTTCTTTGAGTTTAATCAAGGCTTTAATCCTTAGGAGGGATTCATGAAACATTTGACCCGATTCGGTCTAATCCTCAGTCTTTTCTCAGCCCCATTTAGTAGTTATGGAAAATTTCAAAATAATGAAGTCCCTCACGTAGACGGTGAAATGATTGTTAAATTAAAATTTAATACAAATCAGAGTCAAGCATTCAAAAGGTTTCAGCGAATTGGCGTAACCTATGATAGAGTCTTAAAACTAACTTATGGCACTTTGTATGTCGTTAAGTTCAATGCCACAGAAAAGTCTATTCAGTCAGTTCAAGGATCATTACTTGAAGACCCTTCTGTTGAGTATGCGGAGCCAAACTTCATTTATAATCTAATAAAGCCTGTTGAACCAAAGACGATCAAAGGCATGTTAAGCCCTCTTGAAGAAGAGACCCCAGCTTACACCCCCAATGATCCTAAATTTGATGATCTTTGGGGCCTAAACAATACTGGAAATAATGGAAGAGGTATTAATGGTGTTCGGGGAGCAGATATAAATGCTCTTAAGGCTTGGGAAATTGAAAAAGGTTCAAAGGGAATCACAATCGCTGTTATTGATACTGGTATTGACTACAACCATAAAGACCTCAAGGATCAAATTTGGGTCAATGAAGCCGAGGCAAATGGTGAGAGAGGCGTTGATGACGACGAAAACGGTTATGTTGATGATATACATGGATATGACTTTGCCAATAATGATGGGGATCCTCTTGATGGGAACAGTCACGGTACTCATTGCGCAGGGACTATTGGTGCCATCCATAACAATGCTCTAGGTGTTGCCGGTGTTATGGCCGATGTAACTCTTGTACCTATTAAGTTTTTAACAGATAGTGGAAGCGGAACAACAGAAAATGCTATCCGTTCCATCGATTACGCTACAAAACTTAATGTTGATATTATGTCTAATTCCTGGGGCGGAGGCGGATACTCAGAGGCCCTAAAGGAAGCGATTGCTAATGCTAGTAAAGAAGGAATTGTATTTACGGCAGCGGCTGGCAATAGTGGATCAAACAACGATCAAAGACCTCACTATCCTTCAAATTATAAAGTGCCAGGTGTTATTTCTGTAGCAGCTTCAACTGCTGACGATAGTTTAGCAAGCTTTTCTTGCTATGGAAGAAAAACTGTTCATATAGCTGCTCCAGGAAAAAATATCCTTTCAACAGTTAAAGGAAATTCTTACAAATCTCTTTCTGGTACATCAATGGCGACTCCACATGTTTCCGGCGCGATTGGACTTCTACTTAGCCAAGAGGGAAGGATTCCGCATGATGTTCTAAAAGAAAGATTAATGGGAACATCTGTACCTCTTCCGGTTCTTAGAGGAAAAGTTATATCAGGAAGCGGACGTTTGGATGCCTTTAACCTTCTAACAAATACAAGACCTGAAAGAAATGAGCCAAAGCCATCGGATTGGGAAACAATTAAGGTAGAAAAATTTGAAAGTGAACACCCTTATGGAAATAATGCCAAAATGGAAAGGTCGTTTAACTTTCCTGGAGCTAAGTTTATTAGGGTTAAAGTTAAGAAATTTGAATTAGAAAAAAATTACGACTTCTTAATTGTCTCAGGAAAGGGAAGAACTGTAGAAAAGATTTCAGAAAATGGTGAAAATTACAGCTCTCAATATGTGGAAGGTGACACAATAAAAGTACAGTTTAGATCCGACAGATCTATCAATAAGTGGGGATTTGTTATTGAGGAAATTGAGGTTGTTAAAAAGAAATAATAAAGACTTTGTAAAACTTAAACTTTAAATGATCAAAAACAAAAAAGGACCTCTAAATAGAGGTCCTTTTTTTTATAAGAATACTTAATTATTTTTTTCTACTGAATGAGGTGGCTGAACTTCCTCAAGAACTTAGAGAGAGATCCAACTTTATCAAGAGTTCTAATGGCGCTCGTAGAAAGCTTAAGCTTAACAGTTTCACCAGTTTCAGGGTCGTAGACTCTTTTATTATGAAGGTTAACTTGTTGTTTCATCTTCGTTTTGTTGTTGGCATGAGAAACTTTATTCCCTACTAATCTTCTTTTTCTTGTAAGATCGCATGCGCGTGCCATAGTCATCTTCCTTTTTACATTGTCAATTATGCTCTAACAGGAGCGGACTATATCGTTTCTTTGGGCAAAGGGCAAGGGTGAATCTAAAAAAGGAAGTCAAAAACTTAAAGGCTACACCAGCCTGCTGCTACGAGTCTAGAGCCCTCTAGGACAGCATTTGTCATGTGTTCGAAGTGGTCGTGACCAGTCAAAAAGATGGTAAGAGTTCCAAAAGGAAGGGCCCCAATATTGTAAATTGGCACTTCATATTGGGCCTTATGCACCTTTTTTCTTATACTTAATGCTCCACCTCTAATTTGAGACGGTTCTAAATTAAGGGAGAGTGAAAAAGCGAGGACCCTTGAGCCATCGTCATGCCAGATACCATCTTCGTCAGGTGACTGTCTTAAGGATAGTAAGTGCTCAATCGATTCAAAATGAGTCACTTCCTCCAGCGCTTTATAAATAAGGCCGCCTTTTTGACACATTAAGTCTATTTCTGAGTCGAGAGAAGCCCAGTCTTTCTCCCGAATAATTTTTTTTAAGTCACTTTTTAGCTCTAGGGAGGTTAAAAAAAAGCCATGTTTATATAGAAGTGAAAAAGGAGCATCTGATTCTTTTTTTATTTCCTTAA
>DKQD01000206.1 GCA_002474345.1 Bacteriovoracaceae bacterium UBA7317
TATCAATAAAGAAGTTGAAGCAAAGAAGGAAACAGGTCATGGGCACATCGTTGCCAAGATGAACTCTCTTCAGGACCCGGATATTATTGAGGCCTTATATAAAGCTTCAAAAGCAGGGGTGAAAATTGAGCTTATAGTAAGAGGGTTTTGTTGCCTTAAACCAGGGATTGAGGGGCTTAGCGAAAATATTGAGGTCACCTCTATCATAGGCCGGTTTTTAGAGCATTCTAGAATATATTATTTTAGCGGCGGTAAGAAAAACCCTATGGAGGGTACCATTTATATAGGCTCAGCTGATTGGATGTGGCGGAACTTAATGGGAAGAGTGGAAGTTATGACTCCTCTTCTTTCAGATGAAGTGAAATCAGTTGCCTGGCATACCTTAAAAGTTAACCTTGAAGACGAGTTTTCCTCATGGGTGCTGACTCCAAATGGAAAATATGAAAAGAAAAAGAAAAGCACGTCTAAAAAAGGGAAGTGTATAGGCACTCACGAAATTCTCATGAGAGAGATTGAAAAGAGTGCTGATTAAAAGAAACCTTTTAGCAGACAGAATGATTCTTAAAGAATTTAAACTTAAAAAAAATGAGAGGGCCATTTAATGGGAACGGAAATATTTACTAAAGCGGCAAGTGCTAACCCTTCTAATTTGGCCATTCAATATGATCTTCAAAGCTTGGTTATTTTATTAGGCCACACATTTCTTATAGGGGCCTTTCTGTGCATCATAACCTATTTTTCAAATAGACACCTTCTTAAAGACCCAAAAGAGCCTTCTGAAGAGAAAATAAACCTTATCTTGGGAACAATGAACATCCTTTACCTTTGTATGGGCCTTTCTTGCGTGATGATTCTAGTCAATAATAACCTCGCTCGGGCCTTTGCTATCGGAGCTGCTATCGCTCTTGTAAGATTTAGAATTAAACTCGGGAAAAGTTCAGCTAATTCAAATATTCTTTTTAGTATCGTCTGTGGTATTGCTTGTGGCCTCAATGAGTTAACCTTGGCGTGGTTGTCCGCAGGAGCTTACTTTTTAATAACTCTTCTTGTTAGGATTGTGACGGGTTCCATTCAGAAAAAAGTTGTAAAAAATAACAATGATAAAGTAAGTGAGATAAGTCCCACTTAAATGGATTTTTTATTTTAGGATTCCTTTAACTCAGTTAGTTGAAAAGGGCCATTCCAAAAAAAATAGTTCACATAAAATACTGATTTTTAACCATTATCTAAAGTTTTTAGCTAAACCTCTCTTTTTCTTTTTACATTGATGGAAAAAATTGGAATTTATACATAAATTCAAAGGATTCCTAGAGATGTTAAGAATTAAAAAACTCTTTTTTATTTTGCTCATATTTTCGTTTTTGCCTTCTTCTTTTGCTCTCATAAAAATGAACTTGGAAGAAAACCCTCTTTATTCAGATAGAGAACCATTGAAAGGAGCCGAAGCGTGGTTTTTGGTTGAAGTACCAGGTGGTACAAATGAAAAATATGAGTATAGAAGAACTTCTGGAAGGATCGTTCTAGATAGGGTCTTATGCCCGAGACAAGTTCCTGGATCATCCCAGGTCATTAAAGATTTCCCTGCAAATTATGGAGTCATGCCCGGTATATTTAATCGTGATGGGGACCCTGTTGACTTGATGGTTTTGGGAAGTGAAAGAGAGTATAAAAAGGCCCTTTTAAATGGGGAGAAAAAAGCAAAAAGAATCCGGGTTATTGGCCTTATTAAATTGCAGGAGTGTGACTCTTTACCATGCCTTAAAAGCCAGGACTGGGTAAATGATTGGAAGGTTTTAGGTGTGGACCCTAGAGATCAAAAATATAAAGATATTTTTAATATTACTGACCTTGGTGCACATGAAGTGAAAAAACTAAACTTCTTTTGGTCTAATTATAAGGGGCATAGAAAGTTAAAGGACGGAAAATGGCACCCTTTGGCCCGTGTTACTGAGAATGGAGGGGTTGAAGAGTCCCTCAAGTTTATGAAGGGTTTTAAAAAGATAAATAAGAGTGAGAGAAAGAAAGAAATTTTGGCCTGCCAAAATGTTTATAAAGAAGTCATTGAAAGAAAAGAAAACTTTTTAAAAGAGGGAACACCTCCTATTAACAAAGCGTTTCTTTCCTGTTTAGGGCGAGTCATCCCAAAACATTTCTTTAAGAATCAAAAGAATTTTTCTTTTTATGGCCAATATAGCGCTTACCAATTTTTAAAAGGAAAATTAAAGGATAAAACACCTGGGTTAAGTTTGGAGAATTCTTTAAAAGTGATGGAGAAGAGGAAGTTTGATTTGAAAACTTATTATCGCTTTGTCTTTAAAAACCCTAAAGGATCTCTTGATAATATTCTTTATGATTTGGATAAAAACAAAAAATCGAAGGCATGGGTGCCTTGAGGGGACTGGAAGTCAATTTTATGACTTATCTCCTGTCGTAAATAATAAGGCCTTTAGACCAGTAGATGTTTTATAAAAAATGAAAGAAAAGAGAGGATGGAAATGAAAATATTTAAAAAAAGAAAGTTTTTTTTAGCTCTACTTACAGGAACTTTTCTAATGGGAAGTTTTCAAAGTGAGGCCTTCTCAAACGAGTTTAATTATATAGCTCAAAACAAAGTTGAGGGAACTCTCTTAAAGTCAGAAATGAAATACCACGAGTTAGCAGCTCATATTATACCAAGTAATATTGACGATCTGACATTGGAATTAGAGGCCTTTACGGAGGACACTTTGCCTCACGAAGCTAAACTTCTGAGAAAAAGTGTTGGTAAATTAAGGTCCTATTTAGAGCTTTTTATCTTTGCTTACCCTACTTATGGTGGAGAAGATCCATTAAGGAAAGCGAGAAAAGTACTTGATTCAGGTTATGAGGGTTTAGGAAATTTTAAAGACCTTTTTGATATAAAAGGGGTTTCGGTCTCTAGCCTTGATAAATCACCCTATGATATGAAAGAGGTCTCTAAAAGAAGAAACATCGCTTTAAAGTGGAAAGAAAAGTATGCTAAGAAGATTCTTTCTTTAAAAACTCTTCATTACTTAAAAAATCCAATCCCGTCTTACATTGAGGATCGTAAAGAAAAGCATTTACCGAAATATTATTGGAGAATCGTAGATTTTGAACCTCAAATAGAGGAAACAGCTTACTCTAATTTTCTTCTTTTGGGAGCGGACCTTCTAGAAGAATCTCTAGCAGATTACCCTGAAGTTTTAAAAATTGACGAAATTATTCCCTACGAAAATCAAGAGGCATTTCATGACCTTAGGAAAAAAGTCAGATCTGTTTTAAAATTAAAGAGTTATTTTAAAGGTCTATGGCCAAAATCGTGTTCAGAGTCTAACGAAGCTGCTTTGACCAAAAAAATGGTCAGTAAGTTTGGAGACCTGAATGATAAATTGGTTGCTCTTAAAAATTTAGAGGAGCAATTGGATAAGAGGAGACTTGGGGCAACTAAAAAGAAGGAGCTTCAAAAAGCGATTAAAGCAAAGACTACCTTAATCGATAGTGAATGGCTTACGTTAAAGAAATGGATTAAAGCTAATTTAATTGATTCTCAAATAGAAGGTCTTAGTGAGTGCCTAAGGGAAAGCTAAAACTCAGACCTTCACAAATAAGGAGGCTCTTTTGGCCACTTATGTTGTGGGAGATGTCCAGGGCTGCTTTAAAACCCTGGAAAGGCTTCTAGATAAAATAAACTTTGACCCCCAAAAAGACTTTCTCTGGTTTATCGGAGATCTTGTTAATGTTGGAAAAAATTCTTTAAAGGCCCTTAAATGGGCCTATAAAAATAGGGATTCTTGCAATCTTTTAATCGGAAATCACGAACTAAACCTCCTTTGTATTGCCTATGGACTGGCAGAACCTCACGATGATGACACCTTAAATGATGTTTTGGAGCACAATAAACGCGATTTGTGGCTTGATTGGATTAGAACGAGACCTCTCATTCACGAAGAGAATGATTATTTCCTAGTTCATGCAGGTGTTCACCCCAATTGGAGTTTAGAAGAGACCCGAAACGTGGCCAAACATGTTGAGGTGGCCTTAAGAGGCCCTGATTATCTTGAGTACCTCACAAAGTGGAAAAAAAAGTTTTTCAAGAAATGGGAAGAGGACCTTGGTGAGAAAAAAAGAATTGCAACAGCACTTAATATAATGACCAAGATGAGGTTTTTAGATCAAGATAACCATCTAGTTAAAAATGTTAAAGGTGAACTTCAAAACGCTCCTGAAGACTTGACTCCATGGTTCCGTCTTCTAGATTCTTCATTTAAAAATAAAAAGCTTCTCTTTGGCCATTGGTCAGCAATTGGAGTTCATCAAGAAAAAAATATAACAGGCCTTGATAGCGGTGCTGTTTGGGGAAGAGTTTTGACTGCCTATTGTCTTGAAACAGGTCATATCTCCCAAATGGCGGCCCACAAGAAAGATTTGCCTGATTAATTAAAGAACTCCCAAATCTTAAATTGAATGTGCTTAAGAGACGTTCCTTTTTGGCAATTGACTTTAAAAAGTCTTAGGTAGTTACTTTTCTTTAACGTCGATTCACTAAAGACATAGATTGATTTTCCATCTTGATCATAAGTTATGGCCTCAATTTGAGCTCCATCAAACCTTGGAAAGCGGTATCTAGTGGAGTAATTTCGTGGAAACGGTTTAAAAGGTTCTTTCCCTTTATTTATTTTGTATTCTATTCCGTGCTTCAGTGTCGCCAAAGTAAATTTATCACCCTCTGGAGAAATCGTGGCACCCGTAACAAAGCTTGCTTTTGGTTTTAACCTCGCTTTTTTTTGGTTTTTTTTAAAAAGAAACGTATTGTAATAACCAATCTTTTTTACATTATTTTTTTTAGGGTCAAGCTCAAAGATAAAGGTCTTTCCTTTATTTTTAGGATACTTTTCCCAAGTCAATCTATGGGCTTTTGTAAAGAGGTAGAACTTTTGAGCAAATTTATGGAATATAAGTGCTTCAGAGTTATGAGCTTCTTTTAAGTCGAAGGTGTACTTTTTCCAGTTTTTTAATTTAACATGACCTTTTTTCTGGGCCTCTTTCGAAAAAGGGTTTGGTTCTGGAACTTCATATATTGTGACGTAAGTTCTCGTTAAATCGTTATTTCCGATGTCTCCAATATAAAGGCAATCTCCCTCACTTTTTAGGCATGGCCCAAATGACATATCTTCGTAATCTCTATTTAGAGCACCTTTGAGTTTAAACCTTCCAAGCCTTTTTCCGTTTAAGTGAAAAGCGATAAACCTAGCTCCATCACCTGCATCGTTATGACCCCAAAAGACTTTTGGATAAGACCTAGAAAGGGCAAGCCCGGAGACTTCTTTCATGGATTTACGACCAATTTTTGTGACAATTTCTGTATGCTCACAATCATTAGCGAAAAGAGTTGTCCAGTTAAAGAAGATAAAAACTAGGGATAAATTCCATTTTTTTAAAAGCATCATTTATTCTTTTCCCTTCTTTTTAAAAATAAAGGAGGGCATTTTTTCTATATAGCGGTTTAGGTTTAAATCTTTTTCCCCTAATTCTTTTTCATCCTCGTCATCTTCTTTTTGTGTCTTTATCCTACTTAAGACTTTACAGAAGGATTCTAAAGACTCTTTCTCTTTTTCTATATCAACGTTTGGTCCTTCAGCTTCAATTTCATAAGTTGTTTTTAATTCTTTTTCAGGTCCTTGCTCAATAGTTTTTCCAAGAATAAATTTAAGCCTTTTTCCACTTTTTAAAGGGATTTTTCTTTTAAGTCTAATCTTTTTATTCGTGTGGGAGGGGATGAAAATAAAATTTCCTTCATTTTCAATACTTGAAAATAGGTCATCTCTTCCTTTAAAGTCAAGAGATCTAATTTGGAGGTCAAAGTCTAAGGCAAGATAGAGTGGGATAATTTGGTTTGATTGAAGGTATTTGAACATTTCAAACCCTTTAAAGAGAATAACTCTAATAAGCTCTGGGTTTTTCGATTCAAAAACTTGACTTTTTTTCCAAGTGTAATTTTTGTCACCACACTTGAAAAAACGCTTTTCTATATTTTTAGTAACCTGAACAACAGTTTTCTTTTTGGAGTTTTTAAGCCGAAACTTAAAACCCTTTTTTTCAAATAAAAAATCTTTTCCATTAAAGGCTTCGATATAAAGGTCAAAGCGTTCACTAAAGGCCGGAGGAAAAAAGGGTTTTAGCTCCTCAAATTGCTTTTTTTCAAGAGAAAACCTTAATTCGCTTCTGCCCTCTAAGATTGAAGTTAGTGAAAGAAAAAAGAAAATTAATATGGGAAAGACCCACTTTTTACAAAGAGGTAACATAGAAAAATTGTCGGAAAAAAGAAGTGATATCTTGATAAAGATGGCCCTAAAAACTTAACTTTTAGGACCAAGCAAATAAAATTTATTGGGTTAAGAAAACACAAGTTAGTGGTAGGACAAAGAAGACAATTCCTACGTAGAGAAAACCAATATACTTCCTTTCGGCCGCATGATGAGCGAGCGTTTCTGAAAGGTAAATAGGCAATCTTCTCATCTTTTGGCTAGGAAACCAGATGAGCGTTCCAAGTATATTAAAGATGAAGTGAACAAGTGCGATGGAAAGTCCGGCAACATTACCTGTTAAAGAGGCAAGGAGTGCTGTTGTCGTTGTTCCAATATTGGCCCCGATAGTAACAGGAAGTATTGAGCCTAAAGAGAGAAGCCCTGCTCCCGCCATAGGAACTAAGAGGCTCGTCGTAATAGAGCTTGATTGAACGCTTATCGTAAGAAGTGTTCCAAATAAGACAGCTGTATAAGGGTTTTTAGAAAGAAGTTTTTCAATGATTTGACCCTTATTATTTTCAACGACTTTTTTCATCACTTTAACAATCATCGTAAGAGCAAAAATTGTTAGAACGGCTCCTAAAAGGATAAGAGCGGATCCAGCAGCATTGCCTGTCAATCCAAGAGTGTCTATAACAAAAGCTTTTGAGGACTTTGCAAAAGGCTTAATGGCCGCTTTTAATGGAGAAGAAAACTTATATCCAGAAACATTACCATAAAGAGATATGGCCCAACTGCTTGCCAATTTTCCTATAAAGCCAGTCATAAGCTCTATGGGAAGGATAACAAGAACTGAGAGGATATTGAAAAAGTCGTGGATTGTTGCCGCTGAAAAGGATTGTTTAAAAGACTTTGGGTCTTTAAGGTAAGCAAGAGAAACAATTGTATTCGTAACAGAAGTTCCCAAGTTCGCCCCCATAATCATAGGGATGGCACCTTGTATAGTAAGAGCTCCTCCAGAGACAAGTCCGACAATGATAGATGTTGTTGTCGATGAACTTTGAAGAAGTGATGTCGCCAATATTCCCGAAAGAAGTGACATGATAGGGTTGTCTGTAAAATTAAAAAGGGTTTTGGCAAAACCGCCACCCATAAACTTTATCCCTGATGTCAGTATTTTAATACCGACTAGAAAGATGAATAGAAGTAAAACGACAGATAAGACTCTAAGTATTAAATCAGTGGCCTGATTCACTTCTTGAGTCGTTTGATTTGTTTCTATTGGTTTACTTGCTTTCAAAAGATACTCCCAGAGAAAGTCTATAATCTTAAAAAACTTAAGTGTTTATAGACTTAAAAAGCACTTCTGAACACCTCTTTTGTTGCACGTTGTAATAAAAACATTAGAAAATTAGGAAAAAGAAATGATTTTTGTTGTTTAAAATAATCTAAAATATCAAATAAAAAATATTGATAATAATATTTATTTAATCGAATAGAGATTTATCTAAGATTGATTTTTTGAAAGACGAAAAGGGTTGTGGAAGTCAGTTTTTGGAAGCAATTATGATGAATAAAAAAGCAAAAAGGTCGAGACGTCCTAGTGTTGGGAAACGCTCTGGCGTAAAAAAGAAGACCAACCGAAAAATAGATACAAACCCGGATCATTACGTAAGCCGTGATATTTCTTGGCTTCATTTCAATGAAAGAGTCCTTCATGAAGCGGTAGACAAAAGAACACCTTTACTTGAGAGGTTAAGGTTTTGTGACATTTTCACCAGTAATATGGATGAGTTTTTTATTCAAAGAATAGGGACACTAAAAAATCAAATTGATAGAGGTTTTAAAATAAATACACTTGATGGAGTCCCTCCTGCAGAACAGTATCAAAGAATTCGAAAGATGATTTTAAAGCAAAATAAACTTCTTAAAGAATGTCTGGAGAATTCTATCATCCCTGACCTTCTAAAAGAGGGGATCACTTTTTTGAAGTGGAAGGATTTAAAAGAATCTGAGAAAGAACAGGTATCCCAGCACTTTAGGTTAAGCATTCTTCCAATTCTTACTCCTCTGGCAGTAGATTATGGTCACCCCTTTCCCTTTATTTCTAATTTATCGAAATCTCTTGGTATTAGTCTTTTGAAACCTAATACTGGGGAAAAGATCTTTTCTAGAGTTAAGATTCCTGATGAAATATCCCAATGGGAAATTGTAAGGGAAGGAAAAGATGGAATTTCTTTTATTAATTTGGAAGAAATATTAGTCAATAACCTCCACTTTCTTTTTCCAGGGACTGAGATAGTCGATAATATGATTTTTAGAGTTACCAGGAACATTGACCTTGAGGAAGAAGATGAATATGCAGAGGACTTGAAAGAGGTTATTGAAGAGGAGTTAAGGGAGAAAAAGTTTTCACCGGTTATCCGACTCGAAATTGAAGAGAAGAGTGAGAACTGGATAAGTCATTATATTTCAAGTGAGTTGGAACTTTCTGAAGAAGATATTTATGGAATGGGGTCTTTGGCAAATTATACTTCTTTTGGAGAAATCACAAGAATAAATAGGCCTAAATTGAAATACAAAAATTGGACCCCAAGAACTCATTCAGATTTTTTAGATGAAAAGGCCAATATCTTTAATAAAATCAAATCTAAAGATATATTTGTTCACCACCCTTATGAAAGCTTCAACAACTCTGTTGAGAGGTTTATTGAAACCGCCGCTTATGATCCTAAGGTGTATGCCATAAAGATCACTCTTTACAGGACAACCATTAATTCAAAAATTATTGATTCTCTTGTATACGCAGCTCAAAATGGTAAGCAGGTCGCTTGTTTGGTTGAGTTGAAGGCCCGTTTTGAAGAGGAGAAAAATATCCGCCTTTCCGAAAAACTAGAAAATGAAGGGGTCCATGTTATAGGCGGAATGGTGGGGCTTAAAACACACACCAAAATGTGTATGGTTGTAAGGCAGGACTCAGATAAAGTTACAACTTATGTCCACCTGGGGACAGGAAATTATAACCCAGTTACTTCCAAGCTCTACAGTGATATCAGCTTTTTTACTTGCCGAGAAAATGTGGCAGACGAAATCGTTCAGGCCTTTAATTATTTAACAGGTCTTTCTTTAAAAAAGGATTATAAAACTCTGCTCATTGCTCCTCTCACTATGAAAAAGAGGTTTTGTGAGCTCATTTATGATGAAATAAAGTTTAAAAAACAAGGAAAGGAAGGCCTCATTATTGCAAAAATGAATGCTTTAGAAGATACCGATATTATTGAGGCCTTGTATATGGCTTCTATGAATGGTGTAAAGGTGAAGCTCATAGTAAGAGGGTTTTGTTGTTTGAGACCAGGAGTAGAGGGCCTAAGTGATAATATTGAAGTTATTTCTGTTATTGGACGCTTCTTGGAGCATTCCAGAATCTTTTATTTCAGTGGGGGTCAAAAGGATCGTCTTAAAGGAAAGTTCTTTATAGGCTCGCCAGATTGGATGCATAGAAATCAAAACCTTAGAGTTGAAGTAGCAACTCCACTTTTCACAGATGAGTCTAAAAAAGAGGCCTGGAATATTCTGACTGTAAACCTAAATGATAAAAGGTCTACCTGGAAGATGGCCCCTGATGGTACTTATACCCAAAATAAACCTGAGAGTGGGAAAGAAGAAAGGGGAACTCACCTTCAATTAATGAAAGATTCTGAAGAAAATAACTTTAGTTAAATCCATTAACTTAAGATTGAATTATCACAAATAGAAGGCTTTTGAGGCTAAAATAGAGAAGTTAAGCTTTTCATAAACTTTTCTTATGTTGCGGGGTGGGCCCATTGTATGGGGAATGAATTAGGCGACTTGTTTTACTCTCAAAGAATGAAAATGGTTGAAGATCAAATTCTGAAGAGGGGGGCGGTTTCTTCGAAAGTTGTTAAAGCTTTTTTAAATGTTCCTCGTCATTATTTCGTACCTAGTGATATAAGAAAAATGGCCTATGAAGATTCACCTCTTCCGATAGGTTTAGATCAAACAATTTCTCAACCCTATATTGTTGCCCTAATGACAGAATTTCTGGAAGTCAAAAAAAACCACAAAGTTCTTGAGGTTGGTACAGGGTCTGGTTATCAAACGGCTATTTTAAACGAGCTTAGCAAAAGTATTTATTCAGTAGAAATAAGGGAGGCGTTTTCCATGAAAGTTCAGACCCTTTTTGATAAGATGGATATAAAAGGAGTTCAATTTAAAGTTGGAGATGGGAGTCATGGTTGGAAAGAGGAGGCCCCTTTTGATCGAATTATCGTGACCGCTGCCCCCAAAAAAGTCCCAGAGGAACTTCTTAAACAATTGGCGCCTTCTGGAAAAATGATAATACCCTTAGGTGGTGATTTTCAAAACCTTTTCCTCTTTGAAAAAAATAGCAAAAGCGAGTTAACTCAAAAGCTTCTCCTTCCCGTTGTTTTTGTGCCAATGGTTCAGGGGCAAATTTACACAAGATGAAAAGGATTTTCTAACTCACTAAGACTCCATCCATTGAATGCATTTTTCCAATTCTTTTTTCATGTTCTCCGGTGTGGACTCAAAGGGGGCACCATGTCCCGGAAGAATGTAGGAAAAGGAAAAGTTTAGCAGCTTTTTCATGCTTTCTATCTGAATAGTGAAATCATACCAGCAGGCCCTTTTGAAGGCCACGAGCTGTTGGAGTTTCATCGAATAAGCAAGGTGGTCTCCAGTAAAAAGGTATTTGTTCTTATAAAGAAGAGCGCAAGACCCTCTTGTGTGGCCTGGAACAGGTATAATTAGAGTTTCAGAGTCAAGTTGGTAGGGTTCATGACCTGTCAAAATAATTTCGTAGGATTTAAGAGAATCTTTCGTTGCATCGTCTTTATGAATAATTCGTTTGGGTTCATTTTGAGCAGAGAAAGCCTCGAAATATTTGTCGGTATCTGCAATATCATCTCTATGGGTTAGGAATTGGTAGTAGGCTCCACCTCTTTCACAAAGTTTTTTGGCCATTTTAGAAAAGAAGCGAGGGGAGTCTATAAGAATATTTTTAGGACCTTCTATTCCTTCTCTTTCAATGAAGTAGCTTGTGGCCCCAAATGAGTTTTCAGCATGAAAACCGGTTAAATAAATGGAGTCTTTAGGATCGCCTATCGGAAATGGAAAAGATGCCTCAACTTCTTTATCCAAAGAACTTTTTTGTGTATGCCCAATAGAGAAAGTCGGGCAGCTATAGAGGGCCCTTAAGGCCTTTGATTTTTCATTAGAGGAATCAGGTTGATGGAAGACTGCAGATTGACCTTCTTTATGAATAAATGTGTCTGGTGCCATCCAATAGCAGGTGCCACAGTCAATGCAACTGGTGTCGACAAAAAAGTCCCCTACTTTGTTTTGGGGCCTTGTCTTTTTTAACTCCGCCATATCACCTCATTCTTTAACTTTATTTTACCCCATACTAGAAATAAACCTCTTTTTGAAGTTAGAATTGGGTGATAATTTAGTGGTAAGGAGTTTATTATGGATGAAAGCTTTAGGGAGGGGATATGCCTATTGTAGAAAAAAGCCTCTACAAACCTCATCCTTTCTTAAAAAACCCTCATGCTCAGACTATTTTCCCTGCAATATTCAGGCAGGTCAAAGATGTTCATTATAAGAGAGAGACGTTAAGGACTCCTGACAAGGATATTCTTGAACTCGATTGGTCGAGAGTTGGGGCCACAAAGCTTGCCATTATTTCTCACGGACTTGAGGGAAGTTCGCAGCAGCCATACGCAAAAGGAATGGTAAAGACTCTCAATCAAGAAGGCTGGGATGCCTTGGCATGGAACTTTAGGGGCTGTGGGGGGAGACCATCTAAATTTATTAATTCTTATCACTCAGGAAAGACGGATGATTTGGACTTTATCCTTCAACATACGAAATCAGATAAGTTTTATTACGAACAGATTGTTCTTATTGGGTTTAGCGTTGGGGGGAATATTACTCTAAAATATTTGGGAGAAAAGGGGCAAAATCTCGATACAAGACTCACCCATTCTGTCAGTTTTTCTGTTCCCCTTCATTTAGAGTCGACTTCTGACCAATTGGCGAAAAGAGAAAACCGCCTTTATATGGAGTGGTTTCTGTGGTCTTTAAGGAGGAAAATTAAGGGAAAAGAAAGTGAAATGAGACTTTTTGGCCTAGATACCAATAACCTTCATAAAATATCGACTTTTTATGAGTTTGATAATCGGTTCACAGCACCTTTAAATGGCTTCAAAGATGCTATTGATTATTGGAAAAAGTCGAGCTCTCTCCATTATCTTTCAGGAATTAAAATCCCTTCACTTGTGGTAAATGCTTTAGACGACCCCTTTTTGACTGATCGGTGTTTCCCTTTTGAGGAATCAAAAGAGCACCCTTTCTTGTTTTTAGAAACTCCTGATAGAGGTGGCCATGTGGGTTTCTTTTCATCTCAATCTTCTTTTTGGGCTGAGGAAAGGGCCATGAAGTTCATATTATGGGGAGAATGAGTGGAGGGTCTGAAATGGCTTTTCTCCAAGTCCTCTTCTACGAGGATATTTTAAATTCTTTATGGCCAGTTCTAGCGCGTCGACGACAATGGGAGCACCTTTAAAGATGGCCGTAAAATGTCCCCCAGGCAACCATACCTGATCTACTCCTTTCCATAAGAGCTTTAACTTTTTTGCATTGATGGGAGGAATATAAGCATCCTCCTGTGCATTAATAAGAAGGGATGTTGTCAGCGATGAAGGTGGGGGAAGGACTTCGAGGTTTCCGATAAAGTTTAAAATTTTGTATAACTTCTTTTGAGCCGAAATCTTTGATTGATTTCCCATGAGGGCATTCCAGTGACAACTTTGTTGGCAATGTCCATAAACGAGAGTGTCTGCAATTGTGTTCCCTGTGAGAGCTGCTACGAGGGCAACAGGAAAAGGGAGGCTTGCAGCAATACCGCTAGCAAAAAAGCCCCCCATGCTAAAGCCTGAAACCCCTAAATGATAAAAACCATTTTTAAAAAATGAGTAGAGTATGCTCCTTCCTTCTTGGTAAGACATATAAAGCATTAAAGCAAAGTCGCTGACCAAACCTATGTTTGTTTCTTCTTGATAATCAGGTTTTCTTCTTCCATAAAAAGGAATTTCAAGCAAAACTGAGGCAATGCCTTTTTGGGCGAGGGGGATAGCTATCTTCTTTTTTCTGTAACTAAAAGTGTCATCCCCAGAAGCAGGCATCAAGAGGATGAGAGGAGGTTTACTGCCTTTTTGAAAAAGATCAACTCCCTTGGGAAGGATGAATTCAAGAAAGCCCTGCTCTGAGTTTTTGGGTAGTGGAAAATCAACATAAGGGCTTTTAAAAACGGCCTCAAGTGAGGTGTACTTTTTTTCTTCTTCTCTTCTCATAAAATGAATATTAAGAGGCCTGGGTTTTTCAGTTAGACTCTCTAGGTTAACAATCTTTTTTGTTAGCTTTTCATCCCCCCAACCTTTGGAAAAGAGAGATTCTTTACTCTTTAGTCTTAAATATAAGTGATCTAACCAGTGGCCATCGCCATCAAAGTTTCGGTCAAGATCTTCCATGATCTAGAACCTCCAAGTTGAGGGGTCAAGTCACTAGCCTATCATTATTTGGGTCATCTTTTTTGAGGTGGAAAAAGGGTTTCATTAAAATAAAAATAGTTGAGAAGGTTAGATTTTTTCAATTTTTAACTTTAAGTAGAGTTTTTGCACCTATTATTTCCTAAAGAAGATAAGTATGCACTAGGCTTGCACCTCATATTTTTTCCTTCAAACACAATATAATGAATGAGGTAAGGATAAAGTCTTTTCATTCAATAGAGGAGAAAAGCTGATGAAGTTAAATGGGCATGAAATGAGGGATGTTGTACTTTTTTATGATCTGGATAAAAAATGCGATGAAGTGAGGTCGATGGAGTTTAGAATTTCAACTCATGATGAGCTTGATAATATGGTGAAGCATTTGAAGGTTTGGAATAATGACTTTCGTTATTTAGGGCACTTATTTTTAAAGTAGGTTTAAAAACTTAATCCAGGAGCTGAGTTGATGTTAAGTAAATTAGAGAGAATATTTCACGGGAAGTGTATTTCTGACATTAGCCATGGGTATATGCAAATAACCGAAGAAGAAGCATGTGTTAAGTATTGGTATCAAGATGGAAGGGAGTTTGAGCTCTCCTTTAATCCGAATATGATGGAAAAAGGTGTCTTTTTGTTTTTTATCAAAAACGGTTATTTTTCCATAATTTAAACACCTCAGGGCTTCTTTTTAATTGATCACATTTCTTTTATCCAGTTTCTAGACAGGGCCTTTCTTCTCCTGTAGTCCTAAAAGATGTTTTTATTAAGATGATCCAGTAGAATAGGGTTGAAAAGTAAAGTTGTAAGGAGGTTCCTTGTGGCATCTGACTATGTTTATCAGAGTGGTTTTGGGAATACATTTCAAACAGAGGCCCTTGATGGTGTCCTCCCTAAGGGAAAAAACAACCCACAGAGAGTTGCGTTAGGGCTTTATGCTGAACAGCTTAGTGGCTCAGCTTTTACGGCCTCTCGAAAGGAAAACTTTTCAACTTGGTTTTACCGAATTAAGCCCTCCGTTGCACATGGAACCTTTACTGAGTGGAAAAGTCATCACCCTCTGGCACATGGGCCATTAAACCGAAGACCAACTCCTGAGCAGATGAGATGGAGTCCTAGACCCTTTCCAGAACAGCCGACAGACTTTATAGATGGTCTTATGAGCGTGGCAGCGCATGGTGATGGAATGGGGCAAACGGGGGCCGCCGTTCACCTTTTTCATTGCAACCATCCAATGGCAGGCCGAAGTTTCGTGAATGCTGATGGGGAGATGCTTATTCTTCCTCAAGAAGGTAGCTTATTTGTTAAAACAGAGTGTGGACTTTTAGAGGGACATCCTGGAGAGGTCTTTCTAATACCCCGGGGGATGAAATTCCAAGTCCATCCAAAAGAGGAGAAGGCAAGAGGTTATATTTGTGAAAATTATGGAGCCCCTTTTGAGTTGCCTGACTTAGGGCCGATTGGCTCAAATGGTCTCGCCTCTGCAAGGGACTTTTTAGCTCCTGTCGCCTATTTTGAAGACTTAGAGGAAGAGCACGAGTTGATTACTAAATTTTCTGGTGGTCTTTGGAAATGCTCCCTTGATCATTCTCCCTATGATGTGGTGGCATGGCATGGCAATTATGCACCTTTTAAATACGACCTCTCTCTTTTTAACACAATAGGAACTGTTAGTTTTGATCACCCAGACCCTTCCATATTTACCGTTTTGACATCAAAATCTGCTGTCCCTGGAGTGGCCAATGTCGACTTTGTTATTTTCCCTCCTAGGTGGATGGTAGGTGAGGACACTTTCAGACCGCCTTATTACCACAGAAATATTATGAGTGAGTATATGGGCCTTATTCATGGGGTCTATGATGCCAAAGAAGAGGGGTTCTTACCTGGTGGAGGGAGCCTTCATAATTGTATGAGTGCTCATGGACCTGATGCGGAGACTTTTAAAAAGGCTAGTGAAGCAGATTTGAGGCCTGAAAAAATAGAGAACACGTTGGCCTTTATGTTTGAGTCAAGGAGTCCCTGGATTTTAACGGAAGAGGCTGAAAAAGCACCTTTCAGGCAAAGTAATTATTTGGATTGCTGGAAAAACTTACCGAAAGGTTTTAAAGGCCCCTAATCTTAAACTGAATATGGTCAGAAATAACAAGCGGCTTATTTTTATGGTCATTAAAGACAATTTGCCCCTCTAGAGGATTCCTTAAAAAGAAGTCTTTAACCGTTTTGTCTAGCAGAGAGTGTCCAGATGACTTTGTCATTTTGTAACGAAAGGTCTGACCTTTTGGGGTGAGGGTGAGTGTGTAGTGAACTTTTCCTTCCATGTTCTTAACAATAGCAGCATAAGGATACGGGATTTTTCCTTTAATGATGCCCTTTAACTTTGAAATAATGGAAGGTTTAAAGACCTTTTTGCTTTTTGTTTCTGTTTTCTCTTCTAATTTTTTTTCAACCTGACTTTTTTGTGCATCTTTTTGCCTTTTCTTACCTATCTTCTTCTCTCTTTTATGAGAAGGCTTTTGAGGTTTATCCAAAAGGGTTTTTTTATTGAATGTTTTTTTCGCTTTCCCCATTTGTAAGGCGTCTTTTAAATACAACTTCATTTTATAGGGTTGATCTTTTATAGAAGGACTAGGTATTTGGGTATGCTTTTTAGTATTGAAAAAAAAGTTTATTAGGCCAATAAAAGAAATATTAAGAAGAAGGCTTAAAAGAAAGGGTTTTACTAGTTTCATCAATATCTTCCTTAAAAAAGCATTGATGCTTTTAAAAAATAATGCCGACCTTTTGTTTGGTAACCTTCTTTAAGGACGTAACTCTGGTTAAAAAGGTTGTTCACTTTTAAAAGAAGAGTCGTTTTTTGGTTCAGCCTGTGTCCAATAGAGGTGTCAACAAGAGAAAAATCTTGAGTCTTGGTGGACGTTTTGTATTTACCGAATGCTTTTATATTGTTCATCCAAAACCACTTTTGGGTATTCAAGTCTGTCGTGATCCCCAGATGGGATCTTGAAATACCCTGGATATCATGTGTTTCTCTTTTAGAGTTTATTCCTCTTGTTATATTTAAAAAGCCTTTCAGCCTAAGAAATGGGTTTATTTTTTTTTGAAAAAACCACTCAGTTCCAAAAAGATCTCTTTGGTCCTTTTCCATTTTATAAAGGCGTGTTTCTTCTTCCCAACCGATTGTTTCCCGGTACCTGGTGTAAAAGAGATCTGCTCCGTAGAGTGAGTTGGGTGCATTTTTTTCAATGCCAAATGTGAACTGGTCAATTTTTTCTGAACTTAACGGCGTTTTTTGGGCATAAATTTGATTGAGGGATGGTGGAGTATAGGTCCTACTTCCCTTCATTGTGATGTACCAGTTATCTTCCAAAGTTTTTGTGAGTTTTAAAAAAGGTGAAAGGTGACCTATAAACTTAGGAGAACTTTCATACCTTCCTCCTATATCTATAGCCGTGTCTTTTAATGTCCACTTGTGCTGATAAAAGGCGTGATTCATGGAAAGCGAAAGTTGTTTGTTAGTATAGTTTGATTTCTTTGTTCCGAAACCAAGGAGTCCATTATGGTTTTTGTTTATATAAAGTTTCGCCCTAGCTTTAAAGCTTGCATTTGATCCCTTGAATAACTTATATCCAGGCCAACCTTCTGGGTAAGACCTCTTGAAATATACTTTATCAGCCCAAAGGGTAAGGTCCATAAGGTCTAAAAAGAGCTCTTTTTCGGCCCTAATTGACATGATTTGTGTTTGAGAAAAACTCTTATAATCTTTTTCTGGTTGAAATATTTGATCATAACGTTCTTTTACTTCATCGTGCCTTACATTTGCTTCTAGTTTCCATCTTTTTATATTTGATGAAAACCTGAGAGCTCCATTTTTCTTGGCCGTATCATCAAGGTCTTCATTGTTACCTTTCATTGAACTTATATTGTTGCTTTTTTGAAAACTAGCTTGAAGTCCAAAAGAAGGCTTATTGAGTCCTAGGGATATTTTTGAACTTCCATAGGAGCCAGATCCAATTTGAAAAATATTCTTGTTCTTAAGAGTTTTTATCTTTATGACGGCTGCAACAGCATTAGGCCCTTCAGAGACCGAGTTGTGTCCTTTTTCAACGACAATGCTCTCAATATGGTCAATGGGAACTTGAGAAAAAAGGGCCTGGCCTCCAGGGGCTGTTGGATCATTGAGTGAAACGCCATCAATTAAAATTTGGACGTGGCGGCTTTCCTTAAAACCTCTAAAACGAGTTTCAACAAAACTTCCACTTGCCGTATGGTGAAACCCTGGAATGGTATTCAAAAGGTCTGAGATATTCTCAATATTGAGCCTTTCAAGATAGTCTCTTTTATAAGTAACTGTCTCAACACTTGTTTTTGAAAAAGGGCTTTGGATTTTTTTTGCTTGTACAAGGATCTGGGGTTTTCCAAGTTCTGGGATTAAAAAAAAAGCCAATACCATGGTCATTTTATATATTGAGGTTTTAAAGTTTATTAAATTCATTAATTGGTTACCTCATTTAAGTTTTTAGAGTTGTAGCGTGTTCTACTTAGTTGGTTTATGGCCAATTTTTTCTTTAAAAGGAAGAGGAACTTTGAAAGTGTGCAATTTTGTGGGTGTTTTATTGCGATGCGTAGTTGATTTTTTGGTGCTTAGAATATTTAGAGAACACAACTTTTAAAGTAAAGTTGTGTCTTTC
>DKQD01000008.1:0-18443 GCA_002474345.1 Bacteriovoracaceae bacterium UBA7317
TTCTTCTTAGTTTTTTTCTTTGAGACTTTTTTAGCCACTTTCTTTTTAGTAGTTTTTTTCTTCGTTTTTTTCTTTGCCATAATATTCTCTTTTTTGAGGTAGTTTCAGAACTACAAAATAATATAATTAAGTATATAAAGAATGATCGGCATATAGAATTATTTTTATTAGCTTAAAGTTATTTTTGATTAAAATTAGTTTTTATTTGTAAATAGGGTTATTGGACTTTGGTAAGTTCTTGAGTTCCAAGGCTTCTTATTAATAATAAATTATAAATTATTTAATCTTTTAATTATATTTTGAAGAACAAGTCCATTAGTGAGTTCAAGTTGCCAGGCAAGAATGGAAGGTAAATTGATTAATCGACTTAATTAGCTTTTTTTACATTTGAATTAGGCTAACTTTTTAAGCTTTTCACAAAATTTTGCAGAATAGCGAGGTCTTTCACAGCGTCTTCATTACTCTTCTCTTCTTTTCTGTAAATTTTCGCCCACCAAATCCAAGATTGAATAACCTCATAAGAGAATTTTTTCATTCTTTGGCCTCACTTTTAAAAAAGTTTATATGATACTACTTTTTTTATTTACCGCGTATTTTTAGGTGCCTTTTGGTAAAGGCATTAAAACATTTGTAATCTTGCTTATTGCCATAAGAATGGTTGCAGGCTTAGCAGGTTTTAGTAACCATGCAGAAGCCTGAAAGCTTTTAGCAACAGCTTTCATTTCTTCTGAGCACTCCGTAGAATAAATAACAAAGGGGAGAGAGCTATCTTCTTTTTTTTCCCTTAGTGCTTTTAGCAAAGCGATTCCATCCATCTCTGGCATGTTTATGTCAGACAAAATAATATCTAGTTCATTATTGTTTTCGATGATTGTCAGAGCTTCAGAGCCGTTTTCTGCCTCTAAAATATCAAAAAAATCCTCAGAGGCTTCGTTCAGTATTCGACAAAGCCTTAAGCGGCAACTGGCTGAATCATCTACAATTAATATTTTCAAACTTATGCTCCAAATTTGGATTATTAAATTATCTTAAGGCTTTTTTGATAATTGCCTGAGTATGCATACTTTGAAAAAGCATGAACAAAACTTGAAAGCTTTTTCAGACTCTGAGAACAAGATAAATTACAGAAACTAAATAATATTTATTTAGTTTAATCCTGCTTAAGTCCTAGTGAATATTAACTTCACATTGATTTTGTGCTAATCGATTGAGTTTTGAGTCCTTTTTATATTTTATAAATTAATCATGCAAAGGGTTAGTTTTTTTGAATGATATTTGGAGATTAGGATGAAGTTTATACACACATCTGATTGGCATATAGGAAGGCTTTTCCACAATGTTAGTCTATTAGAAGACCAAATCTACGCCATAGATAAAATAAAGGAGCTGTCTAAAGACCATAACATTGATGCTCTCGTTATATCTGGAGATATATACGACCGGGCCTTTCCTCCTTCAGACGCTGTTAATGCTCTTAATCATATTTTAGAAACCTTTATAATTGAAATGAATATTCCGGTTATTATGATACCTGGAAACCACGATAGTTTAGAAAGATTAAACTTTGGATCCCGCTTTATGGCAAAAAAGGGACTCCATATTTTAGGAAACCTGAGGGAAATCGATAGGCCAGTCTTAATAAAAAATAAAAAAGGAGAGGTTTGCCACTTCTATGGAATTCCTTATAATTCTCCCTCGGAAATAAAAGAAATCTATGGCACTGAAGTAAAAACCTACGACGATGCCCATCGATTCTTAATCAGTAAAATAAATGAGAATAGAAATCAAAACGAAAAGTCCATCCCAAGTGTTCTATTAAGTCACTGCTTTATAAATAACGGCAAAGTGTCTGAGTCAGAAAGGTCATTATCCATAGGAGGTTCAGATAGAATCGGCTGGGAAACGCTTCAAGATTTTGATTATGTGGCCTTAGGGCATCTTCACAGTCCTCAAACTATAGGAGAGCAAAATCATATCCGTTATTCAGGTAGTTTGTTAAAGTACTCTTTTTCTGAATCCAAGCAAGAGAAGAGTGTTGTTCTTGTAGAAATTGGTGAAGACGGATTTGTCTCTGCAGAAAACCTTATTTATAGGCCCAAAAGAAATGTGAGAAAAATAAAAGGAAAGCTCCAAGACATTATTGAAAGGGGCAAAAATGATCCTTTTAAAGATGATTTTATCTTTTGTTTTCTAGAAGATAAGGGAGCCCTTTTAGACCCCATGGGAAAGCTAAGGGATATTTATCCAAATATCTTACAAATTGGTCGAAAGTCTTATCAAAGTAATACGGAATTAAAAAATCAAGATTTGGAAGCGAAGGAAAGAAATGATTTGGATGTCATAAAAGATTTTTACTATCAGATTTTTGACGAAGAGATGCCTTCAAAAAAAATGGATTACTTGAAAAATATTATTGATAAAGTCAATTCTGAAGGGGTTTCCTTATGAAGCTAATAAGTTTAAAAGTGAAGGCCTTTGGCCCTTTTAGGAATCAAGAAATTATTGAATTTAATAAGTTGGGTGAAGATCCCCTTTTTTTAATTGATGGACCTACAGGTGCAGGAAAATCTTCAATCTTAAATGCTATTAGCTTTGCCTTGTATGGAGATCTGGCAGACAAAGATAGAAATAATGAGGGACTACGCTGTGACTTTTCAGATGATGATATTGAAACGTTGGTTACTTTAAAATTTCAACTAAGGGGAGTTATTTATCAAATTACTCGTTCCCCAACTCAAGTGGTAAGAAAAAAAGTCGGTGAGGGATTTAGAGAAAGACCCGGAGAGGCTGAACTATTAAAAATGGGGGAGAATGAGTTTGAGGTTTTAGTACCCAGGAAAATGAAAGAAGCAACAGAGAGAATTGAGCAAATTGTAGGTCTTGATAAAAATCAATTCACTCAAGTTATGGTTTTGCCGCAAGGTAAGTTTAGAGAATTACTCTTGGCTTCTTCAGATGAGAGACAAAAGATACTTTCGACTCTCTTTGGCACAAAAAGGTTTAAGGAGATTGAACTTCTTTTAAAGGAAAAGTCAAAAGAGATTATAAAAAAATATGAACACTATAAATCAAAGGTTGATAGTGTTCTTAAAAGTTTTGATCTCAAATATAATGAGGTTGATAAACTTGATGAGCTTATTCAAGATGAGATAAAAAACCTTAAAATTTCAAAAGAAGAGAAAGATAAGGCCCAAAAAAAGAGAGAAGAATCGTCTAACAAGCTAGAGATCGCCAACAACATTCTTAAAACATTTTACCTTTTAGACCAAAAGAGAGAAGAATTTAGTAATTCTTTAGAGAAAAAGAAAAAAAATGAACTCATAAAAGAAAAAATTTTTGAAGCTGAAGAGGCAAGGAAAATTAAAATATCTTTTAATCGATATTCTGATTGCGAAAAAAAGATTTTAAGTGTTCAAAAAGATATTTCTTTCATTAAAATTGAAAGAAATAAAAGTAAACAGAAGCTAGAAGCCGCTAACTCCAATTTCCTAAAAGCTGAAGCATTGTTAAAAAAGAAAGATGCTTTTATTGCAAAAGGGGTGGAGCTCAATAGTTTTTTTGAAAAATCGACCGCTTTGGAAAATACATTTTTGAAATATAAGGAAATAAAGAAATCTTTAGAAATAGAAGAAGTTAACTATTTAAAATTAAGAAAAGAAAAAAAGAAAAATAGTGAAGAATTAAAAGATATAGAAAATGAAGTAAATAGTATAACTAATACTCTTTCACAAAAGGCTGAATTAGTAAAAAAAGAAAATGACCTTCAAGGAAAATTGACAAAAAAAAGAGAGTTAAATGATTTAGAGGACATAAAGAATAAAAAAAAGCAATCATTGAGTCTATTAGAGGAGAACTTTTCCAAAATAAATGAAGGTTTAATAAAAGCTCAAGAAGAAGCTGATCTGTTAGAGATGAATTGGCATAGCAATCAGGCTTCATTACTGGCAAAAAAATTAAAGAGAGGCGAACCTTGCCCTGTTTGTGGGAGCGAAGATCACCCAAGGCCATCTATTTCAAAAACTGAACTAGTGGACAAAGAAGTTGTTGAGGAAGCAAGAAAAAAGGAAAGGAACTTAATCAATGAAAAAAATAAAGCCGCTGTAGGGATCGGGAAAATAAAAACTTTAATTGAAAGAGTTCAGGAGCGTGAAGAACTTATTAAAAAAGAATTGGGTAGCGATTATAAGGAAGAGATTCCATTTCTTGAACAAAAACTTGATTCAATAAAATGCACTTTAAACGAAGTCGAACAAAAAGGGCTTCGACTGAAAAAGATTATTGAAAAAAAAGAAAATCTTAATCGAATTTATAATGAAAATGAAAGGTTAATATCAAATCTAAATGATAATGTTTTGCCACGATTAAAAGAAGAGTCGGTTAAATGGAAATATAATTTGGACAGTATTAAGAAACTTTTGCCCGAAAAATACTATAACCTTATAGCATTGAAAGCAGATATAGAAAAAAATAAAAGACTTATAAGTGAAATTCAATTTCAATATGATAAATCAAAAAGAGAACAAGAAATCGCGAGTAAAAATTTTACAGCAATCTGTGAGAATTTAAAGTTGCGGGAAAAAGACCATAAAGTAAGCGAGGAAGAGCTTGAATTAGCATCGCTGGATTGGAGTACTGAATTTGAAAAAAGCCCTTTCAAGAAAAAAGAAGACTTTTTAAAGGCTTCTGAAAATATTCTAAATTTAGATTTATGGAGAGAGGAAATCCAAAGCTTCGAAAAAAGCCTCAATACACTTAAAGGAGAGAAAGAAAGTCTTGAAAAACAATTAAGTGGCAAACACCGACCCAAAGTTTCTGAGCTTGAAGAAAACTATAGGCAATCCATTCATTGGTTTAATCAAAAAGAAACTTTATGGGTCAAAATAGAAGGCAAGAAAAAGAAATTAGAAGAAGCCAAAAACATAGTTTTTGATTTGCAAAAAACAATTAAAGAAATTGAAGACAAAAGTGAGTTAGTTGGGACCCTTGCTGATATGGCTTCAGGAAAGCTAGGTCTGTCCAAAATTAGTTTAGAGAGGTTTGTATTAATGGACCTTCTTGACAGAGTTTTACAGGTTGCAAGCGAAAGGTTATATAAAATGAGCAAAGGTCAATACCGGCTAATTCGTTTGGATGGACAAAAGCAAAATAAGGTTGTTTCTGCTGGTTTGGATCTTGCTGTAGATGACTTTTATACAGGTAAACAAAGGCCTGTTAAAACACTCTCTGGTGGTGAATCTTTCCTTGCCTCCTTATCTCTGGCATTGGCCTTATCAGATATTGTTCAAAGAAGATCTGGAGGCATTCAAATAGAGACACTCTTTATTGATGAGGGGTTTGGTAGTTTGGATCCAGAGTCTCTACAATTGGCCATTGATACCCTTAAGGATTTACATACTTCTGGGCGCTCAATAGGGATTATTTCGCATGTCACTGAATTGAAGGATCAAATTCCTCTTCGGATTGATGTCAAAAATTCGCGTCGAGGAAGTGAGATAAGCCTTTCTATTTGAAATAGGAGCTATTGGGTTAACTTTTCATCCCAACTTTTTTAAAACCTATAACCCACAGTAAACTTTAACCCAAGGGTTATTCCAGATCCAACAGGATTTGCTATGGATCTCGTTTGTCCAGAAGAAGACTCTAGTTCGATTGTGCTCGCTCCTGAATAAAAAGTTAGTCCCGCTCCAGTCTGAACATTCACCTTCTCCCATACCCATTGATATCCGTAGAGACCACCTAGTGTTAAGATTGATACAGACGATTCATAGTTTGTTGAGCTGTATGTTTCTTTTATAGAGAATGTACCATAGTTCGCGTAGGCAGATCCAATCCATCCTTTCTTTTCTATATCGCCACTTGTTGCATAGACGGCTTCTGCTCCAAAAGAAAATGAACTTACCGTAGTTTCACCGACAGTTAATGAAAAGATAGAAAGGCTCGGTCCAGCGCTCAGGTCACTCCTTAATTTAAAGTCTGCTGTTCCCGAAATCGTACCTAACAGTAAATTAAGGGGAGAAATTCTAATATTATATAATTTTGGTGATGACCAATTAATTTTTTCCTTTTCTTTTGAGGGACCTTCTGTTTCCTTTTGATCTTCTTCGTTGCCTTTTTTGCCTTCTTGGTTTTCTTGGGCATAAGAAAAGTTTATTAAAAGGTTAAAAATTATAAAAACCCTAACTAAATTTTTCACAAGGAACCTCTTAAAATTCTTATATATTTGCCAAAAAAAAATACTAAATAATAAAAAAATTAATGAGAAATATAGGAAACCTATCGTTATACTTTTCGCAAAGTTTATTATTTTTTTAAAACATTCTTTTCCGATATATTTAGTCTTTTAATTTGTGATGAATCCGTACTATTCTTTCGAAAAAAAATCTCATAATCTTGATGGTTTGTCTTAATAAGTCTATCCCAAATAGTAAAATAATATCCGTAATTGCAGTTAAACTTTTGATGGTGTTGGTGGTGATGTGTAGTTGTTGTAAATATTTTTCCAAAAGGTGAATGAATAAACCAAGCTGGATATAACTCATGGCCTAGATGTCCTAAAATATTATAGGCAAAAGCAAATGTGAAAAAGATTAGAAGGGCCCCTTGATGGAGAGGAATTATTATAGCAAGTAAAGGATAAATACCAGCTTCTACGACGGCCTCTAAAGGGTGGAAAGCATAACTCGTTAAAGGTGTAGGATTTTTGGATAAGTGGTGAACCTTATGAAAATAAGGAAATAACTTTTTATTATGCATCAGATAATGTGTCCAATAAAAGTAAGTATCATGAATAAAGACCATAACTGGTAATGAAAGAAACCACCACGCCCATCCATATTCGTCTACGTTCTTATAAAGCTGTGTCCATCCAGCTTTTTCCATCATATAAGTTAAAATGCCCACAATGCCAAAAATAGAAATAGATAAAAAAGAATAAAATACATCTCTTTTATTTTGAGGAAGAGGTCTTTTACTCTTTGAAATCTCTAGTGGCTTAAGCCAAGTAGGGGGCCTATGAAAAAAAAGATAGTAGACCAAGCCGGCCATAAAAAAATATCTTATATAGTTTAGCCCTGCACTAAAAAAAACCGCTTCTGTTAATCCGTCCCAGTTTAATTGAAGAAAATTCATAATAACTCCTCGACAACATCTTGGCGGCATAATATGAATGATCTGTCAGTTTTACTAGTCGCATTGGAGTTCAGTTTTTATGAAGCCCCTAAGTCCCCGTAAGCACCCAATTCAAGGCCGTTCAAGGCATACTGTGGATGCTGTTATTCAGGCCGCAGGTCAGGTTTTAGTTGCAGATGGTCTTCAAAAAACAACGACTCATGTCATCGCCAAAAGGGCCGGAGTTTCTGTTGGAACTCTTTATCAATATTTCCCAAATAAAGAGTCCGTTTTCATAGAACTTCAGCGCCGCTTTTCTAATTCATTATATGAAAATATTGAAGAGATGCTTCATACCCTTAGGACTTTACCATTAAAGGATGCGATTTCTCTTTTTGTTAAGGGCCTTATTTCCCATATTCAAAAAAGCCCCGAGACTTGGATGGCGCTTTTAGAGCATAGAAATCAATTCCTTCCAGAAGATGAAAAGGCCCTCCGTAACCACAAACTAAGGGCCCTTCTTGCTCAGCTTTTTTTTGAGAAAAGAGACGAATGTCATATTCAAAATTTCGAGTTTACTAGTTTTGTGCTTGTGAATGTTTGTGAATCTCTCACTCATAACGTTCTTTTGGAGTGTCCTCAAAACCTCAAAAATGGTGTATTGGAAAGTGAGCTGACTACTCTTTTGTCCCGCTATCTTTTGGGAGGGTTTTAGGTTTTTTTAAAGACCTCCACCAAAATTCGTTTTTAATGGGTTTTCCAATTTGAATTGTCTCACCTATTTTTGGGGTTATGAGCTTTATATTATTTTTTTTGGCAGAGGCAACGGTCCTTTCGATGGGTTCATTCCATGGATGGTAAGAGAGCTGAAAAACACCCCAGTGGATTGGCAGCATGATTTTTGCCCCAATATGTTTGTGCGATCTGATTGAGTTTTCTGGAATCATGTGAATATCTTGCCAGCCAAGGTCCATACCATAATCTCCAACTTTTATTAAACTCAAATCAATTCCAGGAAACCTTTCTCCAATTTTTTTAAAATGCGGTGAAAAGCCTGTATCTCCACTATGGAAAACAGAATGGTCAGGACCTTTAACTACCCATGAGGTCCAAAGACTGTCATTACTCATAGATTTTCTCCCAGAGTAGTGGCGAGCTTCTGTGCAATGAATTGTTAAACCTTTAAACCTTGCTTTTCCTCCCCAATCGAGTTCTGTAATTTTACTTAGTTTAATCTTCCATTTTTCAAGATGAGCACCAACTCCAAGCCCCACAAAAAAGTGGGCACCTAATTTATCAAGGTGTTTCACACTTTTCATATCGAGGTGGTCAAAATGATCATGACTTATAATGACGGCATCGATCTTTGGTAATTCCTTAAGTTTCATAGGAGGGGGGTTCATTCTTTTTGGAGCAATGGTATTAACAGGAAAGGCAGCTTCTGAAAGCATAGGATCAAAAAAGACTCTGTATCCATCAATTTCGACTAAGACACTTGCATGACCAAACCATATGGCCCTTAATCCCTTTGAAACTGTTTTATCAAATTTTGGTTTAATCAAAGGAAAAGGACCTGGAGGCCTTCTTATTTGATCCCCCATCATTTCTCGTATATTGACCCAAAAGTCATAATTTCTTTTCTTAACGGTATTTTGAAAGCTGTCTTCTTTAAAGTTTTTCGAAGAGTTTAAAAGAAGTTTTCTCTCTTTTTTTGGATTTCCTCCAAACTCAGGATCCTGAAAAATAATCATTACTGTGAAAAATAAAGAAGTCATAATGAAAATTAAAACTGAGAAGGATCCTATTAAGAACTTTTTCATTTTTAAAATTCCTTCAATCTTTTTTGATAAAATTATTTTATGGATTTTAGGTATAAATTATCGATTTAATTTTAAAAAACCTAAGGGAAATATTCTTGAAATTCACTTAAACGCATATAGTTAGAAAAAACATTTTAAATGAATTATAAGTAATGAAAAAAGGTGAATTAAATTTTAAAAGGAAAAATCTAAACATCTAAATGTCGTCATCGGTAAAAATATCACTCTGATTAATAATCTTATTTCTATTTTTTTGGTATTTTCTAACATCTTTTTTAATTTTGGTTTGTTCATCCATAATATCTGAATAAAGATCTTCAAGTTCTACGAATGCTTTACATTTAAGTTCAGTGATAAAATCTTTAGGATTAATACACTCATCCCTTGAGCTTCCTTCCCAACACATTCCATAAAATAGGTGTAAGTCACAAAGTTGATCATGAAAATAATCAAGCTTCAACTTCTTTGCATATTCCTGTTCTGACAGCCTGTATAAAGTGTAACAAACAGCAAACGTATCTAATCGATCTTTCCAGTCTCCATTTTTGACATCTTTATACCCCTTAGGCTTGCAATCAAATGGATCACTATTATCACCTGCACAAGAAAAATGACAGTCCCAACCATCTCTTGGGTCTTCTTTTAATTTGCATATCCTGTTTTCCGTTCTTGTAGGTTCTTTTTCGGTTATGAATTTTTCAGGGCAATCAACTTTATCAAGGCATATTTTATATTCTTTATCAAAATACTCTTTTGAAAAGTCACACAGGCCATCGTCTACCTTAACACACATTTTTTCGGATTTTGACCACATGTAGTCAGATTCGCAAAAGGGTGTTGGAGGAATTAATTTCTTAATTCTACTGTCACCCCAGCACCTCATATTGCCATTAGACTTAATCCCGCATGTGTGGCCTCTATAGGTAGATACGTAGCGAAAACCTTTGTTGAGGTTAGCGTTCTCTAAAAAACTATTATCATTATGGAGTTGACCCCAACAAGAAATAACGCCTCCAGTGTTTATAGCACATGTTCTATTGAAGCCTGCAGAAAGTGCGATGAAGGACCTTTCAGACCAGGAATCAGGAGGTGTACTTTCTTTAAATTTATTACTTCCCCAGCAAACAGCTCCTCCATCGATTCTTAAGGCGCATGTATGGCCAAAACCTGCTGAAACAATAAAAAACAAATCATCGTTATCAGGTGGAGTTGCTTTGTTTAGAGCATTATTTCCCCAACACCTAATTTTTTTGTCTTGAGTAACTCCACATGCATGATCGTGACCCAATGAAATACTATTAAAAGACTCATTTTTTGGAGGTTCTAATTGCCCTAGTCGATTTTCTCCCCAACAATAAGCGCTACCATCACTTTTCAATCCACAATTAAAAAAACTACCTGTGGACACAGAGATAAAGTTATTATTTTCGTCAGCGGGTATATTAAGTAAATTTTTAGAATTATTTTCATTCCCCCAACAATATATACTTCCATCATCTTTTAAACCACAGGAATGATTACTACTTGTTGAAACCATTTGGTAATTGCTTTTATCATTTTGTTCCCATGTTTTAAAAGGGTCGATTAATAAATTCTCTTTTAATAGAGGGTTCTCATTTTCCCCCCAACAATTTATTTTATCTTCATTATTAATTGCACATGAGTGGTACTGGTTAGTAGATAAGGTTTTATTTTCACTCATACAAGAAAGATAATGACTTATGGTACCTGGATCGGCTCCCTTCTTTTCAAAATGGCCCCATCCTGAAGGATCATATTTATATGATTTCAAACATGAGGGACGCTTTTTACAGACTCTATCTTCGATTAATGTCGGGTTAGATACGGTCTTTCCGAGATCACATTTTTTCGCCTCTTGGCACTTTTTTGTTTTTAGGTTGAAAAAACTATCTGCGCCACACTCTGGTATGCCATCACATACATGGTCTGAAATTATAATTTTTTCTTTTTCTTGTTTACATCTCGTGTCTGCTACATCAAACAGTTGATCGCTCTCATTTCCTTTTTCACCATTCTCCTTCGGAACTTCATTATCTCCATAATGGCCAAAACAAGAAACTTTTCCGTCAGTCTCTATTCCACAAATATTTTTGAATCCCACTTTAATGCTTTTATACCTTTTCTCATTTTCAGGCATAAGAATATTATATTTTCCCCATTTAAAGATAAATCCCCAACAAAATGGCTTTCCCGAACTCTTTAAAGCGCAAAAGGCCCTTGATCCACCAGTTAAGTCAACGAAACCTTCATTTTCCTCTGGTATATTTAAACCTTCCCAAGCATTATCTCCCCAGCATTTAAGAGTTCCATCTTTTTTAAGGCCACAAGTCACATTGTGACTTACGGCCAGCTTGATAAAGTTTTTATTTTCACTGGAGTTGTTTATATCACGAAAGAAGTTCTTCCAATTAAGAAAAGGCTTATTTTTTTTCGAGGACCACCAGCAATAAACTTTTCCATTACCTTTAAGACCGCATGTATGGTAAAAGGCTGCTTCAACGGAAATAAAATCATTATTTTGTTCATCTGGTGGACTTTCTATTGGCCCGTTTTCGTTCCAGCACTGTATTTTTTTATTCTTTTTAATTGCACAAATCCACTGCCCCTCATGAGCAATTGAAAAATTAGAAAATGGCCCACCTTCTATTTGATAAGTCTTTTTTTCTAGTGCCTTCCGACCGCTTATATTTGTATAGCATCTTATGGATCCATTTTGTTTAATTCCACAAAAATGGATACCCGGTTTTTCACTCTTTTCAATTTGAATTGATGTCCAAGGATTCTCTGTATCTTTTAGCATTCCGTAAAAGCCTTGATCTTTACCATAACTGTCAAAGCACAAGGGTTGATTGTCTTTATTTAATAAGCAGGTTAAATATCTTCCCACGGAAAGCGTGCTTCTTGTTTCTTTACAGATTAAAGAAATCTCATTTTTAGGAACCTCTAAATAGTTACTAAGTTCACTTATATATTGATTTTCACCACAGATTTTAAGATCCTTACAACTACTTCCATTTGGAGGTAAGTTTGTTATCTCATTAAACTTACCTTCTCCACAGGAAGTTGGTTTTATGCACTTATTTCCAGAACCCTGTTTAACTAATATTTCATAAGGTTCACAGACTACCTGGGGAGAACAAATATTGTCTGAAGTCAAAGTTGCAGGAGATGAAATATATTCATTTTCCGTACATTTTGTAATGGGACTACACTCTCTGTCAGAGTTTTTTGATTTTACTTTTGAAACCCATTCACCTTCTTTACATTCAGTTAGAGGTGAACAAATTTGATCTGAATCTAATGTAGCGGCTTTTGAAACCCATTCATTTTCCTTGCAAGGAGTAATTTTAGAGCATGTTCGGTCTAAAAATTCATTACCTTCTGAGGAGATATATTCATCATCTTTACAGTCAGTATATCCCAAACAGTGTAGAACTCCGTTTATATTAACCTTTCTTGTATTGGAACCACATGAGATTTCAGTTTTTTCCTCGGCCATCTGAAGCTTTTGAGATTTAATAAGATTCATTTTTTCTATAGCCTTTTTGTAATTTTCTCTCTTTGCTTCAATTACAATTTTCTTTGTATTAAGATCATTTTTTAGAACATTGTTTTTACTTATAATAGCGGCTGAATCAATAATACATTCGTCCCTTTTTGATGCTAAACTTTTGTAACATGAGTTAAGTTTGATAAAACGCTCTTCATACTCTACCTCTAAGTTCTTAATTTCTTCTTTCTTGCTATTTTTTTGACAGGTAGATTGATCTTCTTCACATTTTCTTAATGGGGTGTTTATTTTTGTTTGTTCTGAAATGTAATGATCGAAAATCTTTTGATTAGATTTTAAACTTGATAAGCATTTTTTTTGTTTACCCTCACAATTATAAAAATTTGATAAATGATTATTAAGACTCTTATCAAGGTTTTCTTTTTTATTTTTTTCAACTTTTTCTTCATTACATGATTGAGTTACGCTCTTTTTGCACTTCTTAACTTTTTCATCTATTTTAATTTTTTCGCTTCTTAGTTTTTCAAGATCACTGTTTAATAAACTTTTACTATTATTACATGCCTCTTTATCCTCATCACATATTCCCAAGTCTTTTTCAATTCTATCCGATTGATATAACTTTTCTAATAATACTGTTTGAAGGCGCTTTTCTTCATTTAAACAGCTTACTTCCTTTTCAACACATTTATTTACCTTATTGTTACAATCTTGGATCATCTTTTTTGTAATACACTTTGCCGGCTTGGACGCTCCCAAAATCATTTTTGAATTAAAAGATAAAATTATAAATAAAATAATTTTTATATACAAAGAGAAAATGTTCATTAACAACCTTCCAATTTGGGCATTAACAAATCTAACATAACTTTAAATTTTTTATTAAAATTAAAAATAATCATATTAAAATAAACTTGATAAAGATCATGATAAAAGAGAGAACGAAATGAAGAAGTTATATTTACTCACATTTTTTCTCCTGTTCAATTTGGTTTCTTCTGGATTAAACGCAGGAGGAAAACCATCAAAACCAAAAAAAACAAATAATTGCTTATCGAGCTATGAAAGACAGGACCCGCAGGCCGCAATTGATACTTGTAATGTTTTAGAAGAAGCATGTAATGAAAGATTGGATTCCTGTACAAAAAGAAATGAGTCATCACTAAGTGAAATAAAAAAAGTTGAAGAAGAAATGGAGTTGCCTGCGGAAAATCTAAGGTCGTGTCAGGACAGTTTAAGAAATTGTTACGACCAAAAAAATACTTTAACTTACGAAGAAAATAACCTTAAAAAAGAAATTAAAAAGTTGAATGACGAAAATAAAACGATTTGTAGTGAAGATGAAAAATGCAATAATTCTTTGAGCTTATATCAAAAACAAAACTTGCAAACGGAGAAGATGATTAAAGAATATGATGGGAAATTAAAAATCTGCCAAAAGGAAACCGATTCTTGTCTTAGTGAAGAAAAAATATTGATCAGTAATACAAATGACGTTGAAAATAATATTCCAAACCTAGTAACCAGGCATGAAGAATGTATCGAAAGTCTAACTTTATGCTTAGCTTATGAAAAAAACGCTCTTAGTCTCCTTCTTGTAAAGAGAAACCAAAATGAAATACAAAAGCAAAATTTAAAAAATTGCCTAGAAGAAAGGGATAATATTCCCCAATGTAAGTCATACGATGGTTTTAATATTGAAGAAGTTAAAGGTGAAAATGAAAAGCTTAAAATAGAAAATGAGAATTTAGACAAGGATTGGGAAGCAGAAGAAAAAGAACTCTCTGCAGAATTGGCAAGATTAACAGAAGAAGTGGAAAATATTCCAGAAGACTATAATTCTGTTTGTGGCGAAGGGACTTCATTAAGGTTAATAGATGGAAAAAGTTATTGTGTTGATTAAAGAAAACCAAGATTTGAAAGAAACCTTTATCTGTCAATTTTAATTTTACTATTTACCCTAACAGATCCATTTAAAGTAGCCGACTGAAAAGATAGGTTTCATTTTAACTTTAAAAAGCTTAATTATTAAATTTTTTTCTAACCTTAAATCTTGTATTTCCCGATAGAAGTCTCAATGAATTAAGCTCTTATGGATTTATTAAAAGAGGTTTTATTCCAATGAATCTTTACATTTATGCTTTATTATCTTTGATTGTATTTGAAGTTAAGGCACAAAAAATTGGAGAACATTCTTTAATAAACATTGCATTTCTTAAAAAGAACCCTAAAAAAATGGAATTAGCAAAGCTTTTATGGAGGACAGAACCTGTTAATGTGGATGAAATCTATAATCAATTGGGACTTGAAAAAGAAAATAAAGGAAATTTTAAATTAAAAGGAAGACTAGCTTTAAGAAATGGTATTGGTTTTAAGACAAGAAATCCATATTTCCCAAGGTATAGTATTGAATATAAAAAGGGGATAAAAAGGTTTCCAGGTTTAAAAGATCCTATTAAAAAAAGAAAAATTGAATTCGAAGTCAAAAGAAAAAAGACTATAAAATTTTATAATCAAGAACAAATAACAAGCTGGTTTTTAAATCTTGAAAAAAGTGGGAGTGACGAATCTAGAGAAGTTTGTGCAATAAAGTTTATTGATAACTCTGATAAAAAATATAAATTTAAAACATTTAAAAATGCTGATGAAGCAAGAAAAAGTGGTTGGTTTATTACTCATAAGTATAAGTGCGGAACCTGCTCTTCTTTAAAGGATCTTGCTGTTTATATGGCAAAGCCTGACCTTACTGACCCAGTTAGATTCTGTACAAAAAAGCCAACTTTAAAAATGATTAAAAGTTGTCTTATGAATAAAGTGGGTTTTTCTGAGAGGTGTTCTGAAAGTTGGACCTATAATGCTGATCATACTAAAAAAAGGTGTATGGGAATATGCATGAAAGATTATGGACTTGTTAACATCTTAACAAATAATATGCAGGGTTCAAATGTTGATAAAGATGGAAATTTAAAGCCATGTATTGCTTGCGATGAGTATAGGTCTGGACCTGGTTTTAAGTATGCAGCTGCTAGAACCAGAAGGTGGTCAGGTCTTGTTTCCGCAATTAAAAGAGGATCAGGCGAAGTCTATAAAGTGAACCACTTTAAATATTTTAAAAAAACCAAAGATTGGAAATGGTTCGATTAAGGAGATTGTATGAAAAAATTAATGGTTCTATTGTTTGCAATGTTATCTTTTAGTGCTTTTTCATCAGAAGCCAAAAAAGTTTTTCTTAACGACACTTATTGGAAAAAGAAAATCCCTTCTTGGAAGGAGTACAAGCTAAAAGCTGGTAATACTTTTATTACATCTCCCGCATGTAGTCAGGCTGCTGCAAGTGTGATAGGAGGACTTACTGCAGAGAGAGCTGCAATAAAGGGGAAAAAACCAAAGCATGCTTATAATATTGTTTCTCCTATTTTTAACTACCTTAAATCAGGTTATATTTATTATACAAAGCAAAGAGGTTATGAAAAGTATAATCAGCTTATTGAAGAGGCTTCTGTCGTCATTGCTGGTAAAGATCACGTAGTTAAAACTAAAAGATTTGATCACTTTGCCAAAAAAGTTATGAAAAAAGCTGTTGAAGATACTGTTAAAATGAAAAGTGTTGAGTTAACGGCCAATGGAACATATAGATATATTCCTAACGGTCAAAATAAAGAAGTTAAATTAAAAAAGGTTAACCGGCTTCATATTGCGACAAATCTTCTTATGGGGGATGCTGCTGGATATTTCTGTTCTTTTGATGTTTTAAGAATGGCCGATAAATCTCTTAATTTTAATAAGGTTAAGATCCTTAAAAAAAGTGCCCTTGTAGGTCTTTTTCAAACAGGGCCTATGAAAAGCAGAAAATTTATGGCAAGTGCTAAGAAGTTTGAAGAGCTTAGGCTTTATGTAAATTACCTCAAGGAAAAAAAGGAAATCACAACAAGTGGGGCTGGGTACGCTCAGCATTGGAAAAAAGTTACTTTTAAGAAGCAGGACAAATTAAGAAAGGGTTATGAAAAACAAATAAAAGTTATTCTTATGGAAGCTGATGATAAGTTGATCGCTTCTCAATTTAATAAGCTAATAGATAAAATGAGTGATGATCATTGGAAAAAAGACTTGGATGATTATTAAAAATTAGTGGGTATTAAAATAAGCGCCTCACTCGAGGCGCTTTTTCAAATAAATTTTATTCAAATAAATTTAATTTCTTTTAAATATAAAAATCTACAATTTTAAAAAAATTGCGGCTAAAGTAAGCAAAAAAAAAGTTTATTTTTAAAATATGTTAATATTCATTTAGTAGTGATTTGAACTTGGAGAGAGGGATGGAAAAAAGGGATTTAACGAATTCTTTTTTGCGGTTTACTTATTTTTTACCAATTATTCTTTTAATTCCATTCCTAAGCTATGGTGGGGCAAAAAAACCAATGAAGCCCGTGAGCTCTGACTCCAATCAGGAATTAAAGAGTTGTGAAGAGGGCCTAAAATCTTGTAGTAAAAGCAAGTCTAGCCTTTCAGCACAAATTTTGGCAGCTAAGGATGACATTAAAAATCTTAAAGCGGAGATTGAAAATTATAAAATAACGATTGCTGATCTTAGAAATAAATTGAGTGAGAGTAATAATGTTTCAGATTCTAAATCAGGCATTATAACAACGAACGGTATTATAACGACTAATGGACTTAAGACAGGAATCATAACAACCAACGGTACAATAGATAAAGGATGGAAACCTATGGCTGGCTATAAAGGTTGGGTTCCTGAAGTTGGTAAGGGGACAGAAGAAGCGTCCTCTAAAGCGGATAACTTAGTCGGAGAGTGGATACCTGAAGATGATGGAATGACTGCTGGCTGGGTTCCCGAAGTTGGAAAGGTCGTTGGAAAGTGGACAGGTAATGATAATATGTCCGGCGCCTTAATTATGAATTCGCAAGGAAGCGTTGGAATCATTACAACTAATGGTAAACAGGCTGGGGAGTGGATTCCTTACGCTGGAATGGTTGTAGGTTCCTTTACTGATAAAAAAGGTAAGACTGGTGTTATAACTAAAAAAGGCGATACCATGGGTATTATTACAACCAATGGGAAATTCGTGGGTGAATTTATTCCAGAAAATGGTAAAACAGGCATAATCACAACAAACGGAAATCAGGTAAGCATAATTTTCACAAATGGAAGAGTTGTTGAAGATAATATTGAATCAAAAATAGATCAAAAGGGGTGGGTGCCTGAAGTTGGATCAAAGGTTGGAGAATGGGTTGGTGAAGATGGAAAAAGAGGAATCATTACAACTAATGGTAATAAATTAAATATTGTAAGGGGTAATGGAATTCCTGTTATGGAAGTCAATATACAGCAATGAGCTTTTAACTCTAAGGCCTTAACTCTAGTGGGCAAACCTTGAAATGGATGTTACTTCCTTAAGCTTATAGCTTCCTTCAAAGCCTTTTAGATTGACTTCACCAAATTCCTCAAAAGTAACACCTGACCCTAGAACCAAGGAAGTTAAAATATCAGAGACCAAAATTTGACCTCCTGAGGCGACACTTTGTATTCTTGAAGCAAGGTTGACGTTAAGACCGCTTATATCACCCTCTAACTTTTCAATCTCTCCAATGTGAAGACCTGCCCTTATGCTTAGACCAAGCTTTTTTACGTCATTTTTAATACCAAAAGAGCACTTAATTGCCTTAGTTGGTCCGTCAAAAATGGCCAGTGCTCCATCTCCCATTGTTTTAATAAGAGTGCCCTCGCATTCAAAAATATTTTTTTCAAGAATTTCTATGAACGATTGTATTTTTTCTTTCCAAGCTGTATCCCCTAATTCTCTTTGAAGGTTTGTTGAATTAACTATATCATTAAACATAATTGTTGCGAGACTCCTCTGGGTTGCACCTTCATTTTCTAGTTCCTCATCATCTAAAGAGAAATCAATGACTTTTTCTAAAATATAGTCAGATTCACCTGCCCAAAAAATATGACCGGCTTCTTT
>DKQD01000008.1:18874-35670 GCA_002474345.1 Bacteriovoracaceae bacterium UBA7317
GGGCATTGCACATCTTTCAAAAAAGGTCTTATGTCCAGCTGACCTATTAGGGAAACGAGTTTATTAAATTCGTGTTTGGTGCAAGAAGAAGCTTCAAAGTCCTTAGCTAGTTTTCTTATTTTATTATCAACGATGACTTTAGAAGAAAAAGATTTTAAATAGAATTCTCCATTTCCCCAATTTTTAACGACAGAGTTCATTCCTAATTTTGAAATAAATTTAAAGATAGGACTTGGCATCCACTTGGGACCTGCGATTCTTGCCATTCCACCAAAAAGAATAAGCTTTTTAACTCTTTCAGGATGAAGTGCTGCAAAAAGTGATGAGAGAGCGGCACCTTCTGAAAAACCAAAAAGAGTTGCTTATTTAGAAAAAATAAGATTCTTCTTATAATGATAGATTAGTTTTTTTGTTTCGCGTTTTTTTGATTCAAGTCCTACTATTTGCCGTTTTTGACGAAGAGCTTGACTTCAATAAATAAATCTTGTGGGAACTACAATACTTTCTACCTAAAGCCTTTTTGAATTATACGCCTCGATTATAAATTTACCAGCGGGTGTCTTTCTGCAATGATTTATAATATTTTGGTACTCTTCTGGGAAGTCTTCTAATTTTCCCATACTGATAACGTTTCTTGAATAGTTTTGAGGAAACACAGCGATACTTCCTAGAGCGCAAAAGGCCAAGTCAGTTGGTGAAAAAGAAGATTCGGTCGTTAGGGAGTTTGAATTTGAAGCAATTTTTTCACTAGCCTCATCAAAAACTTCAAAAATGATCTTTTTTGACTTCTCAATGCTCTCTGCAGTTATGTCCATTAGTTCATACATACTTTTTTTTACAAAACCTCCAAAGAACAGCCAGTAGATCCTTTCAGCGAGGCTGGTCTGTTTAAGTATGTTGTCAAGAAGGCCTTTGTTTTTTGGGTTTAAAAAATAGTAATAGCCAAGCTGCCTCACGGCTATTCCTAATTTATTGTCCAATAAATCTTTCCAATATGGGTCCACTGGCCCTACATATTTTTCAAGAATTTCCCAGCTGTCTTTTAAAATGGTTCCGTTTGGCATGGCCACTAACGGAACGGAATATTTTCTTCTCCCTCCATGATGACTGCTTTCTTGACCTGCAAAACTTGAGTTTGATCTATTTTCTTTTCTTTTTCTTAGTCCACCAACAATACTTACGTGGTAGCCAGGCATATATTTCATTTCTTTATATTCTGTTTTGCTAATATCTAGTGCCCATCTCCCTAGCTCACAATAATGAGAATAAGGAATAGTCACAAGGTGTGGAACAGAAATATTTTCGATTTTAAATGTCTCAGGAAAAATCATTTTTTTGCCTTTCATTACAAGTCTTTTAGGTCTGCTACTTTATTTTTTAAGGAGGTAGTGACCTACATACCACTCATTTCCATCTTTATAACCAAACAGCTCTGCACAAGCTAGAAAGAAGGCCCTCCAATAGCTAAACCACTTCTTTTCGTGCCCTTTTCCATAACATTTCTCAAAAATTTTAAGGATTTCATTTTTATTGGTATCCATCTTTCTAAGCCATGCGTAGCAGGTTAACTTGTAGTGGTTTCCTGAAACGGTCCAGGATTTTTGAACCTTTAAATCCTCATTAAAGTAGTAAAGGAGGTGTTCACAGGGCATAATCCCACCACTGAAAAAATAACGGCTCATCCAGTCGGAATCATCTATAACGTCATAATAATAAGCATAATTTTTATGAACAAAGATATGAACAAACAATTTACCATCGTCATTAAGAAAGGAAGAGACTTTTTTTAGGAGGTCTTTATAATTCCTCATGTGCTCAAACATTTCAATAGATATGGCGCGGTCAAATTTAAGGTCTGTCTGAAAATTATTTATATTTTGAGTAACAACCTCTAAGTTCTTTAGACTTTGTTTCTCTTTTTCTTCATCTATAAACTGTTTTTGGGTTGATGAATTCGAGACACTTAAAATTTTAGAATCAGGGAACTTTTTGGCTAGAAAGAGGCCCATGGATCCCCAGCCACAACCAAGGTCAAGGATTGTTTGACCATTTTTAAGTTCAGCTTTTTTTACATATTCTTCAAGCATCTCCGATTCAGCTTCATCTAAAGTCTTTGCCTTATTCCAAAGACAACAGCTATATTTTAAGTGTTTTCCTAGAACGATTTGATAAAAATCTGTAGGGACTTCATAGTGTTGTTCATTTGCTGCTTTTACTTTTTCAGCAATTGGTCCCATGGAGAGTTCAGAACATATCTTTTTTAATTGGTCTCTATTTTTTTCAATATTGCCCTGATTTTCATCTCTTAGTCTTTGCTTTATTATACCTTTTATTTTCCATTTAATTAGAGAATCTGGGACAAGGTTTTTTTCTAAAAGATAATTTCCTAGCATGTTGAGAACTCCTTAAACTTATACTTTAAAACTAAAAGTCTTATCTTTAAGGTTAACTCAAATAGTAAACCATCTGCAAGAAAGTTCACTCCACCAATACTTTTTAAGAATTAGATTTTAAAAGACAGAAAATTCTAATTTTACTTAAAAAAACCAAACAAAATTTTAACTTGATTTTTGGAATAATAAAAAGCCTCAATGAGACTAGAAATTGAGGAAAAAGTTTCATGAAAACTTTCTTTCTGCGCCATATGAGTAACAAATTTAAATCAAAATTGGTAGATACGGTTTGATTATGGTCATTTTGGCCATGTAATAAATGAAATATATTTAATTTATTGGCCCTTAGATTGGGTTAAAAAGCTAAAAATAATGGGAAGGAAAAGTGAATTCAAACTATCATTTGGGAATTAACTTAGGACACGACAGATCTGTATCAATCATAAAAGATGGTGAAATAAAAGTTGCGATAGAACAAGAAAGGCTAGACCGAATCAAGCATAGTATCGGTTTTATGCATCAGTCTCCAGGTAAGGCTTCTCATATTCAAATACCTCATGAATCGATTAAATATTGCTTGGACTACTTGGACATAACTTTAGATGACGTTGATACAATCACCGGTAATATGCCAGGAAATGATCACTCTTTTGATATTTTAAAGAATAACTTTTCTAAAAAATACGCTCATAAAATAAAAAAAGTACCTAGTCATCATCTGGCCCACGCTTATTCTGCCTATTGGCCTTCAGGTTTTGATAGGGCCATTGTACTTATTGCCGATGGTTCGGGTTCCACTTTTAATGAGGGTGGAGTCCAAAAGACGGAGTCTTATTCTCTATATAAAGCAGAGGGAGAAAGGTTGACTTTAATCCATTCTGAGTTAGTCACATCCCATTTGGCAGATATAGGAACCTTAGGTTTTGTTTATGAATATATTACTAGGCAAGCCGGTTTTATTTCCAAAGTGGGAGGACTAAAAATTCCTGAGGCAGGAAAATTAATGGGTCTGGCCCCTTTTGGATCAGATCAACCCAATCTAAATAAGTGGATTAAATGTAATGAGGGTAGCTACCATCTTAGTATTTCTCCTTACGATATTTTACTAGAGTTTGAATCCCTTAAAAAGCTCTACGATTCAGGTGAAAACAAGTTATACCTTAAGCCACTTATTGTTGACCTGGCTTTCAAAGTTCAAAAAGAGTTGGAAGAGGCGCTCATCCATTTATCAAAATTGGCCAAGGAAGAAACGGGCTTTAATAACATCTGTCTTGCAGGAGGGGTTGCCTTAAACTCTGTTGCTAATTATAAAATTTATAAGGAAGTAGGTTTTGAAAATATGTTCATTTTTCCAGCTGCCGGAGACAATGGTATTTCGGCAGGCTGTGCTCTTTGGTCATACCACCAAAGTGGGGGATCATTAAGACAACCTCTTAAAAAAGCAACCTTGGGAAAAAACTATGCCAAAGTTTTAGTCTTAGAAGCACTATCAAAGTTTGAAGATCAGGTAGATTTCCATGAAAAAACAAGTGATGAAATTATATCCTTTTCAGCGGAGGCTTTATCAAAAGGTCATATTCTTTGTCGTTTTGAAGGGGGATCGGAGTATGGGCCAAGGGCCCTTGGTCACAGGTCCATAGTTGCTGATCCTAGTTTTGAAAAAATGAAAGATATTGTTAATGGGCGTGTAAAATTTAGAGAAGGTTTCAGACCTTTTGCTCCTTTTATCCCGAAAGAAAATCTTTCAGACGTTTTTGATATAAATATTGAAGTCCCCTTTATGTTGGTTGTTCCGACAATTAAAGAAAAGTTTCAAAAAATTCTTCCTTCTATAACTCATGTTGATGGAACGGGAAGAGTACAGTCTGTTACAAAAGAGGAAAATAATTACTTCTACAATCTATGTCACAAAGTAACTGAGTTTAGAGGTGGTCCTCCTGTTTTATTAAACACAAGTTTTAATGTTGCAGGTCAACCAATAGTTGAAACTCCAGAAGAGGCCATAGAAACATTTTTAAAAACTGATATCGATTACATCGTTATTGACAATTTTTGGATATCAAAAAAGAATTCAAAGGTTTTAGATTATTCGGAGCACCTCGATAAGATTTATCATAGCCCAGTTCCAAAAGGGCTTTCTAAAATCATTCCTAACGTTAAAAATGAAATGGAACTTTTGGATAAGGCCCTTTTTAATGAAGGAGAAAACAATTTGTGGGGTGAAGAGGAGTTAATCAAAATTTCCGAAAAGGGTGGGAAGTTCAAAGAGACAAGTTCTCTTTTTCCGGTTTCTTTTAAATCCCAATTATCTCCTAATACCGTTTTTATCTTGGATCCTCTGGGAAAAAACCAAATTTTTGATTTAAATCAAAAATTAAAAGAAAAGAGTTATACTTTTCTAGAAGCTAAAATGATCCTCTTACTCATAGAGGAAGATCAGGTGGAATTAGAAAATATCCGCCTTAAAATGAGACTAAATACCCTTCAATTTGAAACAAAAATTTCTCAAATTAAAGAAGATTTAAAAAGTTTTGGGGTAGTTTTAAACTTTTCCTATAAAAGATTCCAGGAAGATAAAAAACCAAGTGACCATTTATTAACTTTTGGTGACTTTGAAGACGAGTCATTCTCTTTAAGAAATCAGTTAAGTGGTTTAAATAAGATTTTAAAAAAATATAATTATTCAGAAAAGTCTATCTGCAGTTTATTAAACTTAGAATCTCTTCAGCAAATCGAACCCACAAAAATGCATTATTATGCAGAGTTTATTTTGGGTGAGGACACTTTAAGTATTTTAATTAAACTTTTCCTTTTAAGAAGTAAAATTCCAGAATTTTTATTAAAAGAGCTTTTTGGCGAAAAATTATTTAAAACTCTTATGGATATCGGTTTGCTGTTAAAACATGACAATAAAATTACCTCGAGGATTGATTTATTTGCCGTTGAAGACCTTTTTATAGCTACTGATCACAGATATATGTTTTTATCGGAAGATAAAATAAGCGAAGATCCGGTTATGTATTTAGGAATGGATAGCCATGGGCTCGTCCAGACTGTACCTAGAAAGACCTCTGATGAAACCTTGGACCTTTGTTGTGGTTCAGGTATTCAAGGCCTTATTGCAAGCTCCTACTCAAAAAATGTCACTTCAGTTGACATAAATCCAAGGGCCATCCGGTTTTCAAGGTTTAATGCGCAGCTTAATGGGATTGATAATATAAAGTTTCAATTGGGTAATTTATATGAAGACTTAAAGGGGATGACCTTTGATTTAATCCTCGCAAACCCTCCCTTTGTTCCAAGTCCAAACTCAAATTATAAATTTAGGGATGGGGGCAGTAATGGAGAGGAAATCTTAAGAGAAATAGTCATCCAATCTCGGAATCATTTAAAAGAGTTTGGAAGACTTTGCATTGTGACAGACTTGGTTGAAGTAAAGGCCTATAAAACAAAATTAGTTTCCTGGTTAGATGGTGCTAGCTATCAATCACTTGTTTTACATACAGCAGACCGGGATGAAATTTTATTTTCGGTACCTCATAGTCACGCACCTTTTGGGCAGTCTTATGAAGATTATGTAAACGAGCTTAATTCTTGGCTTGTTAATTTTAGAAATTCTAAATTAGAAAATGTTAACTTTGGCTACATCCTTGTTGAAATGACAAATGATGATGAACAAAATGCCTATGACAAAATTATTAATAATCCTTCCAAACCAATATTTAATCAGGTTGAAAAATTCTTTAGGGATTGTACCCTAATAAAATCAAAAAAATACGAGGATTATTTTTTAACTACAGCACCTGGTTTGAGTTTAAGACAGGATTATGATTTAAATAAAAAAGTGTACTCTTTTAAGGCTGAAGTTCCAGGAAATTCTTATTTCACTGAGTATTCAATTAAAGAAAGTCTTTATAAATCTTTGAAAGAAATCAGTCAGAAGAATCCGAAGTTCAAAGATTTTATCAAAAATCAAAATGAGAAGGTTTTTAAAGACCTCATTTTAAAAGGAATAGTTCAACTTTCTAAAATTAAAAATAAACCGTTTCTTATAGAAGAGTCTCAAGAGGAGTCTTTATTTATTTCCGAAGTTGAAACAAAAACAACGCCAACCTGCCTTTCTTCTTATTTGAAGTAGAACGAATATGTCTGGATGTTGAAAATACTAGTTTTCTTGATGCAGAGGAAGGTCTGTTCAAAAACTCTTTTATGACTTCTTTTCTTTTATATCATTAAAAACAGGTATTAACTTTTCTCAGCTTCTAAAAAACCTTGAAACACTACCTCAATTTTACATAAGCTTAAAAACTAAATTAGGAAAATAGAGATAGTGGTTCATGTATTTTAATAATAGAATAGTGGGATAAAAATATTTAAACCTCAGAGTGGACGTCTACATTATGAAAAAATTTGCCCTAAAGTACGAATTTGATATAGGAAAAGATAAAATGTGGGAAGCTTATAGAGACCACTTAGTTGAAATAGGCAATCGAATAAGTTTTGTTGAGAAAATAGAGGTTCTATCAAGAGAAGAGAAAGATAATAAAACTGTTGTAGAAAATGTATGGGATACATCCGGTAAAATACCTTCTGGGATAAAAAATTTCCTGCCAGATTCTTTATTTAAATATAGTGATAATGCGTTATGGGATAACAAAAACTATTTTTTAGAATTTGAAAATTCACCTGTAGGAGGTTCGAGAATCTATGAAATTAAAGGTGAAGTTAAATTTGATGGTGATGAAAGAAGGACAGTTATCACCCAAGATATAGAAATTGAGTTGAACGTTCTCGATAACTTACCTGCCTTAAAAAAAGTTCCCTCTTTTATGCAAAAAAAGATTATAGATCAAATGACAAAATTCTTCGAAGGTGAAGCTAAAAAGAATTTAAAAATCATTATTGATGAAGTTTATCGTTTTGCTTCAAGGTTCTCAAATTAGATTAGAGTATTGTTTAAAAAAATCATGGTTAAAATACTAGGATTTCGCTGAAGCGTTTTTACCTAACTTTATAAGAACACGATCAGTTTTTATTGTAGCATTGATTCTAGGGCTATGTTCTTCATAATAAACCACATTTTTATTTTTTCTTTGGCAGTTAAGTGAAAAAGAAACTTTGTAATTATAATCTATAAAACAAAGGAGCCCATCTTTTGTTTCTAAACTGGTTGTGAAGCTCTTGTTAAGAGGTAAAAAAGTATGGTGATAAGTCTTGGTCCATATTTTGACTTCTAACATTTCTGAAAAGCTGTTCTTAGAAAAGAGTAAGGAAAGAGGAAACAAAATAAAATATGTAAAAAATTTTATTTTGTTCATATTTTTAAAACCCTTGTATTGTTTTTCATAAAGTCTTACACAATTTAAAAAAGTCAGGTATTCGGAGCGCTTCTCACCTACTTTTGTAGGTTACAGACTACATGATCATTGTGTTCAAAAGATAAGCTTTTGGCAAATCAAATTTTTATGTCTTAAGCTTAGACAAATCCTTATAAAAAATTTTGTTGCTGTTTGATTTTGACAATATATAGACAAAATTTTTAAAATTTTAAATAAGGGTGGAAATCGCACGTAATGAGAGAACAACACGAGTTGTTAAAATTTATTAAAGGAAGAGAGGAGCAAAAATTTGTTCTTGTCACCATTACAGATACCGAGGGATCCACCTATAGGAAAAAAGGTTCTAAAAAATTAATTGCTGCGAATGGAACAAGTGTTGGACTAATAAGTGGTGGCTGCCTTGAATCAGAAATAATTGAACAGGCCTTAAAGATGGAAGGAAAAAGCTTTTCCTGCGTCATTGATACGACATCTGAACTAGATAGGGTTTTTGGCTACTCTATAGGTTGTCAGGGCAAAATATATTTAAACTTTGAAAAGTTAAAGGGCAAAGATCTATTTTCTAAGAAGGAATTTCAACCGGATTTAGAAGAGACCCTAGATATTTTTGTTTTTGGGGCAGGTCCGGATATTTTGCCTTTAAAAGAACTATTAGATTGGATGAGATGGCGTGTAACTTTCTACACCCATAGGTCTGACCAATTTGAAGAAAAAAAACGTTTGAATTGGAATATTAATAAGATTGACCCTTTTAGCTTTGAAGTTTCGATTCCTTGTCCTGAAAGAACTGCTTTACTTTTAATGTCACATAATTATCCCTCTGATTTAGAACTGCTAAGGTACTTTCTTAATTACCCTATTAGCTATATAGGTATTTTAGGCCCTCATCAAAAAAGAGAGCAGATGCTCAAAGATTTAAAAAATGTTTATAATACTGATATTTCAGGCGAATCTCTATCAAAAATCTATGGGCCCATGGGGATTAAAAATTTAGGTCGTGGTGAATCGGCCATTGCCCTCTCAATTGTTTCTCAACTACAATCAATTTTTTTTAACAAAGAAGGGCATTAATTAATGATTAGCGTTGTGTTGGCCGCTGGCATGTCTTCTCGCTTTGGTCAAAGTAAACTGTCTTATGTTTTGGATGATAAACCTCTCATTCATTACGTTTTGGATTCTTTGTATCAATTTATGGAAGTCAATGTGATTGTAGGTCATTATGAAAATGAAATTCGCTCCATTTTACCTGATTATGTTTCTCGAATAATTAAAAACAATAAATATCAATTGGGGATAGGCTCCTCAGTGCAGTTGGCTATAGACTTGGCCAGAAGTAAAAAAGAAGACCTCCTTCTGACTTTGGGAGATTTGATTTATGTTAATTCGAAAGATTATAAAAAGTTGATTAATAATTTTAAAGGAGAAACTCTTTACTCTTCATTTAGTGGAACTTACGGGCCTCCATGCATCATTCCTTTTCATGTTTTAAATGATATGAAGGATTTGCCAGAAAAAGCTGGTCTTAAAGGAATGATAAAAAATTTTCATACAACTTTCATTGAAAATGCAAAGAGAGATGTAGACTTTTTAAGCAATATCCATATGGTCTGAAACCGGCAAGTGTCGGATCCTTTTCTTTGTCGCTCTAAAAATTGCATTACATAAGGCAGGAGCAACAACAGGCACACCAGGCTCACCTGCACCTGTAGGTTTTTCTGAACTTTTAATAACTTCAGTATGAATTTTTGGCGTCTGCGCCATAGTTAGAAGAGGGTAGTCATCAAAGTTTCCTTGAACAACCTTACTATTCTCAATTTCAATTTTCCCCATTAATGCAGCTGTTAAACCAAAAATAACTGAACTCATTAATTGAGCATGAACTCCATCTGGATTTAGAGCGGTGCCACAGTCTAAAGCAATCCAAACATTTTTTAAAACTAAGGACTTTTTATATTCAACTTCTATTACGGCAGCAGCATAAGATTTGAAGCTAAAGTGAGTCGCGAGCCCCAAGGACTCACCTTTTTTTTCTTCCCAGCCTGACATCTTTTTTACGGTTTGCAAGACATTCAATTGTCTTGAATTTTGTTTGAGACGGGATTCTCTAAATTTCATAGGGTCAATTCCGGCCTTATGAGCGACTTCGTCAACAAAACATTCAACAAAAAAAGCGTTTTGACTATGCCCAACAGACCGCCAGAATTGCGTTGTGACCGGCGGGTTTGTTTTTTGCCAAAGAATTTGAGCACCTTTTAAATTATAAGGAGCTAGTGCACCTTCTTTTATAGACATGCTATCAGCAAAAAGAAGAGCAAATTCCCCTAATTTCTTAGGAAGCGTATTACCCATCCAGGAAGGTGTCATTGATGAAATCATTTTTGGCAAAAGGTCTTTAGCAATAGATTGCGTTGCGATAGATTGTTTCCAATAGAAGTCAGAGGCATCCTTATTAAAGGAAGCTTTAATTCGGGAAAAGACATAGGGTCTGTAAAAGCCATGCCTCATATCATCTTCCCTCGAGTAGATTAATTTGACAGGTTTTTTTATTTTATTGCTAATTTCCGTAGCACTTCTTAAGGCATCCATTTCACCCCTTCTTCCAAAGCCACCCCCAAGAGATGATGATTCAACCGTAATTTTTTCTCTTGAAATTCCAGTTATCTCAGAAACAACAGGCTGGACAGCTCCAGGTGATTGAGTTGGTAGCCATACGTGGGCCTCATCTTTTTTAACCCATACTGTGGCATTTTGTGGTTCCATAGTGGCGTGTGCTAGGAAGGGGACAGAGTATTCTGCTTCAACCTCGTGGTCTAATTTCTTATAACCGGCTCCTTCACTAAGCAGCTCTTTTCCTTCAAAGTTCTTTGTTAAGTTCTTACACTCTATTTCATACTTTTTAGAACTAAAAAGGTTTTTTGGTTTTTTCCATTTACCTTTGAACAATTCTTTCGCTTTTATGGCCTGCCAGTATTTGTCGGCGACTATCGTAAAACCGATTGTAATTGGGAAGACATGCCTTACACCATCAATTTTTAAAAGTTCACTCTCATTACATGATAAGGGAGTTGATCCGAACTCAGGAAAAGGGATGATTACAGCGGAGAGTGCATTTTTTATGCCTCCATCAATACCATACTGCTCTTTTCCAGTAACTTTTTTTAAGTTATCGACACGTTTTATATATTTTCCAATATATTTACTGTTTTTTATATCAAGATTGTGGTCTGCAGACTTTACTTCAACCTTTGCGGCAAATTTGGATAAATCCTGGTAAGAGATTGATTGTTTTCCGTAGGTGACGTATCCACCATTTGTCTTAAGAGTTTTTTCAGGGATATTTAACTTTTTACTTGCTGCATAGATCATTGTTGCTCTAATAGAAGCGCCTATTTTAAGCATATGCTTCCATTCAGTCGATGTTGATAGACTTGCACCTGTCCCCTGCATTTTAAAGGCCTTGTGTGCATAGACTTTATCTGCTGGGGCATTGACGACTTCTAAAAGTTCAATAGGGTAATCCATAGCTTCACAAATGAGAGAAGCAAGTCCTGTAGAGATCCCTTGGCCCATTTCACTTCTTGGGCAAGTAAAGATTAAGGGACCTTTTTCTGGAATATGAATCCATGCGTTTATAAATTCATTACTATCTTTACTTGCGACATTTGATCCACTTGATGAACAAGAGGTTAGAGGGAAGCCAAATGTAACTCCAGCACTTGTTCCAGCCGCTATTTTTAAAAACGATCTTCTCGAAACTTTTAGAGGGCCCAATTCATTTTCATTTTTATCGACGTTTTTCAACTTCTTCTCCCTCTTTTTATGAGTTTACTTCTGAAGATTTTTTAATCGCCTTAATTATTCTAGGGTAAGTACCACATCGGCAAAGATTGTCCATCCACTCTCTTATTTCTTCTTCTGTTGGGTTTGGAGATAGTTTTAAAAGGGCATAGGCTTTTAGTATCTGTCCTGGTTGGCAATATCCACATTGGGCGACGTTCTCTTCCATCCAGTTTTTCTGAAGATTTGTAAGGTTTTTATCATTCTTACTTATACCTGAAAGGGTTGTCACTTCTTTCCCTTTTAAGTCTTTTAGAGGTGTAACACAAGATTTAGCTGGCTCACCGTTTACCAAAATTGTGCATGCTCCACAGACTCCTTTCCCGCACCCAAACTTGAGTGACTCATCTCCGAGCTCTTCTCGAATGGCCCAAAGAGAAGCTGTTTCTTCTGGTATGTTAACTTCGCTTTTCTTGTCATTTAAATTGAACTTCATTTCCAATTCCTTATTAACCTTTGTTAAATATTAAAATTAATTTATCAGTAGGGAAATAGGTTTTTTTAAATTATAAGATCTGAAATTAAATAGTTATTGGGTCATTACACGTAAATGAAAAAAAGTGAGAACTCTTTTCAGAGAACCAAAAGAATCAACTTTAATATAAAAAAGAATTTAATGTGACTTTTAAATTTTTTTTACGTTTCTTATTCTTTTTTTACATAAGGTAATGTAATTGAAAACTTAGTTCCTTCATCAATTTTACTAGTCACACTTATGTTGCCACCAAGTTTCTCGACTTCATCTCTGACAGCATCCATCCCAATACCTCTACCTGAAAGGTAAGATACTTGTTCTTTTGTAGAAAGTCCTGGAAGAAATATTGAATTTATAAGTTCTGATTCATCAAGCTTTTGAATATTATCTTCTGGCATTAATTCATTTTTAAGGAGCTTTTGCTTTATTTTTTTCGTATTAATTCCTCTACCATCATCATTCATATTGATAATAAAGTTATCTCCATTACTTATAAATTCGACTGTAATAACTCCTTTTTGACTTTTTGTTTTTTCTATTCTTTCATCCTCTGTTTCAATACCATGATCAACCATGTTTCTAAAAATATGTATAGAGGTATCAATAAGGTTTGAAAATATTGAATAGTCAACCAGAACCTTGTCACCCTTTATTTGAAAATCTATAACTTTTCCCTGTTCCTTTGCAATTTCGTCAATAAGCTGCTTATATCGACTAAACTTTTCTTTAATATCTGTAAGAATATAATTTTTTTGAATATGTGATCTGAGCGTATTTAAAGAATCGGTTTCATCTATTATTGAAAAAAGTTTGGAGACTTCAATGGCATTTCCTTCTTCAACCATAAATTTGTTAGCGGCTTGAACTACAGTATGATTTTTCTTTAAAAAATCTTGAAAACTCAATCGAAATGAATAAATTTCAATGTTTAATTTATCAAGCTCATTCTTATCAATAACAGACTCTATAACGTTTAGTAAGTTTATAAGGGAATTAACTCCAAATAACCCCCATCTTGCCTTTAATGTATGAAATGATCTAAAGAGTTCTTCTTTATTTTGGAAATTATCTCTGTAAGAATCTAAAATAGAATATGTGTCATCAACTAAATCAACAAAATCGACTGGACTTTTGAGGCAATTGTTTACGAAAGTGACATTCTCTTTGTCTAATTCCAGCTTTTTTTGAAGGTTTAACTCATTTGTTTTGTCTGATGCAATTAGAATTAAATTACTAATTTTTGTTTTGGATCTTTTTTCATAAATTGGACGAAACTCTAACTCTACATACCTTCCTTTCGTTCCTTCAAAACTTTTTGGGGCCAGCTGGTTAAGGTCTTTAAAAGGAAGCCTTCCTTCAAAAACTATATGGATCCATTTTTTTAAAGAGTCTCTCTTAATTGGTTTTTTAAAAATGACGTCCCAAATTTTTAATCCCTTATTTTCTGATTCATGAAGGTTTGTTTCAAGCAATTTTTCTGTAATTTTAGTAGCACCTTGCTGAATGACCCCCTTCTTATCTATAGTTAAATAGCCTTGCTCAAGGTTATTCATGATGTATTTCATTCTCATTTTTTGCTTATGGGAATTTTGAAGGAAGAGCTCTACTTGTGCTTTTTCAATTTCCAAGTCCTTGTTTTTTAAATCCAATTCTTCCGTTTTTTCTTTTACTTTCCTCTCTAAACCTCGTCTTGATTCTTCCAAAAGATCAGAAAGGTTTTTTTCTTTTTCAAGTGAAAGTTCCTGTTGGTAATTAAATTTATAGGCAAGGCCCATGGATAATAAGACCATTTGGATGCAGGTTCCAATTAAGGCAGCGTTAGAGGTGAAAAAGTTGGCTTGAAAAAAACCGATTGTCATTAACACTTTAACGATTGTACCTAAGATCATTGAAGAGAAAGCTAAGATATAGTATTTGGAAGGTTTAAAACCTCTAAGGTAAAAATGAAAGTTAATAATCAATAATGTAGGTAGTATAAAAAGAGTGTTGGCCATTAACGAGAATAAAGAAATGGAATATCTAAAAAAAAGACTAAAAACAATTACTAAAATGCATGAAAATATAAATACTAAAAAAAGATTAAATAATTTTTTATGTTCACTTCTATTTATTTCCAAGTAAGTCATAGTGAAAGTAGTTGTAAAAAGGCTTGAAAAACCACCAAATAAACCTACACCTTGATTGGAAAACCATGGGTAATCTGGAAAAACAAATTGAAAACCAAAACCCTCAGTGGTTAATAACGTCAGACCATAAAAAAGAACATAAAAAATATAGTGAAGATAACTAATATCCTTTGTGGCAATAAGAATAAATAAATTATAGAAAAACATTATAAAAATAAAGCCAAAGAGAATACCAAAACCGAAATTATTTTCTCCTTCTTCATGAAACGTCTCAATTTTCGATTGTATTTCAACATTTATTTGAGTCGTTGTTCCTCTTACTTTTAAATAATAAACAGTATCTTTGTTGGGAGAAATTTCAAAAATAAAAAATCGGCTTTTTATTTTGCGAGAATCAAATGAGTATAAATCTCCTCTTGTTTCAAGCTCCCAGCTTCCTTCTTTTTTAAAGTAAAAATCGATGTGATCCTGTCGAAAGTGTTTATATATTAAATTCCATTTTTTTTGACCAGAGTTATTTCGTATTTTTAATTTAACCCAAAATGAGGAAGAAGATAGCCCAAAATTTGGTATGTCAACTGTACTTTTTTTAAATTTATTTTTCCACTTAGAGCTTTCAATTTCATGGATAGATAAAGAATTATTCGGGTCCTCAAGAATGTATAGGTTAAGACCAATTTTATATCTATCACTTTTATCTTTTAATACAACAGGTGTTATTTCTGAAAACAATGGTCCCGATATAAGAAAAAATATAAAAATTTGGTAAAGCTTATTAATCACTTAAATCCGCCAAATGGTTTGAAAACTCCTTGAATTTATCGATATTTAAAGGGGTAAAATTGAGTCTTTTTGTGTACTTTTTTATGGCTTTCTTAACTTAATATAAATGTTATTTAAAAATATTATTTTTATTTCTATTTAAAATACCTTTTCGTGTTCGATTTGAAGTGCCTAAAATAAGATTTATTAAGAAAACATCTTACATTGTTTAGACCGATGTATTTGGGAACCAAAAATTTAATTTAGTTATGTTATATTTGTGATGGAGATCAAGCTATATGAAAACTTTTAAAAAACCCTTAATCTTTTTATTTTTCACATGTGGTTTTTTGTTTCTTCTATTATATACCTTTCAAGTGCAAATTGGTTTAAAGCTTTTAGAGGAAGGCATCAAGGATGATTGTAAAGACTTCATGTGGAAAAAATTAAAAGTAAAAAGTAGCTATCAAACAGAAACTTTTTACCTTAAAAAAGAAGGTATCGGAGTTCCCATTGTCATTTTTCCTGGTGGCTCCATGGAAGCCACAATGCTTTGTGTTTTTTCAGAAATTTTTAAAAAAGAAAAACGGCCCTTATACATTCTTGAACATCCTGGGCATGGGAAAAATAAATCACCTTCTATTAAAGCTTTAAAAAAAGAAGTTTTAGATGGGCATCATTGGGCCCTTTCTTACAGCGAACATGCTCTAAAAACTTTGGACAGAATCGGATTAAAGAAATTTGACCTTATAGGTTATAGTCTTGGAGGAGGTACTGCTGCTTTTCTGATGGCCAATAAACCTCGAATGGTAGGACGTGGGGTACTTATAGCACCTGCTGGAGTAAGCATGGTCTATACAGAACGTTTACTGAGTATAATAAAAAGAGGCCTTTTTAAGGAAACTTACGCTTGGGAAACTCTTGAAGAACTTGAGGGTCTTTTAAGTTTTCTTGGTATGGACCCAACAAAGGTTCCTCTTTTTATAAAGAGGGGAATAGTCCAATACAGGTTAAATCACTATGGGTTAGATTATTGGCCAACATACTTTAATTCTTATCAAAACCTCGATATAAAATATCCGGATAGAGTTCTTACAGACTTGGTGAAAGACAAAAATATTCCGCCTACCCTGGTTATCGGATTAGAAAAAGACAAAATTGTAGATGTTAACAAGTTGCCTATATTTTCAAAACTGCTAGGCGCCCAATTTACTAAAGTGTTGGGATCGGGACATGCTGCTCATTCCAAAAAAGAACCTTTAATAAATAACTTTTATAAAGGTTTATCTCCTCTCATAAAATCTTTTTTGAAAGAAGGAAGCTCAAATACTCCAAAGTCTTACGGGCCGATAAACTAGTATTTGCGTTAAGTGTTAGTATTAGACAAGTGGCTTTTTTTAAAAATGCACTTTTCTCTTTTTCTCAGATCCCCACATCACTTATCAACAAAGTTTTTATTGTTTTTGGTAACTAAATTGCAAATGGGATGAACATTTGTTACCTTCTCCAACTTCTTTTAACTGAGTAAAATCGACCCTTTAAGTTATGCCGGAGGTAAACTTTGAAAAATATTAAACTTTTATTTTTGTTGCTAGCTTTTATTTCTAGTTACAACACTTATTCCCATGGTGGAGGAAAAGTCGGTATTGCTGACGTAAGGTTCCATATACCTGTTCACATTGGTTTTGATGGGCACACGGAATGGGGAATCGGTTTACATGGTGGAGAACATGAACACAGCGGGCACGGCGGAAACCACAACCATGGAAACAACCGTGACAATGATAACAACGTTGAAATAGACATCCTCGGTGGCGTCGATGACCCAGGTTCACACCACGATCACGATGGTCACCATGATCAC
>DKQD01000008.1:36036-39001 GCA_002474345.1 Bacteriovoracaceae bacterium UBA7317
TGGGCACCATGGTCAAGATGGGCAGCACAATCACGGAGAAAAGACGCTAGCTGAAGCACTCTTTTTCGCTCCTATTGTATACGGAGGCTTTGAGAGGTTTGAGCATGTTATTAATCTGGGAAGTCACTTTAATCCCCATCAGGCAAGTCATAGCGAACATGGACATGAACATGAGGATCACCATGGCGAACATAACAATGGTGATGGCAGCAGGTTTAAAGACGACATTGATACTTTTTCAGAAGACGAGGAATTATCGTTGGAAATAAACCTTAATGAAAATAATTACTTCAAAAGGATTAAGGCATGGAATATTTCAGTTGGAGCTGGTTTAGCACTTGGATCCCATCCTAAAAGCCTGGCTTCATGGGGTGGAGGTGTCCATGCTCACTTGGTTCCAACTGTTGGAAAATCTGTCTATACAGAAAGAATTTTCAAAGGAAAACGTAATTTAAAAAACCTATCAAATCTTAAAGTCCCTAAAAACTTAGATGACCTTAATTCATGGAAAATTGGAGAGGCGATGTCTTATAACGTTCATGGTGGAATTGCCTTTCATGCGGGACTTGGTTGGACTATTTTTACTATGGCAGGCCCCGGATACCATGTTGCTGGAGAGTGGACTGTATCCTTGAAAAAGGTAGGAGATAATAAACTTATGGCGATGATTGGAAAAAGTAAGGTTCATAGCTTTATGCTCCACTCAGGGATGACACTAACTTCATTGCACATATCCGCTTTCAAAAACAAAGACGAAAACTTTGGTTTTCTTTTTGATTTTAGCAAACCAGGAGCCGTTACTGCTTATAGAGAATTGTTGAAAGGAAAATTGAAATCTGCTCAAGAGCTGGCCCTTAATATTGTGGATGGAGTTCGCTGGGTTAGAAAGGGAAGAAGTTCTGTAAAGGGTAAAGGTATCTCATTTTCAGGAAATATCCCTTTTCTTGCTAAAGGAACTCGTTCTTGGGGAGAAATGCAGACTTTCTCTAAAGAACTAGAAGTCAACAAGAGAAAAGTTATCTCCCACGTTACAATGGTAACTGATGAAATGAAAACAAGTGGTGTTATAAGCCGTCACAAAAAAAGATTCTTTTATTTTTTAGGTGGTCTTCAAAAATCAAAAAACTTAACTGACTCGTTTAATATAAGAAATAACTATGCAGGAACTTTTAAGTGGCTCTATCAAAATGAAAAAACTTCCGGAAGAAAACTTAGAAAAGAGTTCTCTAAACTTACGAAAAGAATTGGCCTTAAGGAAAATGTAAATCTGGAAATTCCTGAGGGAGACCTTGGGTTTGTTAGAGCAAGTGTCGAAATTCAAATTAATCAAGGTGGTGTCCAAAACTTACTCAATGAAAAATCTCTTATAAAGTACAGTAACAATATAGACTCCTCTATCAACGAAGTTCTTTCTATTCCTTCTGAAAGAAAGGCTTACTGTAAGACAAAAACATTTTTTAACGCCTGTAGAAAAATTGTTAAGAGGAGGACATTAAAATCTATTAAAAAAGGAAAGGAGCTTTTAAGCGAAATGAAAGAGTACCTTTCAACGAACCAACCGAAAAAGTTTTCTAAGTCTTTAGCTCGTCTTGGAAGACAAATGATGAAAAACCGCTTTGTATTTGAAGCCTTTTTAGGTCAAGTGGGGAAAGATGGGGTTAAACTCAGGTTCGAACTTCAGGGAGAGATGATTAAACCGATCGAAAAACAAATCAAGCTGGATAACTTTTTCGCGAATAAATAGAGAAGTTAAGCCTTAAGAGGGGGCCTTTACAGGTCGCCTCTTAAAAGTAAAGAAGCTTTATCGAGAAGTTTACCTTCGAATAAATGAATTGGGTTTTTTAACCCTTCTGGCCCCGTTTTTGGACTTGTCCTTTCGATTAGTTTTGATAGTTTAAGTACGGCACAAACTCAGATACCTCTTTTGGTAGGGGAGCTTTGACTCTGCGCTTAAAAAGTGAACTTTTATACTTTTCGAGGTTTTAATGGAAGCAATTATCGTCATTGTTGGTTTTTTAGGGGCCGGAAAAACAACCCTCTTAAAAAGGTTAACCAGAGAATACTTTGAAAACTCGTGGAAGCCCTTCATTATTCTGAATGATTATCAAAACGCAAACATGGATTCCCAACAATTTTTAGAATTTTTAAGTCCTGAACAGGTAAATGCTTTAAGTGGAAGCTGTATCTGTTGTAGTGGGATCAATGAATTAAGAATCCAAGTTAACTCCATTCCAAAAAGAGAGAAGGGAATTACTTTTATTGAGGCCAATGGGACGACTGATGCCTGTGAGCTGATGGGATTTCTGGGTGTGGGTCTTAAAGAACAGTTTTTACCACCTATTCAAATTTCTGTTGTTGATGTTAAAAACTGGCAAAAAAGAGAGCACCACAATGAACTCGAGGCGAATCAAGTTCAAGTTTCTTCTCTTGTCCTTTTAAATCATACGGATGGTGTTTCTAAAGAGAGGATAGAAGAAGTCAAAAAATGCATTTTAGAACTGAATCCTTCTGCGGACATTCAGTTGTGGGACGATTTTGACTCCTCCAATTTATTAAATTTTACACCTTCAAAAAATCAAGCAAAAAAAATGGACCATGCCAAAGCCCATTGGTCTTCGTGTTCAGTGGACCTACCGGATCCAATTGAATCAAAACGTTTGAAATTTGTTCTCGATTCATTGCCTAAAAATATATTAAGGGTCAAAGGCTGTACAAAGCTTGATAGTGATTCTTATTATTCCTACTTTGAGAGGGTTCCATCAGGAGAGGTCAGTGTAAGGCCTTATACAGGTGACTTAATTACTGGCCCAAAACTATTAGTCATTGGACCAGGAAGTGATCCTGATTTGCTCAAAGACCTTCTTACCAGAGAAATCTAATATCTAAATCTAAGTAATTTCACTTTATTTTAAAAAAAATGGCCAAAAAGCTAGACTTTTTTCTTGAGTCCTCTTAGTTTGTCAAA
>DKQD01000055.1 GCA_002474345.1 Bacteriovoracaceae bacterium UBA7317
AACCGTTGCCATAGTTCCTCGAGAGCACTATGAGGAGTTTCTTAAAACTTTACCCGATTGGCTTATTAAACTTCAATACACAATCATCTCAAGATTGAGAGACGCCAATAAAAGAATAATTATCTAGCCTTCATTGAGGAATAACTTCATTAGCTAACTCTTCTTTTTTTGTCTTTATTTTATTCTTCTCCAGTATGAGAATTAGGTCTTCAATAATTTTTCTTATGTCATCACCAATTTTGTAATGGAGAACTTTATTTTGAAAGTTCAAACCTTCAAAAACTTTATAAATATGCTCCTCAAGTAAAAAAGATTTCTCCTTGGTCTCTAACCGCCCAAATTGCTGGTAGTCAGTATCCTCTGGGTGGTGAACCTGGATAACAACTTCATAGCTATTTATTTTTTCATAAGCTATCTTTTCAAGAACGGCTTGCTCCATCTTTTTATAAAAGGATGAATAGAAATACCCGTTACAGAGTGGCGACTCACAAATAACAAAGTCCATTGGGCCCTTCTCAAAAATCTCTTCAAGACCCTGCTGCTCCAATGTATTTTGAATATCAAAACCTAACTGTGTAAAATCATCGCCGCGATAAATTTTATATTTCACAAGCTCAGGCACTATTTCTACCTTAAACTTCAATATTTTCAAAAAGTAGAAAAGGCCAGTTGCCAAAGTCGACTTTCCTACCCCTGGTGGTCCAACAATTGCTATTTTCACAAAAACTTCCTCCTGTTTTCTTTTATCATGGACTCACACCTCTTTTCATTATTTTTTCTTAGAATTTTTTTCTTCTTTGCATTATGTTCGACATGACAATTTAAACCACTTTTGAAGGAACTATCGCATTAACTTTACTTTTTTGGAAATTGGCAAAGCGTAAGAGGCATGCGGTCTACCACAAGGTAGACCTATCTTGGATATGATTAGAAATAGGACTTAATAATTAAGAGGATCAAATAAAGGGTGAAGTTACGCCTTTTAGAAAAAGTCTTGAGACCAAGGCATTATTGGCTCTTTGCCAAAAGAAATGATGGCAAATACTGGCCCTAGATGACTCTCCATTGGATAGACTTTCAACTTAATGTCAGAATCAATCTTAAATATTGAAGGTCTTCCAAAGAAAGACATTGGAAATGTAGACTCTATGTCTTTTTTATTGGACTCGTAGTACTTGGCCTTAATATTCCCCATAATCATATTGAGAAATTCGCCTGAGGCATCCGTCGTCTGATCATCAAACTCTGTAACCTCTTCCCCAAACATAGCAGATATATATTTAAGGTAAGAAGGTTTAGAAAAACAAATTCCAACACTACAATTGACATCTTCAGCACTTAAGTACGTCATAGAAGTCACATCAGTTTGGCCTTGCCCTCCCCACTCTTCTCCCTCTTTGTAAGTTTCAGAGTCTTTAAGCTCAACCTTGGCGGAACATTGGAAATTAAAAACTTTTTTTACAGTTTCTAGTATGACTTCTTGAAAATCTTCTTCTTCCATCCTCAATTTCCTTGGTCTTATTACATTGGCCTTAATTAATAGTAATGGCCTTTTTCTTTTTTTTCCACCCCTAAGGATTGATCATTTTATAACCACTTAATCGGAAGATAAATTTCAAGATTTAGAAAAAACTTAAAATGTTTCAGTGTTTCCCGTGCGCTTCAATCAGCTATAACTCACTTCACTAAAATTAATGCCTTGATTTCTAACGCCACTCACCAGACAATAACAAAGATTTTTTATACGCTTTAGGCTATCTTCCTTGTTGATCGCACTTCCTTCAGAAACTTTTGCATAATTCGTCTGGAGTACAACAAACTCCCAGACAATATTATTAAATAGGGTCCTCATAATCCACTCTCTCTTCCACTCTTCAACTTCAAAACCCAGATCATTATCAACAATTTTCTTAAAGGTTTTTCCACCTGGAGGTCCAATATAGTTTTCTTGATCACCATTTAAATTGGCAGGCAAAGACACCCCATCGTTAAAGAAGATCTGAAAGGCTGAGTAAAACTCTTCCTTTCTTTCATCTAAAAGTTCAAAAACTTTTAAAGAAAACTCTTCAATGGACCAGGATTCCCTTTCTTTGTATAAAAGCTCAAGACTGTCAGAAAAGTTTTTAAAATTAAGAAGAAAAATTTCTGCTAACAAGTTCTTTTTACTTTTGAAGTAGTAATTAATTGATGCTAAATTAACTGAGGCTTTCTTTGCTATTTCACGCACGGAGGTCGACTCGAAACCAACTTCTGAAAAGAGGGCTCTGGAAGCTTCAATAATCCTGTTCTTTGCTGTTTCTTTCTTCTCCAAAGTTTCCTCCTCACAAAAAAACTGGAAATTATTATTATTTTAATACCCAATCTAATAAATTTTATTTAATTTGTCGATAAATTCAAATCATTTTAAAAATAAACAAGGGTAATTGACATAAACGGAGTTTATTTTTTTATTAATAAAATGAGTTATTTTTTTGGCAATAAATAAAATACATTAAAACACAGCTGTTTTTGGCACGTATTTCTTAACATTTCTCAATAAATTCCCAAGAGTTTTAGGATTAGCTAAAATTCGACTATAATATTTAGGTGTTCTTTATTGCTTGAATTACTAAGTTTGGACTCCCTTTAAGGAAGTTGGACCTCACTGGCAGACTTTTTAATGATGAACACAATGTTTAGAAAACTTCATATTTTTATCATTATTTTTACAGGGCATACTGCTGTATTCAGTTTTGGAGAAACTCCTTCTTCACAAGACAATTTAAAAATTGAACTTCATTCACCAAAAATCAAACAAAAAGAGTTTTTTATTATTGGCCGAATTGAAAAAACATTTGAACACATTCAATGGGAAGATGTCTTAAACAAAGAGGGAATTAAAGTACAAAGAAAGAAGATGGATAAAGAATCTATTTTTGCTCTTAAGGCAAGCGGTGTGATAGAGGCTTCGATAGAATCTATCATAACTATTTTTAGGGACACAAAACAGGCCCACCTGTGGGCCCCTGGGCTGAAACAACGAACACTCTTAAAAAACATCTCCGAACTTGAAGCAGTCGTCTACGACATCCATGAAATGCCTTGGCCCTGCCAAGATAGAGACATTGTAATGTTTAATTCCATAAAGCTTTTAACTTCAAGAAAACAAATAGCTCTTATTTCTTCATCCATAGAAAACTTCAAACTTGACCCAAAACCAAACAATAAAGTTAGAGCCGAGCTCCATTATAGCTATATCGGACTGACACCCATTTCTAAGGACAAAACACTTATCGAGTTTTTCATTCACGTAGACCCAAAGGGAAGCCTTCCCAAATGGCTTATTAATCACATTGTTAAAACGAGACCTTATTCTTTTCTTAAAGCAATTGAGAAAAGTGCTAAAAATACACCTGCGAAATTAGGAAATAGTACTATGAAGTTAGTAGACCGATTAAAGAAAATCCTTTTAATGAAAAAGCTTACTTCTAACTAAATTTCAAGATAAGGAAACAATAAATTAAATATCCTTAATAATTTTTTTCAACTCTTTTGAGCAATGGTTACTCCAACCGAAAGGCTTTTTTGGCCCATCAAATGGCTGAAACTCTTTACAAATCCACTCCATTAACTCATGACCTATATGAACTTCTTCATTACAGGTAAACTCAGCAACAAGATGAGCTATTGTTAAAGAAAAATCACCAAGTTTTTTTGTTGATTCCTTAGCCGCATTTCCATGAAAGTCCATCAGCTTACTATATAAAGTACTCCAATCATTTCCATGCCCTTCTAGTATCTGATCCCAACCTGGATTGTTTAAGATCTCTAAATCTTGCTCAGTCATATTACTTATGACTTCATGATATCGATGTATAGCAAAACAATTGAGGAATTCTACCTCTCTCTCTGAAAAGTTTCCTTCTTCCTTTACAGTCATTTCCTTAGACCCTTCCTTAGTTAAACCTTTTTGTCCCTCAATACTCCTGTATTTTAAGCGTAGTCCTAAACAATATAAATGGGGAAGAACTTTTTTCTTGGAGATCAAATTTTCTAAAAAGTGTTAAAATGACTAACAGGTAAAACATGAAAGGAGCAACCCCTATGGTCCTACCAAAATTTCTTCAAGATAATAATTCAGCCCAAAAGAAAGGCGAAGAGAATAAAAAGCAAGAGTTTAGGGACAAATGCCTAGTTTTATTGGCCAAGATTAAAGAAAAAAATGAAAAAAGATATCACGAACTTCAGAAAGTTTTTCATAAAAAGTTTGATAAAATTAATATACAAAAGAAATTTATTCTTGGTTTTTACGCTCAACTAAAAAAAGAGTTTAGCGATTTAATTGTAAGTAGTTCAGAGAAAATAACTAAGAAAAAAACTAAAGCTGCATCAAAAAAGAAAGTCACGAAGAAAAAGGTCGTAAAAAAAGCCGCTTCCAAAACCACTAAAAAGAAAACAACAAAAAAGAAAGTAGTGAAAAAAGAAGCAAAGAAGACAACCAAGAAAAAGAAAAAGGTTGCTAAAAAAACGACTGCTAAAAAAGCGACAGCTAAGAAAGTAACTACTAAGAAAAAGACCACTAAGACATCAGCTTCAAAGAAAAAAACATCAACAAAAAAGAAAGCTAAACGTTAACTTCATAGAAAAGAATACTATCGAATACCTTTTTCTTTGCAGACCAAATCATAAGCATTCTGAATTTCGGAAAACTTCTTATTAGCAGTCTTTATCAGCTCTGGTGATAAACCTCTTGAAACCACACGGTCAGGATGATGCTCCATCGCCAATTTTCTGTATGTTTTCTTTATCTCATCTTTAGAGGTCATGGGATCCACCCCTAAAATGTCGTAAGCTCTTTGAATTTTATCTGCTTCACTATAAAAGGGTGCAAATGCCCTTCTTAAATGTTCTGGGGAAAAACCAAAAATAGTGCTTATATTTTCTATAAGCCTCTTTTCTTCTGGGTGAAAATAACTATCTGCATTAGCCAACAAGACCATTTGTCCCAATAAGTTTTCTAGAATTTCATGACGGTTCCGAAATATCTCAAAGAATTGTTCAGCATAAACTCTATAACTTTTTGAGTCATCTTTTGAAGCTCGAAATAGCTTTATGGCAAAAGAGCGCTCAGTAGGCGGCAACTCTAGAACTTCATCCATCAAGTGTTCAATCTGAGATATTTCTTTTTCACAAATTCTTCCGTCTGCACGGGCCAGCTTTCCAAGAATTGTGAAAGTACAGACAAAAAAATACTGCTGCTCTAACTCATGTGCTTTTGGTTCCATTGTCGGTTGGGGACGACCATGCCCCCTTCTATTTTGTTCTTCAAAAAAGTCTCCAAGTGCCACCCCGGCAATGGCACCTAAAGGCCCTAATAAAACAAAACCAATTGTTCCACCTAGAAGTTTTCCAATCATAATCAATTCCCTAAAGCTAACTCATTTCTTCAAAAACTCCTACCAGAAGAAAGAGTATACATTAAATAGAAACCCAAAGATAAAATAACAACTCCACACAGTCGATTCAATTGGAATAGTTTTTTATGACCTAACTTTGACTCAATCCTATCTACAATTTGAATTAAACACAAAAACCATAAAAACACTCCAACTCCTGTGCCGGCGGAAAAAAAGGCTCCCCCAGCACCTTTCATAGAAAAAAAATCAAGTGATTTTATAAAGGCAACGAGCCCTGTCAGAGTAATTAAAACCGATGGATTAGATAAATAAATGATAACTCCCAATAGAAACTTATTTTTGATGACCTTTGAATCTTTATTTAGACTTATTGAGGAGGAAAAAGTGCTCAAGTTTTTAAAAGTCTCTTTGAAACCCAAAATGATAAGAATCAAAACTCCCGTCCAATGAAAGGCTTTAACAAAATAATCTGGAATATTGAAAAAGCTTAGGCCAGAGAGAATAAAAAAAACAGTGATCCCATCCATTATGGCCCCAGCAAACCCTATAGATGACGCTGCACCTCTACCATGGGTTATTTTGGTTTTCATTACCCAAACGTTAATTGGCCCGATAGGTATCCCCATTAAAAAGCCAACAACAATTCCAACAAGAAGCGGTATGATCATAAATCCCTAATTTTTTTTAATTTAAATAAAAGGAACTAGTCTCTTTTATTAACTTTATTGGCCGTAAAAAGAAAGTAATTATCTTTTATTATAGGAAGCATTACCATACAAACGAAGTACATAGAAAGTTGGCCTAAAAGAGAAATCCAAGCGATTCCTCTCAACATTTTAGCTTCTGCAAAAAATAGTGAACTAAAACCCAACAATGTCGTCATCATGGCCAGTTGAACAGGCTGAGCGACAAATCTCGCACTCTCCAAGGAGTGGCCACCTGTTAGCTCTCGATGTTTAACATGAACCCCCATATCGACACCAGCAGCTAAAACAGCAGGAATCATTGCAACATTCATAATCGTAAAGCGAACTTGAAAAAGGCCCATAAGACAAACTAGAAACAAAAGTCCGAGGATTAGCTGACCTTCTAGTAAGAGTGCTGACTTTACATTTTGAAAGTCTAACCAAAAAATAATAAAGGCCCCGATTAAAAACATCATAAGTACAATACGACCATCTTTTATAATTTTTTTTAATATTTCTAAAAATACGAGAGTATCACTACCGATTTTAATATCCGGAAATTTCTCTAAAGCAGAATTTAAAACTTTTCCATACCTAAAGATTGTTTGGTAGCTTCCTTGCCTTTCTTTTGGATAAATAATAACAATATTACCACTTTTACCAAAAGCACTTCTAAGCTGAATTGGCAGATCCTCCCTTTTATAGGGCTTTGCTCTCAACCATTTTTTTATTTTTTCAGAGGAAATGCCTGTTTTTTCTTCTAAGTTTTTAGTCTCAACTTTATCTAACCTTTTTCTTAACTTTTTTAACTTCCTCTCTCTTTTTTTCATATGATCTGGAACAAGATGATAAAGAGAAACAGCTTCTTCAATAATATGACTCCTTTTAGGATCTAGTAACCATTTCCTCAGTTTTAGAGCTTGGTCTTTATCACGGGTCAGCACAGCAGTAGGTGTCAAAGCCTTTCCAAAAAGTTCATCGGTCAAATCATTAAACCATCTCGTTTTTTTTGAAAAGTCATGCATTCTTTCAAAGTTATATTCGAACTCAGCTTTGGTTAGGCCATAAATTAAAATAGGAACTATAAATAGAAGAGGAATTAGCCATTTCTCTGTAAAAGGATAAATTCCGAATAAGTTTCTAAGAGCACGTCCTCTAGTCCTTTCTACTGGTAAAAAATGTGCCATAAAAGGAAAAAAGAGCATAAAAACGAAATAAATTGAAAGAACACCACAGCCAGCAATAACACCAAGCTCAGAAAAACCTCTAAAGTCACTAAAAGATAAGATAAGAAAAGCAGACGCGGATGTAATAGCAGCAGAATATAGAACTCTCCCCATTTTTAGGTAGGTCCTTAACATGGCCTCTTCTTTAGTGAGGCCAAAAGAAATATTTTGATAAAAACGCCTTATAAAATGAATTCCATACTCAGCTCCCAAACCACTTAAAATCGCCAATAAAAAGCCTGTTAAAATATTTATCTGTCCAACAAACTGGTGGGCGAATCCCAATGTCCAACCCATGGCAAGGACAACACCAAGAATTGAAAGAAATACTGCCTTGAAAGCTCCAAGACCCATTAAAAGAATGATCGTTATAGAAAATAAGCTAATCGTACCTGTGAGGACCATGTCCTTTTTGAATTGATCCGTATCATTAATAACCTCAACAAAACGCCCGGAAAGCTCATAAGGCACATTCTTCTCACCTAGAAAACTATTTAAGCGGGCCTTGATTTCATTGGCCATCTTTTTGGATTTGCCCAGGTCCATTGAATGAAATAGAGGCTTTACCAGCAACATTGCATACTTTTCATTTTTTGAAAGAAAGTATCTAGAAAAATCTTTTTTAATTTTTAAATTTTTAAAATAATCTAGGGCCTTTTCTTCTTTCTCCCTTTTAATTTCTTCATCCTCAAGGCCTAAGTCAATAAGGCCACCGTGTCCAAAAAGAGACTTCACATGCTTAATAAGTTTTTTGAACTCACCTCTTTCCATCAGGTAAAGACTTTTATCCTTTAGAGAATATTCTTCCCTTTCAAAATAAATATACCTGACTCCTTCGATACCATTTAGTGTCTTTTTTATACCAGGTAGATATTGCTCAGGTTTTTCTGTAGGTCCAACTAAAATGAGAAGATGACCTCCTCCTCCAACTTCATCTGTTACTGATTCCATGTCCGAAACACTTTTGGAATGCTCTGGTAAAAGGTCAGTTAAAGAAAGTGATACAGGAAGATTAAGACCTTGTGAGATCCCCCATAAAAAAGGAATAAGGACGAGAAAAACCCCAAAGTACTTGTGCTTCAAGTTGTAGTGCAAGAAACTCTCAATCTTCAGAGACTTTATGATTCGGTAAAAAGAAAATGGTTTCATTTCTTACATGATACCATGACCTATGATTGACAAGAAAAAGAAATTTTAGGATGATATTTTTGCTACGCACTAAAGAACCGAATATAGAAACCGAGGAAAATGGATTGGAATACTTCAAACAACCTGCGTCATCAACTCTGATTAAAATTCTTATTGCTTTTCTTTTAGTCTCAAAAGGCCAAGCCTCTTTAAGTGTTGAACCAGAGGAAATTGTAAAAAAAATATTTCAATTGGCCAAGGATAAAGAATTAAAAAGCAGTAAAAAACAACAATTAAAGATTGAAGAAATGTTCAATTTTAAGGTTATGAGTAATGATATCTTAGGTAAAAACTCCCTGAAACAAAGTCCTAAGGAAGTCGACTGGTTTCATCAAACCATAAAAGGAATCATAACTAAAACAATTTACCCTAAAGCACCAAACTTCTTAAATGAGGTAAAAATAGAATACAAAAACATAGAAAAAAATAATTACCGTGCGACAGTCTATTCTATTGTAAAAAGTAAAGGTGAAGAAACAGAGGTCGATTACAACTTGAAACTTATAAACAATAACTGGAAGGTCGTTAATGTGATTATCGACGATGAAAGTTGGGTGGAAAATATATCTGAAAAGGTTGAAACAGTCATAAAGAAAAAAAAGTGGAAAGGTCTTAAAAAGCTACTAACAAAGAAATTAAAAGAACTTAAAAAGTAAAAAATAGTAATGGACTTAAAAATATTAATTTTTTTACTCTCACTTACTTTAAACTTTCCACATATTGCATGGACTTCTGATAATATACAGACAATAACCATAGAAAAAGCAATAGGCCTCTCGCTAAAAAATAGTGAACTTCTTAAAGAAAAAAAATCTATTGTAAATAACTTCTCAAACCTTAAAAAGAGAATAAAAGGTGAATTTAACCCCAAGGTTAATATCACTTTTGGTGCTGGGCCAGTTAATAAAGAAACTGGTAATTCAGTCACTAGTCAAAAAGAAAGCTCTTTAGGCCCTTTATTCCTCGGAAGTTTAAAATTAACTTATCCTATTTGGACTTGGGGAAAAAAGTCAGATCTTATTAGAGCGGCTTCTTATGGAAAAGATGTTGAAAAAGAAAATGTTGCAATCCAAAAACTTGATATCATCTACAATGTCAAAAAGTTTTATTATGGTAATCTGCTAGCAAAAACACTTCTTAGGTTTGCAGAAGAAACAGAAACTGATGTCTTAGATATCATAAAAACGATGAAAGAGAAAAAAGCCTCTAAAGAGGATCGTTACCGAATTGAAATTTTAGCATCTGAAATAAAAACAAAAGTTATAGAGATTAAAAAGCAAGAAAAACTAACAATTAAAGCATTAAATTTTTTTGTGGGTAGAAACGACAACGAGCTCACTCTAAAAACAGATAAAAACTGGCTTGAATTTCAGAAAAGGCCACTTAAAAAGGATCAATATTACCTCAATCTGGCGAAAAATCACCTCCCACAGCTAAAACAAATAAAGTCAGGAATAAAAGCGAAATCAAGTCTTCTATCAGCAGAAAAAAAGAATAAATACCCTTTATTTGTTTTTCTTGCTGAAGGAAAATACGGTAAGACATCTCAAATGACAGATCAGAAAAGCTCCTTCAGTTACGATCCATACAACCAAAAAGTATTGTCAGCTGGGTTTGGACTTACCCTAGATATCGATTGGGGAGTTACAAGTTCTAAGATTGAAACTATCAAATCAGAGTTAACCCAACTTCGTTTAAAAAAGTCTTTTGCTAAAAGAGGAATGTCTTTAAAAGTTATGCAAGCACTTGAAGACCTAAAATCCTCCATTGAGAAGGTAAAATATCAAAAAAGATCAAAAAAATATGCAAAGAAATGGCTTAGCAGAGTCGTTATGGCCGTAAGTATGGGACTTTTGGATAGTAAAAAAATTTCTGATGTATACTCCGCAAGGGCCATGACATTTAAAAATTACCTTGAAGCTGTTTATGAAAATTATATGGCCTGGGCGAACTTGAGTAAACTTATAGGAAAAGAGGTAGACCCCCTATTATCAGAAAAATAGCAGTTTTTTACTCCCCCCTTAAACCGTGATTTTAGATCTGTTTTTATCCAAAAAAAATATTTCAAAAATATTTAACTTAAATACTGATTGTCCGTTGAGTGGATTATGAATAAACGAAGTGTAATAGCCAGTACCATTCTTATTCCAATATGCTCTACGTCTCTAGGAAGCACAAAGGCCATTGGAGATTTTTATATTGTAAAGGAAGGTGAGTCATTTTCTAAAATTGCTGAAAAAATGCGTTTTACTTACAGAGGATGGAGTTTCAGAAAAAGGTTTGAATCCCTCTTAAAAGAAAACCCCCAAATATCTGACGTAAATAAGGTTTTTCCTGGAGATAAACTCTCGCTTCCTTCAAAAGACGAGGAATCTATTAAAATACAAAACCTAAGCTCTAATGAAGATATAAATCCAAAGATAGTTATAACAAATTCATCAAGAGTACCGCAAGAAAAGGTTGAAAAGATTGAAAAAGAATTAGTGAGTAATGATAAAAAAAGTTTGGATAAAAACTATAAATTATACTATGTAAAAAAAGGTGAAACACTCTCTCAGATTGCTCAAAAAACTATTGGTAAGCCCGTTTTTGACAATAAAATTGGATCTCTTCAACTTCTTCTAAGATACAATATGCAAATTAAAAGTCCGGATAATATTGAAGTGGGAGATAAAATATTTATTCCTTCTTTAGAGGAAATAGAGCTATACAAATTTTTAAAAACAAGAGAAGCAAAAGCTAAGAAAAAAAACCCCAGCCTAGGTAATAATAAGCTATTTTCCAAGCCAAAAATTATTGACTACTTACCGGAAAAAAAAGAAGTTATAAAAACAAACGAAAAAGTCTGGGTAAAAAAATTACTTCAAGGTGACGAGCACTTAAATTTTTTGTGGTGCTCTCCAAACTGCAAATAAAGATTT
>DKQD01000207.1:0-12875 GCA_002474345.1 Bacteriovoracaceae bacterium UBA7317
GCACATTATACAATACGATACGCTACTCTCAATCAAGACTAGGGGTCAACTCCGACGGAACAAGTTCAGCCCCTCTTATGGTATACCAACTCCAGCAAAAGGCACTGATGCCTCTACTTGCTGAAACTTATGCCCTTACGCTGGGACTGAATAAAGTTAAAAATAATTTTGCCCAACTCCAAACAGAAGAAAATGCTGAAAAAGAAACGAGTAAAGACCTTATCAAAATGTGCTGTGTGATCAAGCCTATGGTAACTTGGCATGCGGAAAATACAGCAACCATTGGCCGAGAGCGTTGTGGTGGTCAAGGATACTTGGCCTGCAACCGTTTTGGTGAAGCTATTGCCGGAGCACACGCTGGTATCACAGCGGAAGGCGATAACAGTGTTCTTATGCAAAAAGTTGCAAAGGAGCTGCTAGAAGAAACGACAATTCAAGAAGTGATTAAAGAAACATCTCTTTCTTTTGTACCTGGTGCCATTACAAGGCTTATTTCTCTCTCTAAACCTCTTTCCCTTGTAAGAACCAGAGAGAAAAGAGTTTTAAGTCAGCTAGCTTTAAAAATGCAAAAGGCCAAAGGAAAAGAAGAAATTTTCCAGAGGTGGATGACTGAAGAATCTGACCTCGTTCAAGATGTTGCCCTTTCTTATGGAGAGCGTTTTGTTCTTGAAAACTTTTCTCATATTTGTAAGGAACAAAATAATCCTCTTTTAGAAAAGGTTTATAATCTCTATGGCTGCATTTTAATTAAAAAACACCTTAGCTGGTATTTAAAGGAAGGCATCCTTAACGCTAGTTCTGTCAAAAAGCTTGAAGCTAAAATTGCCAAAGGATGCAAAGATCTTGGAGAAAGGTTAGAGGAACTTCTTGATGGCTTCGGAATACCAGCACACCTTATTTATGCGCCCATTGCTAAAGACTGGCAGACATTTAATGATAAAGAGGATGACAATGTAGGTGAAGTTTCTAAAGACCACCCTTTTAACGAACACAAAAGTCTCGAAAAAAAGGAAAAGGGAAAAAAGATCGAAACAAAAAAACCTCAACCCTCTCATAATAAAAAGGCTTTTCCTTTAAAAAAAGAAAAAGCTAAAGCTCCTGTAAAAGAGCCTGTTTAACCTTATCAAAACTCGAAGGAAGGGTTTTAAACTTTGGTGTTCTTTCAACCAAAGTTTTTAACCCTGAAGGCAAAGGCAATTCCTTCCCACCTAGAAGAGGCGATAAAATATCATCAAACTTTGATGGGTGGGCCGTTCCAACAAGAATAAAATCATCACCAGGAAAAAGTCCTCTCACAAAAGCTGCTGTGGCGGTATGAGGGCAAAGAAGAACTCCCCATCCCTCATTACCGACTTCTAACCTTTTTAAAATGGTCTTTTTAATATCCTCATCACTTACACTAATTGCCTTAGATGATTTCTTTAAAGAACTTTCTTTTCCCTTGTAAAGAGAAAGGAGTCTTTCTAAGTTATTAGGGGCACCAACATCCATAGCATTGGCCAATGTCCTGATTGATAACTGAGGTTGATAGGTCAAGGTCTCATAATAATTTGGAACAGTTTTATTGGCATTCGTTGCTAAATAGATCCGGTCTATAGGGCATCCCATTTCTCTTGCCCAAAAGCATGCGATGGAGTTTCCCATATTTCCACTTGGAATAATAAAACTCGCCCTCTTTCCCGTTTCTCTTTTCTTTATAAATGAAGCATAGGCATAGTAAAGTGTTTGAGGGAGAATCCTCCCTACATTTATACTGTTAGCAGAAGTTACTCCAACCCTTTTTCTAATATCTTTATCTTCTAATAAAAGCTTAACTAAATTTTGACAGTCATCAAAACTTCCTTCTATTTCAAAAGAAAGAATATTCTCTTCCCATCTCGTTAGGCTTGCCTTTTGCCTCTTGGAAACTTGCCCTTTGGGAAACAGAATAAGAACTTTAAAAGAGGGCTTTTTATAAAAGGCAGAAGCTACCGCTGCCCCTGTATCACCACTTGTAGCAACCATGACAAGTTTATTCATCCCATGTTCTTGTAACTCTATGACCTTATCTTCACATTCCGCTAAAAACCTTGCTCCAATGTCCTTGAAGGCATGGGTTGGGCCGTGAAAAAGTTCTAACAAATCAGTCGACTCATCTAGTTTTTTTAAGGGAACAGAAAAGTTAAAGGCCCTCTTACATATTCCCTCGAGGTAGGGCTCTAAAATATCACCTTTAAAAAAGGGGTGAAAAAGGGAAAAGGCCAAATCAGATAAAGACGATAAAGGTGGCGTTTCACTTATAATAGGGAACTCTTTAGGAACATAAAGCAGACCCGCTTCACTTCTATTAAGCCTGAGTGCCTCCGAAAAGCTCCTTTCAGGTCCTTTACCCGAACTATCAATCCACATAATGGGCCCCTCTTTCGTTAACAGATGAAATAAAGGACTCAACTCCTTCACCCTTTTGCTTAAAAAAGCTGTCAATCTCATTTTTTAATTTTTTTGCCTCCTCTTGGCCGTTCGCAAGGGCAAAAAGAGAAGGTCCAGCTCCAGAGATGGAAAGGTTATACCCACCAAAGTCGTAGGCCCTTTTTTGAATTTCATCAAAATGAGGAATAAGCTTCTTTCTCTGCGGCTCTACAATAACGTCTTTCAGTGATTGATTCATAAGATTGTAATTATTTTCATAAAGACCTAGAAAGAATCCGCTCAAGTAAAGAGACTGTTCAGTGTGCTGATTTAACAAAATGTTTTTAGAAAGAATACTCCGGGCCTTAAATGTATCCACTCTAAAATGAGGGTGCCAAACAACGAAAGTAAAATCCTTATGAAGAGGCAATTTTTTAAAAGACAATGGATTTAAAGAAAAGATGAGGTTAAGGCCTCCCAAAAGACAAGGAAGCACATTATCAGCGTGAATACTCCCTGAAGCTTTAGCTTCTCCTTGAAGAGCAAAAGATAACAAATCCTCTTTTTTTAAAGGATTAGACAAAAGTTTATTAGCGGCCCAGACAGCTGCGCAAGCAGAAGAAGCAGACCCCCCTAAACCTGAACTAAGAGGAATTCCTTTCTTTAAACCTAGGGAAAAGCCAAACTTCAAGTTAAGCACTTCTCTCATTTTAATAAGAGGATAAGATGCTGTATTTTTAAGAGGGTCGGTGGGTAAGCCGTCGGAATCAATACCTTCAATAAATTCAAATCGAACAAGCGGCTCTTCTATTCGAGTGACTGTGACAGTGTCTCCAAAAGTAGAAACAGCAACACCTAAAAAGTCAAACCCTACCGCTAAGTTGGCAAGTGTTGCTGGAGCAAAGCAAGTTGCTCTAAGATGGCCTTCACTTTTCATCAGTCTTTTCCTAAACTATTAGTTAGTCTGATTAAATCTGAAAAGATCCCCCCCGCTGTCACTTCAGGGCCAGCTCCCGGGCCCTGAATAATAAGAGGTCTCTTATTATACCTCTTTGTTTTAAAAAGAACGATATTATCAGAGTCCTTAATTTGGCAAAATGGGTGTTCTTTAGGGTAACCCCTTAAAGAAACGAAAATCTCTCCTTTAGAATTTATTTTAGCACCATATCTTAGAAGTTCACCTTTTTTAAAAGCTCTCAACCTTTGTTCTTCAAAAACCTGATCCCCTTTTTTTAAATTTTGCATAAATTCATTAAGAGTCAAGTCTCCCTTTAAAAATTGAGGAATACAATCCTCAACCTGAACATCCTCTAGTCCAACCTTATGTCCCATTTCTCTGGCCAAAATAATGGCCTTCCTAGCTACATCAAGGCCTGAAAGATCTTCTCTAGGATCTGGCTCAGTATAACCTTTTTCTTTTGCATCGATAACAACCTTTGAAAATGGGGAGCTTTCACCAAATTGATTAAAAATATAAGAAAGAGTTCCAGAGAAAACCCCTTCAATTTCTATAACCTCATCTCCCGTTTGAATGATTTCTTTAAGAGTTGAAATAAGAGGGAGACCAGCTCCGACCGTCGCTTCATAAAAATAATAAGATTTTTTCTTATTAACAGACCTTTGTATTTCTTGATACAAAGAAAAGTCACCAGAGTTTCCCTTTTTGTTTGGTGTAATTATATGAATTCCTTTGGATAACCAACTTGGGTAAAAAGAAGCCAGCTCATTACTTGCCGTACAATCAATAAGGCATGTATGAGGAAAGTCATCTGTATGAAGGAAATCTACAAAGTCATTTAAGTTTTGATTAATAGCTTTTTCATTAAATTCATCAATCCATTGAGTTAAATCAATTTCGTCATTAGAAAGGAGCATTTTTTTACTATTACAAATTCCTCTAATTCTAAAATCAAAGTCAAAGTCTATTTTTAAATTATTTTTTTGTTCTTGGAGCTGTTTAAGAATTGCTTTACCAATAAGGCCAGGGCCTATAAGTCCTATCGAAAGGGTTTGGGGTGATAAATAAAAACCAGCGTGAACAGCTTTTATCGCCCTCTTGACTTCCTTTTGAGAAATAACAGCAGAGATATTCCTCTCTGAAGATCCCTGCGCGATTGCACGAACATTAATATTGGCCTTGCCAAGGGCCCCAAAAAAACGGGAAGCAACGCCTGGAGTTTGAATCATATTTTCCCCAACGACAGCTAAAATGCTCGATGGATCACTTGTTGTTATTGTATGAATAAAATTTTCCTTTAACTCTCTATAAAGCTCTTTCTCTAAAATATTTTTTGTTAATATTCTATCATTATAAGGAACACAAAAACATATAGAGTGCTCACTACTTGCTTGTGAAATGAGAAAAACATTAATAAGTTCACCTTGAAGGGCACCAAAAACCCTCCCTACAAGCCTTGGAATTCCAACTAAGTTTGTTCCTTCAATATTAATGACAGAAAGAGAATCTACATTGGAAAGTCCTACAATACTTGTTTTTAAAGTGTATTTATCCTTGTAAATTTTTTTTTGAATTTTTTTTTCACCGATTAAGGTACCTGGAGCCTCTGGGTTAAAAGTATTTTTAATTCTTAAAGGTATTTTTTTATCAATGATTGGCGCTAAAGTTTTAGGATGAAGGATTTTTGCTCCAAAGTAGGCCATTTCCATTGCCTCGCTATAAGAAACCTCTTTTATGGGCTTAGCACCTGGTACATAGCGAGGATCGGCACTCATAATTCCATCAACGTCACTCCAAATTGAAACTTCTTTTGCTTGTAAAAGTTGACCAAAAATTGTGGCCGAAATATCACTACCATTTCTCTTCAAGGTTGTTGGAATTCCTTTTACCGTTGAGGCAACAAATCCAGTTATAATAAGAAATTGATCATCAAAACCTTTTAACTTCTTTTGAAGCTTATTCCAAGATAGATCCCAGTCAACTTCCCTATCTGGGGAATTATCTTTAAGAAAGAGAACTTCTCTTGCATTTAACCACTGTGACTTTTTGTTTTGAGAGAGAAGAAGTTTGTTAAGTATTTGGGCAGACCAAATTTCTCCATGGCCCATAATAATTTCCATTAGGGTTTCTGATGCATAAGAGCTCATTTCAACGGTTTTTAAAAGATGAAGTAATCCAGTAAAGTCTTGTTCAAGAATTGATTTAAGTTCCTGTTTAGGAGCTTCTTCTTCAAAAAGTTCATCTATAACATCAAAATGTTTTTTTCGAAGGGATTTTATAGAGTCTCCAATTCCCAATCCATTTTTAGCCTTATTGACAGCTAAAGAAAGTGAATCAGTAACTCCATAAATAGCAGACACAACAGATGCTTTTTTAGGCGATTTTGCCTTATTTAAAATTTCACTGACCTTTGAAAAAAGCTCTCCTCTCCTTAAAGAACTCCCGCCAAATTTGTGAACCTCCCAAGTATTTCCTCTTTCTTTGACTTCCATATCCCTTTTCCTCATTTAAATTCATCTTTAAAAGTCGAAAAGTATATATTAAGTAATGAAGCTTAAAAAGAAATAAGTCTTAATATTAGTTTTACTTATCACAATGATCATTATATCTAATATTTTGAATATCCTGCCTTCTCTTAAAAAGGATAAAAAATGCTTCCTTCATCTCAAGATTTAGCTTTTTTTATTGAAATGACCAAAACGTTAAATATATCTAGATCGAGTGAGAAAATTGGGGTGACTCAATCGGCACTTAGTCAATCACTTAAAAGGCTTGAAATAAATATTGGGGTCCCCCTTTTTATTCGAACAAAAACAGGATTAAAACTAACAAAAGCTGGAGGTAAGCTTCTCAAAAGGACAAGCCTGCTTTTAGATACCTGGGAAAACTTAAAAAATGATGTTATTAGAGATACAAATGTTTTAAGGGGACGCTACACACTTGGTATGCATGAAGCAGTAGCAATGTACAGCCTTTCAAGCTTTCTTCCTCAAATTATGACACTTCACCCTGAGCTCGAGTTTAGCTTTGTCCACGAACCCTCTAGAATCCTTACAGAAAAGGTTATTTCTTTCAACTTAGATTTCGCTCTCGTGGTAAACCCTATCAAGCATCCTGATCTCATTATTAAAGAAATTTGTGTTGATTATTTTACTCTTTGGATATCTCCCCACATTAGTCCAAAAAATATAGAGCTCCCCCTTATTTACACTCCTGATCTTATACAGGCCCAAACCATAAAAAAGGGTCTCGACAAATCACCCTTTCATTTTAAAAGAAGTATTCTTACGTCAAGTATAGAAGTTGTAAAAAAGTGTACATTAGAAGAAGTAGGGGTCGGAATTCTCCCGACAAGAATAGCAAGGCTGGACCTCCCCAAAGGAGAAGCCCTTAAAATTTATGATCAAAAGGCCCCTAAATTTAAAGATAAAATTTGTCTTGTATACAGGTATGAGACACAAAATGTACCGGCTATCAAAAATTTATCTCAAACCTTGAGAAAACTTTTAAAAGCCCTTTAAACTGTTATAGCGCCCTCCGAAGCTGTTGATACATTTCGCCTATATTTTTTCAGAACACCACTTATAACTTTTTTCTCCGCTGGAACACACCATGCTTTTTTTCTTTCTTCTAAAACGCTTGTTTCCACCTTTAAGTTCATCACTCCCTTTAAAACATCTATGACAATCACATCGTCATCTTCAACAAGAGCTAAAGGACCTCCGTTGAAAGCTTCTGGAGTTATGTGACCCACGACAAAGCCATGACTTCCTCCCGAAAATCTTCCATCTGTTATAAGGGCAACGTCTTTACCAAGACCCCGTCCCATGATCGCCGAGGTTGGTGAAAGCATTTCTCTCATACCAGGCCCACCTTTTGGCCCTTCATACCTGATAACAACAACATGTCCTTTTTTAATTTTTCCAGAAATAATTGCTTTGAAGGCCATTTCTTCAGAATTAAAACACCTTGCTTTACCTTCAAAAAAGACTCCCTCTTTCCCAGAAATTTTTGCCACAGCTCCTTCGGTTGCCAAATTACCGTATAAAACAACAAGGTGGCCTTCTTTTTTTAATGGCTTTTCTACAGGATGAATTAATGTAGAGTCTAACTTTAAATCTGGAACCTCCTTTAAGTTTTCCGCCAAAGTTTTTCCGGTAACCGTCATACAATCCCCATGAAGAAGGCCTTTATTTAGCAACATTTTCATAAAAGGCGGGAGACCTCCTCTATAAATAAAATCAGCAAAGCTATAACGACCACTTGGCTTTAGATCAGCAATGACAGGTATTTTATGGGATAACCTTTTAAAATCATCAAGAGTTAGTGGTATTTCTGCTTCTTTGGCCAAGGCTAATAGGTGTAAAACAGCATTGGTTGAACCTCCCAAAGTCATAACAATCGTAATGGCATTTTCAAAGGATTTAAAAGTGATTATATCTTTTGGGCAAAGTTTTTTTTCAATGAGGTTCATGACGGCTTGACCGGCCCTATCACAATCATCAAATTTTTCTCTAGACTCTGCTAAATTCGATGAGCTCTCTGGGAGTGTCATTCCCAAAGCCGTTGCAGCAGAGGCCATAGTATTGGCCGTATACATTCCACCACAACTACCAAATCCAGGTATGGCCTTACTTTCGATCAACTCAAGTTCTTTTTGATCAATTTCATTTTTTGCAAATTTTCCAACCGCTTCAAAAACGGAGACAATATCAATCTGTTTATTTCCAGGAAGAACTCCAGGTAAAATGGATCCCCCATAAACAAAAAGAGAAGGCCTATTTAAGCGGATCATACTCATTAAACAAGCAGGAATATTTTTATCACAACCTCCAAAAGTCACAAGCCCATCGAAACCCTGAGCTTCTGTGACTGTCTCAATAGAATCAGCAATTACCTCTCTCGAAACCAATGAATAATTCATCCCTGAAGTTCCCATAGAAATTCCATCGGATACAGTTATCGTGTTGAAATGAATTCCTTTGCCCTGATGTTTTTCAACACCATCAACAACTTTTTTTGCTAAATCGTGAATATGAGCATTACAAGGGGTTACCCGACTCCATGTTGAAGCAATCCCCACCTGAGGTTTATTAAAGTCCTCTTTTTTAAAACCTAATGGGTAAAGCATCGATCTGCTCGGGGCCCTTTCGAATCCATCATAAATTTTTTTGGAATATTTTCTTTTATCATCATTTATTATTTTTTTTTTCAACTTTTTTCCCTTGAAGATTTTTTAATTTAGAGTTAGAAATATTTTTAAGGAATCGTTTTTAGAAATTATTTATGTCGAAAAAAAGAAAACGTGTCAACAAAGAGGGAAAAATGAAAATGTCCGCTTACCGCAGCCAATACTTCCATCAATACTGTCCCCAGTATTCTCAATCGTCTTTTGCCCTTAATAAGTCTTTTATTTCAGTTATTGCTCTCCCACTCCTTCTACTCTCAATTATTTAGTTCCAGACCAAAGATTGATTTCCCTTTTCTTTTTTAAAGATCATGGGGAATTACTTTTTAGGCTGGAACGAAAAATATCAGTTTAATTTATATACTTTTTTTAATTTTAGGTTTTTTAAAGGAACTTTCCTATACCTATTCTTATTGTAATGGTTAAAAGCACCATCAATAAGCCGGTCTCTCTTTTCCTTTTTCAAACCTAAATATTTTTTTATTTAAATACAATTTTTCTTGGAGGAAAAAGATGGTTAGGTTCAAGAGGATTTCTGGTTCCCAGATATTCTTCGAATGTTTAAAAAATGAAAAAGTAAAGACTATCTTTGGTTATCCTGGTGGGGCAGTCCTCCCTTTTTACGATACGCTTTATGACATTGAAGACATTGAGCATGTCCTTGTTCGTCATGAACAAGGTGCCGTTCATATGGCAGAAGGTTATGCAAAAGCAACTGGAAAAACGGGCGTAGTTTTAGTCACCTCTGGTCCAGGTGCTACGAATACGGTTACCGGAATCACGGATGCCTTTATGGATTCCATTCCGATTGTCATTTTTACTGGACAGGTTCCTCGCTCTTTCCTCGGACTAGATTCTTTCCAAGAAGCTGATGTCATTGGAGTCACAAGACCAATAACAAAGTGGAACAAATTAGTAAGGTCACCCCAGGAACTTCTAGAAGCAATCCCTAAGGCATTTAAAATCGCCAATGATGGTAGACCAGGACCAGTCCTTATCGATATTCCAAAAGATGTGGCCTTGGAGGAGTTTAACTTTGAAGGCTTTTCCAAGAAGGAAAGTACTTATAAATCTGAACCAAAAGATTTACCTAATAAGATCCAAGTGTATTCTAAAATTGTAAATGCCTTTAAAAATTCTCAAAGACCCCTCTTATATTTCGGTGGTGGAGTTATCCAAAGCGAGGCCAGTAAAGAACTTAAGGAATTTGTTGAATTAACAAATATTCCCTTTACATCCACCCTTCAAGGCCTAGGTGGACTTCCTGGAGATCACCCGAACTCTTTAGGGATGCTTGGAATGCACGGAACTTACGCTTCCAATATGGCAGTTGATCATTGCGACCTTCTTCTTGTTTTAGGAGCGAGGTTTGATGATCGGGTAACAGGAAAAACGTCCCTATTTTCCAAAAATTCCTATAAAGTTCATTTTGATATTGATCCATCAAATATGGATAAAACAATTCAGTGTGATTTCCGTGTTGAAGGAGATATTAAATATAACCTTAAATCTCTTTTACCACATCTGAGAAGGGAAAAAGATTTAAAAAAGACCGTTGAAAAACAAAATCCATGGTGGAAACAAATATCCCACTGGAAAAAAGAATGCCCTCTCTTAGTTAATAAAAAAGAGTTAGGCGCAACCTTAATTCTTTCTAAGTTAAATCAAATATTAAAAAAAAATAAAACCAAATTTAGCGTTGTTACAGATGTTGGACAAAACCAAATGTGGGCAAGTCAATACCTTCACTTTCAAAGGCCAAAAACACATATTACATCCGGTGGCCTTGGAACAATGGGATTTAGTGTTCCTGCTGCCATTGGTGCCGCTTTTGGAAAAACGGAAGAAAACTTAAAAAAATGTGAAAAAGAAGAAGAATTGGTTATTTCTATTTCTGGTGATGGTGGTTTTCAAATGAATATGCAAGAATTAATCACTGCTGCGACCTATAAAATTTCTGTTAAGTTTATTGTCCTAAACAATAGTTATCTTGGAATGGTAAGACAATGGCAGGAACTTTTTCATAAAGAGCGTTTTTCCTTTACCTCTTTAGAGGGCGCAAACCCTGACTTTTGCCTTCTAGCAGAATCAATGGGTATTCATTCGAAACGACTTGACAATTTAGACGACGTTGAAAATGCAATTCAGTGGCTTCTAAGTCCAGGAATCAAGCTTTTAGAGTGTGTTATTCCCCAAGAAGAAATGGTTTTTCCTATTATACCAAGTAACTCTTCCATAAAAGATATAATTACCGAGCGTTTTTCAAAGGAGGAAAAATGAACCCAAATTTTGAAATCAAAATTATTTTTGGAAACAGTTTTGATTCTCTCAATAAAATACTCAATACCTTCTGCGGAAAAGGCTTTACTTTAGAGACTCTAACAACTCATGTCCAATACCAAAGGAATCGTAATGAGCTAAAAATGAAAATTAAAGGGCCACAAAAACTTTTAATTATTTTATTGAAAAAAATGGCCACCTTTCCCGATGTTTTTAAAGTTTCATGGAATGAGACTTCAAGCTACCTATTTAACGAAGGACTACAAAGAGCAACACCAATAAATAATAAAAAAAAAGGAGAACTAAATGAAACTTTATTATGAGAAAGACCAAAAAGAAGACTCCCTTTACAACAAAAAGATCGCTGTTTTCGGTTTTGGAAACCAAGGGAAGGCCCACGCTTTAAACTTAAAGGACTCTGGTAAAAATGTTCGAGTTGCCTTGAGGAAAGAATCAAAAAGTTGGAACTTGGCAAAAAGTCAGGGACTTCAGGTAATGGGTTTTGAAGAAGCTGCCAAATGGGCAAACTTTATAATGATCCTTCTTCCTGATCAAGTTCAAGGGGCCGTCTACCAAAAAGCAATACGTCCCTTTCTTGAAAAAGGAGATACACTCTGTTTTGCCCACGGTCTTAATATCCACTTTAAAGAAATTGAGGCGCCTTCTTTTGTCAATGTTATTATGGTTGCGCCCAAATCTCCTGGAAAACTTGTTAGGTCTACTTTCTTAGAAGGACAAGGTGTTCCTTGTCTTGGTGCTGTTTATCAAAATTATGAAGGGTCATGGAATCAGGTTCTCAGCTACGCAGATGCTCTTGGTGGTTTAAGAGCGGGTCTTTTTCAAACAACATTCAAAGATGAAACTGAAACGGATCTTTTTGGTGAGCAGAGCGTTCTCTGTGGTGGTGTCAGTGAACTCGTTAAATGCGGCTTTGAAACTTTGGTCGAAAGTGGTTATCCCAAAGAGCTGGCCTACTTTGAATGTCTGCATGAATTAAAACTTATTGTTGACCTTTTTTATGAAGGTGGCCTTACAAAAATGAATGAAGCGGTCTCTGAAACTGCTGAATATGGTGGATATACAAGAGGAAATAAAGTCATCAACAAAGCAGAAACAAAAGAAAATATGAAATCAGTTTTAAGGGAAATTCAATCTGGTCATTTTACTGAAGAATATTTTAAGGATGCTAGAAATGGCCAAAAAGAACTTTTTAAAAGGAGGGATGAAGAAAAGTCCCATCTTATCGAAGGTGTTGGATTCGCCCTCCGCTCTAATATGAGTTGGATGAAAAGAAAGGAAAATAAAAATGAATGTAGAGTCTAAATATGTCTGGCATCAGGAAAAAATAGTTTCCTATGAAAAGGCAAATCTCCATTTTTTAAACACCTCCCTCCATTACGGTCTGAGTGTTTTCGAAGGTATCAGGTCCTATCAAACACCTAGAGGTCCGGCCATTTTTAGGCTTAAAGACCATATGGAAAGGCTTCAAGATAGTCTTAAGCTTTTGGGGGTAGAAACACCTCCTTATGATTTAAAAACGACAATGAAGTCATGCAAAGAAGTTCTTCAAGTGAATGAGCTTACCGAAGCTTATATTCGGCCGATTTTTTACATTAAAAATGGAGGATGGGGGCTTTCTTTAAAAGATACATCGTGGGATTACTCTGTGGCCGCTTGGCCATGGAATTCATACCATGGCCAAAAGGCAAAGAATGAAGGGATTAAAGGCGTCGTTTCAAGCATAACTAGAAACCACATTAACGTTTCATTAACCAAAGGAAAAATAAGTGGTCACTATGTTAACTCTGCTTTGGCAAAGGCGGAGGCCCAAAGATCAGGGGCCCAAGAAGCCATTTTACTTGATCACAATGGAACAGTAGCTGAATGTACAGGTCAAAACATTTTTATTGTTAAAAATGGAAAAATTTTGACCCCACCTGCTCACCTCATTCTTGAAGGCCTTACAAGAGAAACAGTTATTCAAATCCTTAAAGAAGAGGGAAGAACTGTCTTTGAAAAGCCGCTAACAAGAGATCAACTTTACCTAGCTGATGAAGTTTT
>DKQD01000207.1:13235-30602 GCA_002474345.1 Bacteriovoracaceae bacterium UBA7317
TACCCATGGTTGAAATTGATGGTCTTAAAATAAGAAATGGAAGATCTGGTGAAATTTGTCAAATGGTACAAAGTTTTTACCACGACCTTATTCACGGAAAGAGAAATCCTAATTCGCCTTTCTTGGAATATATTTTAAATGATTAAAGGACAAGTAAATGAAAAAAGATAAAATAATATTTTTTGATACGACTCTTAGAGATGGAGAACAATCTTTATCTCACTCTTTATCGCCCCTAGAAAAGGTCGATATGGCGCTGACTTTAGAGAGGCTTGGTGTTGACTATATTGAAGCGGGTTTTCCATTATCTTCCGAAGATGACTTTCGATCAGTTTACGAAATTGGCCGTCAGTTAAAATCATCCGTCCCCTGTGCCTTAGCAAGGGCACTTCCAGATGATATTGAAGCAGCTTATCATGCTCTTAAAAGAAGTCACCACTTCAGAATTCACACATTTGTGGCAACAAGTGATATTCACGTCAAAACAAAACTGAAGACATCATGGGAAAATGTTGTAGATATGGCAAAAAAAGCTGTTCGACTTGCAAGAAAATATACATCTGATGTTGAATTTTCCTGTGAAGATGCTACAAGGACCAGCTTTGAACATCTAAGAGAAATTATTGAAGTTGTTGTAAAAGAGGGAGCAACAACAATCAATATTCCAGACACGGTAGGATACTCAACGCCTTTTGAATTTGGTAACCTTATTAAAAAATTGAAAGAAAAGACTAAGGGCCTAGATAAAGTTATTCTTTCTACTCACTGTCACAATGATTTAGGTATGGCCGTGGCCAATTCACTTTCTGGAGTTGCTAATGGCGCCCGCCAGGTAGAGTGCACGATTAATGGTATTGGAGAAAGATCTGGAAATTGTTCTTTAGAAGAAATTGCAGCCATTTTGCACACAAGGAAAGATTTATTTCCCTTTGAAAACAATATAAAGCTTTCAAAAATTCATAGGACTTCAGACCTTGTAAGCCGGATTTGCAATGTCCCTATTCAACCTCATAAAGCGGTCGTTGGTGAAAATGCTTTTTCTCACTCCTCAGGCATCCATCAAGATGGTCTTTTAAAAAATAGAGAAACTTACGAAATTTTAAGTCCTGAAACGATTGGTCTTCCCGGGCACAAAATGTATATGACTCCTCGAAGTGGTAAACATGTTGTTCAACATAAACTTTCTAAACTTGGCCACAAAGAAAAAAGTTATAACCTTTCCAATATTTACAAAAAGTTTACCAAACTTGCAGATAAACAAGGGCAAGTTCATGACTATGATCTTGAAGCTCTCTTTTGGCTAGGTAATGAAGGCGAAGAGTTTTACACCCTTAAAGACTTAACAGTCACTTGCGGGACGAATAAAACTTCAAAGGCCAAAGTTGCACTGTCCTCATCAGGACATATCTACGAAAATAAAGCGTCTGGTTTAGGTCCTATCAACGCATCTTTTAAAGCGATAAAACAAATTATTAAAAAAAATATTACACTTACTGATTATAAAATTTCTTCAAAAGGTAGAGGGAGTGAATCTATTGGACAAGTTGATATCAGTATCCTTTTTGAGGGTAATACCTATCATGGCCGCTTTACAGGAAACGATATCGTAGAAGCTTCCTGTAGATCTTTTTTACAGGCCTTAAATAATGGCCATAGGGCCGAAAAAGTCTCCATGAAAAAGATTGAAAATGAAATGAATAATAAGGAGTGCTATATATAATGGAAACGAAAACTCATCATAAAATGACCCTTATCGAAAAAATATTGGCCTCCAAATCTGGTAAAAAATTTGTAAGACCTGGAGATATTATTTGGGCCAATATTGACCACCTCATGACTCACGATGTTTGCGGGCCTGGTACCTTTGCTCTTTTTAAAGAGAAGTTTGGAGAAAAGGCCAAAGTCTTTGATCGTAAAAAAGTTGTCGTTATTCCCGATCATTACATCTTTACTCAAAATAAGCATGCCCAAAGAAACCTTCAAATTTTAAGGGACTTTTCCAAAGAACAAAACCTCCCCTATTTTTACGATGCTCATAGTGAAAATTATAAAGGCGTTTGTCATGTGGCCCTCAGTGAAGAAGGTTTTTGTCTTCCGGGAACTATCCTTCTAGGAACTGACAGTCATACATGTACCGCTGGAGCATATGGGTCCTTTGCAACAGGAGTCGGCAATACAGACGCAGCTTTTGTACTTGGAACAGGGAAGCTTTGGTTTAAAGTTCCCGAAACCCTTAAATTTGTCTTTCAAGGACAAAAACCAAAACATGTTATGGCAAAAGACCTTATTCTTCAAATTATAGGAGACCTTGGTGTTGATGGAGGAACTTACAGAAGTCTTGAAGTGGGGGGTCCTGTTATTAAAGCACTGAATATGGAAGAAAGAATGAGCCTTTGCAATATGGCCATAGAATGTGGTGGGAAAAACGCTGTTATAGAAGCAGATGAAGTAACTCTAAAAGATATCGAAGGTAAGGCCAAAAGCTCTTTTCAAGTTTTTGAATCAGATTCTGATTATAAATACACTTATAAAAAGGAGTATATTGGTGAAAAACTAGAGTCACTGGTAGCAAGACCCCATTCTCCAGATAACATTATTCCTGCTTTTAAACTCGGTCATCAAGAATTAACAAGGGCCTATATTGGATCTTGCACTGGGGGTAAGCTTGAAGACTTTAAAGCCGCTGCCAAAATACTTAAAGGTCAAAAAGTTAAAATTGACACCTTTGTTGTACCGGCCACGACAAAGGTCGCAGCAGATTTAGAAAAAGAAACCTTCGATGGAAGGCCCCTCCTACAAATTTTTAAAGAAGCTGGAGCAACTATTGGAAAACCTAGTTGTGCTGCTTGTTTAGGCGGCCCGGAAGACACTTTTGGTCGGGCCAATGATGCTCAAAAAGTTATTTCAACGACAAATAGAAATTTTCCAGGACGTATGGGCAGTAAACTCGCTGAAGTTTTTTTGGCCTCTCCCTATACAGTTGCAGCAAGTAGTTTAACGGGAAGAGTGACAGACCCACGAGAATTCGTAAATTAAGGAGGCTTAAACAAATGGAAAAAATCATAAAAGGTAAGATTTATTGTCTCGGTGATAATATTGATACCGATCAAATTATTCCGGCGAAACACCTTGTTTATAAAACAAATGATCCAGAAGAAAGAAAACTTTATGGAAGGTTCGCCTTATCCGGTCTTCCTGTTGGTCATGAATACCCCTTTGTTGAAAAGAATGAAAATGAATCGGTTTACCAAATTATTTTTGCTGGTAAAAACTTCGGCTGTGGCTCTTCAAGAGAACATGCTCCTTTGGCACTTAAAGTGGCGGGGATTAAAATTGTTATCGCTCAAAGCTACGCAAGAATTTTTTATCGTAATTCAGTTGATGGCGGTTTTTTTCCTCCAATGGAAACACTAGACCCGATTTCCAAAGATCATTCTTTTAAAACTGGAGACGAAGTTTTGGTAAACCTTGAAGAAAACTTTATAGAAAAAATAAAAACTGGTGAAAAGATAAAACTAAAATCTTTGGGTTTCATTCAAGAAATTATTGAAGCCGGAGACCTCTTTACTTACGCAAAAAAAAAGGGATTAACAAATGAAAAATAAAAATACGATTGCAGTTCTTCCTGGAGATGGAATAGGACCAGAAGTTATGAAAGAAGCTCTTAAAGTTCTCGATTTCGTTAATAACAACTACCAACTAAAAATAGAGCCAAAATTGAGTGAAGTCGGTGGTCAGGCCATTGACCTCTATGGTACTGCCCTACCCGATAAAACATTAGAACTATGCCAAAAATCTAAGGCCATTCTTTTTGGTTCAGTGGGAGGCACTAAATGGGACGAGCTCCCTTCTGAAAAAAGACCCGAAAGGGCCTCTCTCCTTTTTCTAAGAAAACATTTTAAACTATTTGCCAACCTAAGACCGTGTAAAGTTTTAAATGACCTTTCCCCCTTAAAAGAGGAACGCATTCAAAAAGGTGTTGACCTCTTATGTGTAAGAGAATTAACAGGTGGTCTTTATTTTGGTGAAAAAGGAAAGAAGTTTAACAAATTTGGAGAAAAAGGTGCCTTTGATACACTTAACTACTTTGAAAAAGAAGTTAAAAGGATTGCTAACCTTGCTTTTACGCTTGCTCGAAAAAGAAAAAAGAAAGTCACCTCTATTGATAAGGCCAATGTTTTGACTTCTATGGTCTTATGGAGAGAGACCGTAGAAAGCGTCTCAAAAAAATTTAAAGATGTTAGTTTAGAGCACCTCTATGTTGACAACATGAGCATGCAACTCATGCTTGACCCATCCCCTTATGATGTTCTTCTTTGTCCTAATACTTTTGGTGACATTTTATCTGACCAATGCGCGGGACTTTCCGGTTCCCTTGGACTTCTCCCTTCAGCAAGTTTGGGTGAAAATGATTTTGGTCTTTATGAACCGGCCGGAGGAACTGCTCCGGACCTCGTTGGGAAAAATAAGGCAAACCCCCTTGCTCAAATCCATTCATTGTCCCTTCTTCTTCGTTACTCACTTAAAAAAGAGGAGGCAGCTTCTCTCATTGAAAGAGCGATAGATAGAGTTTTACAAAAAGGAATTCGAACAAGAGATCTTTTTACCTCAAAAACTCAAACTTTAGTTGGGACAAAGGAAATGGGAGATGAAGTCGTCAAAGAGATGGAGAGGCTATGTTAAATAAAATTGAAATCTATGATACTACCTTAAGAGATGGTTCGCAAGGAGCAGGAATAAGCTTTTCAATTGAAGAAAAGCTTTTCCTAACACAGCTTCTCAATGATCTTGGTATTCCTTATATCGAGGGTGGTTGGCCTGGTTCCAATCCCAAAGATGAAATGTACTTTAAAAAGGTTGGGGAAAAGAAAAAAAGAGGAGAATTAAAAAATAGTCAAGTTTTTGCTTTTTCCTCCACAAGGAGGAAAGGAGTCAAAACGTCTGAAGATTTTTTCCTCTCAAAAATGATTGAGTCTAATGCCGATGGATTTTGTGTTTTTGGAAAAACATGGGACCGACAGGCCACAGAAGCTCTTGGTGTTAGTCTTTCTGAAAATCTTAACATAATAAAAGAATCTATTTCATTTTTAAAGGAGAAGACCCAAAAACCAGTATTTTTTGATTGTGAACATTTTTTTGATGGATACAAAAGTAACAAGTCCTACTCGATGGATGTTTTAAAGACAGCACTAAAAGCAGGCGCCGACCGGATTATACTCTGTGATACCAACGGGGGTACTTTTTCTCATGAATGCCAAGATATTATACAAGAACTTAAAAAACTATCATTCCCTCTTTCTAAATTTGGTTTTCACGGACATAACGATGGCGGTATGGCACTTAGTAACTCGATTACCTCTGTTAGAAGTGGTTTAGGCCATATTCAAGGGACTATCAACGGTATTGGAGAACGGTGTGGAAACACTGACCTTGTCAGTGTCATTTCAAACTTACAATTAAAAATGAAAGTTCACTGCATTCCACCTGATAAAGTAAACAGGCTTTTTTCTACCTCTAAAAAGGTATGGGAACTAACTCACGGTGAAGGGTCTCAAAATCAACCTTTTGTAGGAGAGAACTCTTTCGCTCATAAAGGTGGCATTCATGTGAGTGCCCTTCAAAAATCTCCTGAATTTTACGAACACATAAGGCCTGAAAGCATAGGCAATAGAAGGCATATTCTTATAAGTGAATTGTCCGGACAATCCAATATTATTAACACTTTTGGCGATAAATACCCCGAGCTTAAAGATAAAAGCAAGGTCAAGTCTGTTCTTCATGCTATCCAAGATGTGGAAAAGGAAGGTCTTTCCTATGAAGGTGCTTATGCTAGCTTAGAACTTTTTATAAGAAGTATACTTGGTTATAAAGATTCTATTATGGAAAAAAATTACTTAAAAATCAGCGACCTGGATTTTGGAAAAAGGAAAATGAGTGAAGCTTCTTTAAACCTTAATTTCAGAGGTAATAAAACGATGACCGTTTCTCTTGGAGTAGGGCCCGTTGATGCCTTAAGTAAAGCTCTTAGAAAGGCCCTAGGTCCCTTTTATCCAGAAATAGAAAAACTTAAATTAACTGATTACCACGTTAAGATTATAGATGGACACTGTGGCACTATGGCAAAAGTTAGGGTGTCCATTCAGCATCAATTTTTAAAGGAAAAACCTTTTACGACAATAGGAATGAGTGAAAATATTATTGAAGCCAGTTGGCAGGCCTTTGAATCAGCTTTTACTTATTTTGCCTATCTTATAAAAAAATAGAATAAAAAAATAAATTAAACCTAGATATTAATTTTACTTATAATAAATTCTTTAAATACTTATTTTACTTTTATAAGGCACTCCTTAATATAAGTAGAGTTAGATCTTTAGAATTTGGAAAAGAGAACGGACCAAGGAAAACCATGACGAAAAATACTTCAAAGATTATTATAGCAGGACCTTGCAGTGCTGAGTCAAAAGATCAAATACTTTCTACTGCAAAAAGTATTGAAAAAATTCAGGACGTTTCCTTTTTTCGAGCGGGAATTTGGAAACCCCGGACAAGACCCAATCTTTTTGAGGGTATTGGTGAAAAAGGCCTTAAGTGGCTTCAAGAAGTAGGCAACACAACAAATCTTAAAACAACAACAGAGGTTGCTAAAACAACTCATGTAGAAAAATGTCTTGAATACAATATTGATGCACTCTGGATAGGTGCCAGGACAACAGTCAGCCCTTTTTCGGTTCAAGAAATTTCTGAGGCCTTAAAAGGAACAAAGAAAATCATCCTTGTTAAAAACCCAGTTAATGAAGATCTTTCTTTGTGGTTAGGCGCCCTTGAAAGACTAGATAAAGTCGGAATTAAAAACATCATTGCTATTCACCGGGGCTTTACAGCGCCTTCTGGTGGAGCTTACAGAAATAATCCTCTTTGGCATATACCTCTTGAATTAAAAGAGAGGTGTCCCGAACTTCCTATTATTTGTGACCCAAGTCATATGTTAGGAAGGAGAGAGGGTCTCCAGGAACTTTCTCAACAGGCGCTCGACCTTGGTTTTGATGGTCTTATGATTGAAACCCACCCAACACCTGAAAAGGCCTTATCCGATTCAAAACAACAAATTACTCCTAAAGATCTAAAAGAGCTTCTTCAAAACCTCCAATTCGATTCAATCGAATTAAGGAATAAAAGAATACTTCCCCAACACGACAAATCACTAAAGGCCCTCCGCAACTTAATAGAACCTCTTGATCAAGAGCTTTTAGAAGTCCTCCAAAAAAGAATGAAAGTTGTCAAACAAATTGCTCGTCTAAAAAAAACCTCAAAGATAAAAGTCTTCCAAAAGAAACGGATGGAAGAGCTCTTGGGGAAAGTTGAAGTTGCTGCACAAAGGAAAGGTCTTGATAAAAAATATGTAAGAAACCTCTATAAAATCATTCACAATGAGTCCGTAAACAGACAAACTGAAATTATAAACGTTTTAGAAAAAAGGTAAGCCTCATGCCATCACCTTCTAACAGAGTGAAAGAGATCGTCCCGTCAAAAAGCCTTGAAATTGCCATTAAGGTTTTGGATCTTCGCGAAGATGGTCACGGTGTCATTGGGCTCCATGTAGGTGAAGCCGACTTTAACACCCCTTCCTCAATTCTTAAATCTACCCAGAAGGCCTTAAGCGAAAATAAAACAAAATATGATTTGGTTCAAGGGAATCTTGAACTCAGAAAATCCATCGCTCAACGCTTTAACAAATTAAACCACGGTAATATCACCGCCCAAAATATCATTTTGGGAAATGGATCGAAACATATCCTTTATAATGTCTTCCAATCCCTCTTAAACCCTGGTGATGAAGTTATTATACCTAGACCTTATTGGGTCACATTTCCCGAAAGTGTTAAACTAGCAGGCGGTATTCCAAAGTTTGTTTCTTCTTCAAAAGGTTTTCAACTTGATCTAGATGCTATTAAAGAGGCGATTGGACCCAAAACGAAGGCCATTGTTATCAACTCTCCTAACAACCCAAGCGGAGTCATTTACCCGCCTCATGTTTTATCCCAGCTTCTTACTCTTGCCAAAGAGAAGGACCTTATCATTATTAGTGATGAAGCTTACGAAGGGTTTATTTACGATGAGGAAAGACCTTTTTCTCTCTACTCTTTAGATAAAGAGACCATTAACAATACAATCACAGTCCAAAGCTTTTCAAAAACATTTTCCATGACGGGTTTTAGAATTGGTTATGCGGTTGCCTCAAACTCTTGGATTACTCACCTTAAAAACCTTGGAGGCCACCAAGTTGGCAATATTTGCACCTTTGCCCAATATGGGGCCATAGAAGCACTTTCTCTTTCAGAAGAAGAAATGCAAACTCACGTCAGGGAGCTCCAAGAGAGAAGAGACCTTGCCTATAAGCTTTTTAGCTCTCTTTTTGATTGCTTTAAACCCCAAGGAGGCTTCTGCCTTTTTCCAAACGTTTCAAAATATATTGAAGAAGGTCGCTTCACGTCCTCTCAATCTATGGCGATGGAAATTTTAGAAAAAACCCATGTGGCGGTTTTACCAGGTGAAGCTTTTGGCCTCCCTGACCATCTTAGACTTTCTTTCACCCCTTCAAAAGACGACATCAAAAATGCTTTTCAAAAAATAAAGGAGTTCCTATGAAACTCGCCCTTGTTGGCTTTGGGCGGTTTGGGCAATTGATTGCCAAAACCCTTGCTAAAGACTTTGAACTTATTATTCTAGACTCTAATATCGATTTAAAAGAAAAGGCCACCAATCTTGGCGCCCATTGGGGAGAAGTTGAAGAGCTTAGTAGCTGCCAAGCCGTTGTCCTTGCAACTCCCATATCAACGCTCCCAAAAATTATCGATTGGATCAAACCTCACTTAAATAAAGAGGTCATTGTTATTGATGTTTGTTCAGTTAAAGAATGGCCTTTGGCCCTTATGAAGGAAGGTCTACCAAGTACAATCAATATTTTAGGGACTCACCCTATGTTTGGCCCTGATAGCGTCAAAGAAAATTTCAAAAATCATAAAGTGGTTTTATGCCCTGAGAGAATTTCTGAAGAGTGCTTGAAAAAAGTGACCCATTATCTTGAAGGCCTAGGCCTTACCCTCCTTACCAAAACGGCCAAGGAGCATGACGAAGAGATTAGCCGTTCTTTAATTCTAACCCACTTCATTGGAAGAACACTCATTCACTTTGGAGCAGAAAAGCTTGATATTGAAACGAAGGGCTACCAAAGCCTCCTCACCATCTTAAAGCATGTTGGTAATGACAGTCCTCAACTCTTTCAGGATATGAACCGGTACAACCCCTACGCCAAAAAAATGCGAAGGGATTTTACAGAGGCGCTCCAACAAACAGTTGAAAGTATTTCTTAGTTATTTAAATAAAAGTGAAGGGCCGGGATATCATTTTTGAGGTCTTCAAAGACTGGCATTTGCTGGCCGACTCTTTTTGGCTTATAGCCTTCTGGATACTTACCCAGCAAAACTCTATGGGTTAGTAACTCCATTGAAGATCCATAAACATCTGGGCCTACGGCCCCCGCTAGTTTTGGGTTAGCGTTATGACATGAAATACAAACGGAGAAATAAACACCCTTACCTTTAGAATAGAGTTTTTTTTGCTCTGGAGTCCAAGACTGCTCTTTTTTAGAGCCTTTGCAACCCGTTAGAGAAGCTAGTAATCCCATTAAAAGAAAAGCCTGGAAAAAACTCCAGGCTTTTTTTATCAATAAGTGATTTATCATCAAAAAATCTTCCTTACTTATTTACACATTATATCAACAATGAGGTATTGAACAAGGAGAAGGACGCAACCACTCGTCACAACGCCTTTAACCGATGTCATCGGACCCATTTTCTTTGGACCAAATGCTGCATTAATCTCAATCAAAACAATTAACGCAGAGCACACTAAAAAGGCTGGCCAAATTCCTGTTTCTCTAACGGAAATAGTAAAGTGCGATGCTGCACCCATCATGAAAAGAAGTGGAATTGAAAAAAGTGTGTTTGTTCTTGAAGCAACTCCTGCCCTTGCCGCAGCTGCTGCTGCATCACCCAAATCTTGTCCGTTGGCCTTTCCAATTATAATTTTCTGAGCAGGCCAAATAATGAGCCAAACATTAAGGAACATAAAAGTCCCCATTAAACTTCCTAAGAGGATCCATACGGTCCAAGAGGAATTACCAAGGTTGGCCATTCCAATTTGGTCAGCACGGTGCCAAAGAAGATACATACCAGAAATCCAAGTCCATAAAGCTCCAAACCTAAACCACCAAAGTGCATTTGGAACCATTTCCTTAACAGCGTTGTCTTTAGTCGTCGCATCAGTAGACTTAAACCATCCACCTTGAACAAAATTAAAAAACCACAGCATTCCAATCCAAGCAACACCTGCAAAATAATGGACCCAACGCCCAAAAATTTCTGCACCACCCTGAGAAAAAATTTCCATAAAGCCTACCCTTTTTAATCGTTATTAAATTTTGTTTACCAAAAGCCCTTATTTAAAAATACTTAATTAATTTTGTTTCTTATCAAAAGTTGATAATAAATATATTGGTTCAAAAAATCAATTTAGTTTAAGGCCTTAACCTTATTTTGTTGGAAGTCTAAATTAAGTAGAGAAAAGGTAAAATTTGCCTTTATTCTTGTCACACTTTTTCCGATAGAAGGGACATGGATAGTCGGTTATACACACTAGGTCAAAATATAAAATAGTGTTTGGAGTTTTGTCTGATGGGCCAGGGGAAAATCCTCATTGTAGATGATAGCGAAAGCAACGCAGCTGTAATGGCGATGCATGCTGAAGCTGAATGGGAAAACCCCATCATTACGGCTTCGAGTGTTCAAGATGCCATCTCTATTTTGAACCAACACAATGATATCGTTACCGTCATCTCTGATTACAATATGGGGGAAGGTACTGGCGGAGACCTCTACGAATTCATAAAAAAGGACAAGCCAACAATCTCCTTTATTTTGATTGCTGGAGACGATATCGATACTTTTAAGAGTAACCCTCTTTTTGCAGACCTCTTTAAAGAAAATCCTCCTGCTTTTATTGCAAAGCCTTTTGAAAGAGAGGACTTTTTAGGGCCTATCAAGCATTACTCTGGAAATAGACTTTCAGACGGTAGCTCACGGTACAGAAAAATTGCAATCGAACGCTTCCTCATGTTTAACGAAGTCCTAGTCGCCGCTTACATAAAACTTAGTGATACAAAGTATGTCAAAATTTTAAGGAATGATGATAAATTTCCTGAAGAAACAGTCAGAAAGTACATAAAAAAAGGCGTTAAGTTTCTTTTTATTGAAACAACTGAATACCAAAAGTTTTTAAAGTCTGCGAGTAAGAAGATTCTAAGTAAACTTTCAAACAAAAAAGTTGGAATGAAAGAAAAATTAGAGTTTCAAGTCCATTCAGTTGACAGTATTCATAGGGGACTTAGAGATTTGGGCATGAGTGAAATAGCGGTCACTCTTGCTGATAAGTCAATGGACACAACTGTAAACTCAATCAAAAAGAATAAAAGTATATCAGGGCTTATAAGCAAACTCCTTTTAAGGAAAAACTATATTTATCAACTAAGTATGCTGACAAATTACCTAAGTGTGGCCATCGCTGAAAAAACTGACTATGGGTCACCTTCAAGTTATAAAAAACTGACCATGAGTGCACTTTTGCAAGACCTATCCCTTGAGAACGAAAACCTTGCAAAAATTGTTGACCTAAACGGTGAACCCTTCCAAAAACTCAAACCAGACCAAAAGAAACTTGTTGAAAACCACCCACACAAAACCATAGAGCTCCTTGAAAAGGTTGATGACTTTGCTGCTGATTCAAGAACTATTATTATGGAGCACCATGAAAGACCGTCAGGAAAAGGCTTTCCAAGAGGAATCAATCATTTAAAGATTGCCCCTCTTTCATGTGTTTTTATAATTGCCCATCATTTCGCTCACAGGCTCTTAACAGAACCTATGACTTCAGAGACACTCCAAAGCATCAATATAGAGCTGAAAGAGCACTTTGGGAAAGGAAACTTCAGAAAAGCCTACCAGGGTTTTGTTAAATCTTTCAAAGGTTAGTTAACATTATACTAGTTTTGTTCAAATTAAAAATACCGTTAGGGGCACAGCTCTTTTATATATTTTAGATGCTTCTCTGCTTCTTCACTTTTAGCCTCAACACCTTTAGCGAGACTCAGGCAAGGCCTTGTTACAGTATGATCTCCCAACAGTTCCTTTAAAGATTTAAGACCTTTATTAAAAGTCTCAATAATTTCCTTATTGCCTTCTTTCGTTTTATTTAAAATAAGGTGAAGCTTATAATAGTGGACAGGCTTTTTATGAAACGCTAAAAGGTTTGCACTAATGGGGTCTTTTTCACCTATTTTTTTTAAATAGTATTTAGCAATCGTTGGCTCTACTGGAAAAAGGTCAATGCTTCCTTTAATAAGCCTTCTTAAATTTGAGATGATTTCCGCCGTTGGAACCGTTTTTAAAAGGCCTTTTTTTATAATAAGGTCCATTTTAGTCCCGTAACTATAACCCATTGTTGTGCCAATCGCTTTTCCTTTTAAGTCCTTAAACTTTTTCCACTTAAATTCCTCTTTCTTTCTATGAAAAAAAACGACAATCTGCTCGAGAACAACATCACTAAAGAGAAAATCTTCCTCCCTTTTTGGAGTCTTGCTCCACAAAAGAGACCCATTAAAGGTTTGTCCTTTTTTGGCTTCGATAAGACTTAAACTCCATGGAAGGAAATCGACTTCTATTTCTTGCCCTACTCTTTTGAAGGCCTCTTTTACAAGATAAATGGAAATGCCCTGATTTTTTTGAAATGCTGAGGCGTAAGGTGGATACTCACCAATAACAAAATAAAGTTTCTTTTTGGAAGCGGGGACCTCTCCATTTTTTGAAACAGACCCATCACTTTCCATATCAATCTGGGGATAGACTGCTTTAGAAAATAAAAAAGAGTAAAAGAGTAATAAAAAGAACTTAGATCCTGTCATAAATTTCCCTCCTTCCCTTATTTTTTTCTAAAAGACCAAACAAGTCTAGTTCTTATTTATTTGAAAAAAATCAAGTTCATGAAGTCCAGGAAAAAGAAAAATCCAAACTATGACCAATTCTTTTTGAAAAGTTTTTAATAGACTTCACCGCGGCTTCTTTTTTTAACCTGCCCGGGATAAGAACTGCTAATCGCGACTCTACAGAAAGATCTTCCTGCACAACTGAATTGAGATTGAAGGAAGGTATTGGAAAAATGACTTTTGCCATTCTTTTGTTCACTTTATCTAAAAATCGCGACAACTCGGCAAAGTTTTGAATAAAGGTATCGGAAAAGTGAAAAGACCAATTGGCCGCAGGAAGAAAATCGATATAATGAATAAGTTGATAATTAAGCTGAATCCAAAAGTTCTCGGCGTCAATCGTCAATGATTTATTATCAATAACTCTGTGGAAGGAGACGCTCTTTAATTTGTCTAAACGCGGGAGGTTTCTCAATAACGTCCCTAAAAAGTCAGGCAAATAAAGGAGCCTTAAGAATGAAGGAAAAGCCTCTATATGAAGCATTTCCTTTTCAGTCACAAGCTTTTGCAACTGAGGTATTTTTTCTTTAGGCATGGCCCAAGTATTGGTTCCAGTTCCTAAAATAGAATGCAAAAGCATTACAAGAGGAGGTTGCTCTGGAAAGTGAACAGCTGAATATTCGTAACAAAAGAGAAGATGCTCTAAAAAACTACCGTCAGCATGCTCTGAACTAAAATCGCATTCATCATATAGAAATTGAATGAGCTCATCTTTAACTTTGGGTATCTGGACCTCTTTTTTGACCTTTTGAAAATCTTTTTCAATGTCTGATGAGGTTTTTTCATCCCAGAAAATATCCTTAGCAATTTTTGACTGGATCAAGGCCCGTGAAAGTTTACTTTCTAATGTCGAAAAAATAGTTTTATTGAGATTGAAGTGCTCCATGGGTTTGATATAAACCCTGCCGGCATGATCAGTTGCCTTCCCCCAAGCGATGGCAGCTTTTCTTTGGTAATTATGACGAATATTTAATAAATCAGATGACTGGTCACCCTCAAACTTTTTTGGACCACTTCCCACCATGTTTTTCCCCGTTTTTATTTTTTGTAACTATAGCACTGCTAATGGTCCTAGAAAAGATCATTATAAGATTACCATCTAATTAAAATCGACATTGAGATGAGCTTCGATTAATCTTAAAATGTTATATAAAAAAATTATAAAGCTTGTGGACAAAAATGATTGCTAGAAAACTTTTTTTCCCTCTCTTATTTTTTATACTTTTACATGTCCCCAAAGTTGCCCATTCCAAGTTACAAAAAGCTTTCATAGACCTTAATACCACTGCCTTCACGAAAAAAGGGTTCATTCCATTAAAGGGGGAATGGATTTTTTATTGGAATAAACTTTTATCTCCACAAGATTTAAAAAATAATGAATTATTGCAATCAGGCACCTTCTTCAAAGCCCCCGGACATTGGACCGATAAAAGAAATGGATCTTTACCAAGATTTGGTTACGGAACATTCATACTTAATGTTAAAGGTGCTCCAAAAGAAACTGAATTAACTCTCACTTTAAAAGATATTTCCTCATCATTTCAAGTTTTTATTGCTCAAAGAGATGAAGTTAAATCTCTCGGCGGAAAAGGAAAAGTCGGGCCAAAGAAAGAAGATTCCATTCCTGAGTATGGACAGTTCGTTAAAAGTTTTAAAGTTAAAGATTCTTCATTCACCATTTTTATCCACCTTGCTAACTTTCATCACAAAAAAGGTGGTCTCAATAAATTACCAAGACTAGGTCTTAAAACAAAAATCCAAAACCAACTCAAAACTGAAAACTATCAATTTTTCTTTTTTCTTTTTCTCTTTCTGATTATTTGTGTGAATCATTTCATTATATTTTTTCAAAGAAGGGAAGATAAAGAAAGCCTTTGGTTTGCTCTCTTTTGTTTTCTTTTAATGGTAAGGACTTTATCCCTAGAGTCTCTCTATGAGTCAATCTTTTTCTCAGCACCAAGTACTCTTGCCTTTAACGTCAATTACAAAATCAGGTACATGACTTTTATTTTGTCAGCGCCTGTTTTTATTAATTTTTTAAAATACCTTTTTACAGATCATATTCATACCCCCGTCCTAAAATGGCTTTGGCGTACCACGCTTGTAGGTGTTTTAATTATTATCTTAACCCCTGTTCATATATTCACTGAAATTCAAGATTTTTTTCAAATTGTTCTTATTTTATCCGTCATTTACCTTCTCACTCAAATCACCAGGGCAACCATTCAAAAAACTCCCTTTGCGAAGATTTGTCTTCTAGGTATTTTCCTTTTAGGAATCGGTGTCGTTTGGGATATTATTGTAGCAAGAAATGACCTATCACATTTTACAACTAGTATTTTTATTTTTATTCAAAGCTATATTATTTCTAAGAAATTTTCTCTAGCATTCGGGTTAGTAGAGAAACTCAATGTTGAACTCGAGGAAAAGGTCAAAGAAAGAACAAAAGAGATATCAACGCTTTTAAATAATCTGGAAAGCTCTATCTTTTCAGTTACAAAAGACCTACAAGTTGTGGCCCCATTTTCTCAATACTCCCATACTCTCTTCAAAAGAGACATCGAAGGATTAAACGTCTTTGACTTTCTTTTTATTCCCATAGAAAAAGGAAGCCGTAGATATGAGGAAATGTCTGGATACTTTGAGGCAGTTTTTGGAGATGATGAACTTAACTATTCTTTTATCGAAGCCAATTTTCTTCAAAATATTGTTTTAAGTGATAGCGAAAGACCTGAAGGGAGGTCATTAAAAATATCTTATACACCCCTTTATGATCATAATGGTCTTGTTCAAAGACTTATGTTTATTGTTGAAGATATTACAGAATTTGAAAAATTTTATTCAGAGGCCAAGAATGATCAATTAAGTTACAACTTCATTAAAGAGGTTTTAACAATTGAAAATAAAAAACAACTTGTGAATGCCTTAAGTTCTTCTATTCAATCGGGCATTCAATCTCTATCAGACCTCCTCACAGAAAAAAAGGATAGCGTTCAAAATGATTATTTTTTAAAAAGTTATAAAAAAACAATTGAAAAAATTATAAAAGATGTTGAATTAATGCCTCTTTTAAACGAGAGAATTCACATTAAAACGGCTGACTTTGATTACACGTCTCTTCTTGGAGAGAAGGAGTATGGAAGGAAAGAACTTGAGGATAACTTAAATTACCAAATAGAAGTTACAGACAAGATAAATGATGTCGTTGAATACCTTGTTGTTTATGGAAATGTCGTTAAACTCTTCTATCCAGTAAAGTTTGATATGCCTTTTGATAAGATTATAAAAGACAAAGTCCATAATTTGAACAAGAGTTTAAACTCAATTTTTGAAAAAGCATTTCAAGTTAAAAATACAAGTGAAATAAACAAAGAAACCCTCGCGAGGATTGCTCAACAGGCCAAAAACCATGAGGGCTTTGATCAATTCATGGCCCTTGTTCAGCAAAAAACAAAGTTTATTTCTCTACTTTTAAAGGCAAGCAACAAAATTGAGGCATCCAAGACATTTTCAACGCTTGCAAACCTTTTTAAGCAGATGCCTCCTCAGGAGAAGTTAAACGAAACTGATTTAAACCAAAAGTTAATTATTCCTTTCAAAGAGATGGAAAAACTTCACTTTGACACTGCCGAATTGTCTTAAATTTTTCCAACTTTAAAGTGGATGTTTTTTCTTAAATAAAAGGCTATGATAGAAGAATGAAAATACTGATTAAAACACCCATTGAGAAAAACTACAATTTTGTTTTCTCAAAATTTGATGTAGATCTTTTTAAATTTTTAAAACCGCCTCTTCTCAACTTAGAAGTTGAGCGTTTTGATGGTTGCAAGAAGGGGGATGAAATACACTTAGCTATTGGACTTGGTCCAATTTCAATGAAATGGATCAGCCATATAACCGAAAACTCTGAGAGTGATGAGGAAAACCTCTTCATTGATGAAGGACACCTCCTCCCTCCCCCTCTCACCTATTGGAAGCATATTCATCGTGTCAAAAAGGTTGATGAAAATCTTACAGAAATCCATGATGACATAGAGTTTTCTTCTGGAAATGCTATCCTCGACCATGCGATCTACCCAATGCTTTATTTTCAGTTTTATCTCCGAAAACCAGCCTACAAAAAGTTTTTTAAGTCTTTATAAAAACAAAACTATTTTTTTTCAGCTAAGTTCCAAAAAAAAAGAAGCTTCCAAATACTCAATGCATTAATAGGCATGATGGAAATTCACGATACATAGCTCCTTCCTCTTTAATATCTTCCTGTGGTAAGA
>DKQD01000040.1:0-5150 GCA_002474345.1 Bacteriovoracaceae bacterium UBA7317
CTTTTATAAAAATGCAAAAAACTCATTAACTTTTATTGTTGGATTGTTTTTTGGAACCTTAATATTCCTGTTTCTCGGTATTTTATTGAAAAAAGCAAAAAATAAAAAAGATGTCACTAATATTGAAAATATTATTTTGAAATGTATTGGTGAAGGTATTATTCCCCTAAAAAATAGACTTAAGTATAACTTTTCCAATCAATTTAAAGAACACTTTAAAAAATATAAGATGTACCTCCATAAGAGGATGGAATTCGGTGCTATTTTCCAAGAAGGAGTTCCCTTTTCAGGAATACTTATAGATTCAAACCTTAACGTGATTTGGGGTAATAAGTTATTTTACGAAAATTGGGGGCTATTAGATTATAAAGAAAGAAATGAAATATTAACCTGGGACTTCTTAAAAAAGTATACGAATTTAGGAGAGAGTACGCCAATTATTTCGGCCCTTAAAGAAAATATAGCTGGAATCTATCAGATCCAAGTTAAAATAAATTCAGATACAATGCCTTACGAGATGTATGTTTCTCCGATTAATTATGCAGAAAAAATTAAAATTATGATTTTATTTTATCCACTCAGATCTTTAGAGGAAACTCTCGCAAATCAGACAAAAGCTATTATAGGTCCAGTTTCAAGAAGTTTGGAAGCCCTGATGAGCAATCATTTCAATCCTGTATTTAAAGAGAATATTAAAAATGATTTTAATGCAGCTGGTATAAATCAATTATTTGATAAGTTTTGTAAATATAATGAGTTTGTTTGTCAGCAGAGAATGGGGTTGCTCAAGGAAATAGAGAGACTTGAAAATAATCTTTATGATCAGTACAAACTTGTAGATGATTTAACACATGTTTTTAATGAAAAAAGATCTCTTCAAGGAAGTGTATTGAAAAAATTTGATGATACGAAAAACTCTATTATTGAATTAATTCAGTCGAAAAATGAAATAGAAAGAAGTTCCGAAAATATAATTCATGTTTTTAAAGAGTTTTTTAATATACAGAGTGGGCTACTTAAAAAATCTAAAGACATAAAAGTTTTATTTGAAGAAAATGAAAAAACATTTTCAAGAGTTTTTCGTCTAAAGGATAATGTAAAAGAGTTGAGAGTCACTATTTTTGAATTTAGAAATAAAATACTTAGATCTATAGATCAATCGTTAGCTTTTCAGAAATCTGAGAATGATTCTTCCAAGCTTGGACAAAGTCTTTCAAAAATAAAGTTAGAGATTAATGGTTTTGATAAAGTCCTCCATAATTTTTCTCAAATAATGACTAATTTAGATGTTGCTCTTTCAAAAATCCAATTGCTTTTAGAAAATAAAGACCTTCCAAAATTTGATGAAGTTAAAGCTGAGTTCAATCTTGCTAAAAAGAATATAGATACTGAATCCTACAATTTAAAGCGGTCCAAGAATGAAAGCGAAGCAAAATCTTCAGAAATGGTTGATCATCTAAAAGTGCTCTATGATAAATTTCTTTTAACATCTGAAAAACAAAAACAGAGTGAGGAATTAATTGTTTTAAGTCGTAATAATCCCGAGTTTGGCTCCCTCAGTGTTAATCAAATCGATTATGAGACTAGAAAAAGGTATGGAGAAGAAATAAATATATAGTTATTTAAAAACTTTTTTTGAAAAAGTCTCAAGACTTTTGTGGAACTCCTCTATACTTTTTGAGTTATCTATGAAGTAGTCTGCAAGCTGCTTTTTTTCTTCGATGTCTATCTGACTTTGGATGATTTTTTTTGCAAGGCTTTCTTCTACTTGGTCGCGTTTAACGAGCCTTTCTATTTGAAGGTCTTTTTTTGCATAGATACATAATGTCATATCAAATTTTGTCTGCAGTTTTTTTTCAAAGAGAAGGGGAACATCATAAATTACAAATTTAGGAGAATTAAATTTTTTAAATTTTTCTAAAAATACCTGAGGGATTTGAGCATAAATAAATGATTCAACTTTTGACTTTATGTTTTCTGATGAAAAAAATAACTTTCTAAGAATTCTGAAATCTATTTTATTATCTTTTGTTACAGCATCTTGAGATAGAGTTTTTATAAATGATACAGATGAGGGGTGAGAGTAGATACTTTTAACTAAAGCATCTGCACAAATAATCGGACAGCCAATATTATTGAAAAACTTACTTGCAACCGACTTTCCTGTAGCGATACTCCCAGTTAAACCGATCAAGGGAACACTTAATTCAAAAAGTCTATCTTTTGGGATGAGTTTGTGTAACTCCGGTTTAATTTCCTTCATTGTTTTTTGGCCTTATCCCAAAAATGATCCATTTCTTTTTGGTTTAGCTCTTCAATTTTATATCCACTATCGCTAATTAAGGATTCCATCAAGCGGAACCTTTTTATAAATTTGTTATTAGATTCTCTGAGACATTGCTCTGGATCAATTTCAAGGTGCCTTGCTAATTGAACAGTTGAGAAAAGCAAATCGCCCACTTCTTCTTTAACCCTCTCACGAGAAATAGTGGCGGGTGCCAACTCCTCTTTTAACTCTTGCCACTCTTCCTCTACCTTCCAGCTCACTTGGTTGTAGTCTTCCCAGTCAAAGCCTATGTTTTCCGTAAGTTTACCTATTTTTAAGGCCGATAGCATAGAGGGGTACTTAAGAACATCATCACTAATTAAAGTTTTCTCTTTTGATTCTTTCTTCTCTTGTTCTTTAATTTTTTTCCAATTTATTGATACTTGCTCAGCTGTAATTGATGGGTCTTTTTCTTTAAAGACGTGAGGGTGTCTTTTAATTAATTTTTCCTTTAAAGTTCTGCAAATATCTTCAAACTCGAAAGATCCTTCTTGCTCAGAGATTGTTGCGTGGAGTAATACTTGTAATAGGATGTCACCTAACTCCTCTTTCATATGGACATTATCTTTACTTTCCACTGCATTTATAAACTCAAAGCTTTCTTCTATTAAATAGGGTAAGAGCGTTAAATGAGTTTGTTTTAGGTCCCATGGACATCCGTCCTTTGGGTCCCTAAGTTTTTTGACAACTTCTTTTAAACTGTTGAACTCTTTATTTTCCATTTAGATGTCCTTGGGCAATAAATTTCTTTCAAATTGATGGTTTGTTGTTTAAACAAATAACTATGTTAACTCAAGAAATTACAATAAAAAAAACAAATCTAGTGTATACAGACACTACGCGTCTTAATAAACTTTTGTATAATCCGTCTGATTTAAAAACAAGACTTATGGTTTCTTTAGAAGTCATTCAAGATTTCTTAATGTCTTCAAAGTCAAATTGTTTAGACTTAGGTCTCTTTGGTGTATCTCAAATAGAAATTGACTTGACGCTTTGTGGCTCTTACAAAATTAAAAGCCTTAACTCAAACTATAGAAACAAACCAAAAACTACTGACGTTCTTTCCTTCCCCGTTTATGAATCACTGAGGAGTAATTCAGAATCCTTCATGGAACCAGGTCCTGTTGTGCATCTTGGAGATATTTTTATTTGTAGGGAAGTGGCTCTTAGGCAGGCGAAGGAATTTAAAATCACTTTTGAAGAAGAGTTTCTTCACTTGTTTATTCACGGTTTTTTACATCTTTGTGGCTTTGATCATGAAATCTCCAAGGAAGAAGAAGAGTTGATGTTTGATTTGGAAGAAAAGCTTCTAGACAAAATTTCTAAAAAGCTTAGGAAATTAAAATAAGAAGGAATTGATTGCTTTGCGGTTTATATTCTTTATTAAGAAACTTAAAGAGGTGGGATGGTGAAAGAATCGCTCAAAATACAAGTTGCTGAGAAAAAGTCAGAAATGAAAAAGTATGACAATAAACTTGCGAGCTTACGGAGGTCACTTTGACGTAGAAAAGAAAAAGCACCGCCTTCAAGAAATACTTGATATGGAATCTATGGAAGGTTTTTGGACCGATACTGAAAATGCTTCAAAAATTCAAAAAGAGAAAGCCATTTTAGAAGACGTCGTATCAACCTATGAAGGTTTGCAAATTCTTTTTGATGATTTTGAAACTCTTGTTGAGTTTGTTGAAGAGGAAGAAGATGAGGATTCTGCAATGGAGTCTCTGGAAATTTATGAAAACTTCTTAAAGAGTTTCCATGAGGCAGAAAAAAAGGTTCTTCTTTCTGAGGAAGTAGATCCAAATAATGCTATCATTACAATCAATGCTGGTGCTGGAGGAACTGAGTCTTGTGACTGGGCAAGTATGCTTCAGCGGATGCTTTCCAGGTGGTGTGAAGCTAAGAAGTTTTCCATTAAAATACTAGACTTTCAAGCTGGAGATGGAGCAGGTCTAAAGTCTTGCACTATGGCCGTAGAGGGAAATTATGCTTATGGGTTATTGAAGTCTGAAACAGGTGTTCACAGGCTTGTTAGGATTTCTCCTTTTGACTCAAATGCTAGGCGTCACACCTCTTTTGCTTCGGTTTTTATTTCACCAGAAGTGGATGATGATATAGATATTGAAGTTTTGGATAAGGATTTGAGGGTTGATGTTTTTAGGTCCGGTGGAGCTGGTGGACAATCTGTTAATACCACCGACTCGGCAGTTAGAATGACACATATTCCAACTGGGATCGTCGTTAATTGTCAAAATGAAAGGTCTCAACTTCAGAATAAAATTCAGGCCATGAAAATTTTGAAAGGTAGACTTTATGAGCGGGAGCTTGAAAAGAAAAGAGCTGAAGCTCAAGAGGTTGAGTCAAATAAAAAGGAAATAGGTTGGGGGTCTCAAATTAGATCCTATGTTCTTCACCCTTATAAAATGGTCAAAGATCATAGAACGCAATTTGAAGTTGGAGCTGCAGAAAAAGTATTAGATGGTGATCTTGATGGCTTTATGGACTCTTTTCTGAGATGGTCCATAAAGGGTGCTAAAGAGGAGTCAACCCAATAACTAAGTAAACTTTGGGGGTCTGTCTTGTTAAAAGCAAGGAGTAAGCTGTTTAACGTTTTCCTAAGGGATCAGAATTCTTTTAAATTTGCTATTGGGGTATTGCTAGGGCTTTCTTTCTCTATAGGAGTCATTCTTTCGACTGTTGGATTAATGGATGGCTTTGAATCTGTTATGAAAAAGGCCTTAAAAAACTCTGTCGGTGACTTTTCTTTAACTTCAAGAAAGGGCTTTTTCTCCTTTGATAAAGATGTTTCAGGACCTCTAAAATCACT
>DKQD01000040.1:5565-7686 GCA_002474345.1 Bacteriovoracaceae bacterium UBA7317
GGTGAATTCTCTCGTGTTACAGGGCTTGGTTTAGATTTTGAAGAAGGTCAGGTCGCTATTGGTATTCAGCTTTCAAAAAAGTTTGGGATTAAAAAGGGTGATAGAATTGTCTTAGCTTTTGCTACGGGAAATGAAAGTTTATCTGAAAGACCTCTTCTAAAAGGTTTTTTGGTAGGCCAAATTCTTACTCACGGTCTTTATCAAAAAGATGAAAGAATTATTTATATAAAAAGAAGGACTCTTGATTCTATTCTAGAACTTAATGGAATGGTGAACGTTGTTTCTGGTAATTTACCTGTTACAACCTCTTTAAGGAGTGTGGGTAAAAAGAAGGCAGTTGTTACTGATCAGTCTATGTTTTCCTTCTTTGAGAAGGCCAGCGGGATTATTCCTCAAAGTTTTTATATACTTCCTTATTGGGATGAGTACGCGCCGCTTCTTGAAGCTGTTAAGCATGACAAACTCATCATTTCAGTAATACTACAATTAGTTGTCATCGTGTCTATTTTTAATATGGTGGCTTTTATTTTTTATGTGAATGAGAAAAAATCAAGGGAGATTTTTCTTTTTCGAGCTTTGGGAATGAGTGAAAGAGAGCTTTTAAAGGCATGGTTTTTTGTTGTTTTATCATTTTGGTTCTTCTCATGTCTTTTGTCGCTGCTTGTTCTTCAGGTTTTTGATTGGTCCTTAGCAAATTTAGCTTTTCTTAAGCTTCCTGGAGATGTTTACAATTTAGAGAGGATTCATCTGGTTTTAGAGTTGGAAGACTATACTATAGTATTTTTTGCTTCTCTCTTTTGGTTTGCGTTCTTTTCTTGGATTGCCTTATTCCGGATGAGGAGAAAAAGTATATTGGAAGGTTTAAGAAAGGAGTTTTCCTGATGGCTTTAGTTGAATTAAGTGGTGTTAAGAAGAGTTTTGGAAAAGTAAATGTATTGGGAGGCATCAATTTAAGTCTCTTAGAAGATAGGGAGTACGTTATTCAAGGTGCATCAGGATCAGGTAAATCGACATTATTGTATCTGTTGGGAGGCCTTGATAAGCCCTCTTCAGGCAAGATTAAGATAAATAATATGGACCTGGCCGATTTTCAAGATGAGGAGCTCGCTAGATATAGAAATACTTTTGTGGGTTTTGTATTTCAATTTCATTTTTTGCTTTCTTCCCTGAATTGTTTGGACAATGCTCTGCTTCCTTCAAAGTTGGGAGACTTTGATGAAGGTTCTATTAAAAAGAGGATCTTGGAATTAGCTGACTTTCTGGGAGTCGATCATTGTCTACAAAAAAACCCCTTCGAACTTTCTGGGGGAGAGCAACAAAGAATTAATATTATTCGAGCTCTTTCTTTAAAACCGAAACTTTTGTTATGTGATGAGCCTACGGGAAGTCTAGATTCAGAAAATTCAGAAAAAGTGATTGGTCTTCTTAAAAAGCTATCAAAGGAATTTGGAGCAACGTTAGTCCTCGTAACGCATAATGGAGAGATCGCTTCAACGTTTGAATCAATTATCAACATTCAGGATGGACTTATAAGAAAAAATTGATTTCGTATAACATTCTGTATCTTAAAAAAATTTTCTTTTTGTAAGATCGTAGTAATATTGATAAATTTTTTGGCCCAAGCAAGATTTGGAAGCTTAGGAGTTTTAATAACTAACATATGGAGTTAGAAGTTTGCATCCGACTCATTACCTAAGAACTTATTTGACTAAGCTTTTGTTGCTCTTTGTACTTGTAGTGCCATTATTGGGTAGGGCCCCTGCTTTAGCCGATGAAGGCTATTTAGGTCAAGAAAAGGTTCTTTTTAGAATAGATAAGGTTAGGGTTTTAGGTAATAGAAAGGTTGAGAGAGAAGCCATTCTTGAAAAGATCGCTTCAAAGCCTGGTGTAGTCCTCAATAATCACCTCTTAAAAAAAGATTTGGAAAGAATTTACTCTCTTAATTATTTTGATGTCGTTGAAGCCCATAAGGAAGTTCAGGGAGGAAAAAATGTTTTACTCTTCAAGCTTTTGGAAAGGCCAACTATTGCAAATGTGAAGTTTCTTGGAAATGACGAGTTAAGTAATGATGACCTCAAAGAAAAAGTGGGTAGTAAAAGTTTTTCAATCCTAGATATTAAT
>DKQD01000056.1 GCA_002474345.1 Bacteriovoracaceae bacterium UBA7317
CCACAAAACATTACATGGTGGATGGCACGCACCAAATCAGTTACAAAACAAAAAGAGCGGGTTTGAGTACCGTCACCATAAACCGTAATGTCCTTGTTTTCCAAAGCTTGGTTAATAAAGTTTGGGATAACTCTTCCATCATCAGGCCTCATCCCTGGGCCATAAGTATTAAAAATTCTGATAATTCTTGTATCAAGACCTTTGAAACGATTAAAAACCATGGTCATAGACTCAGCAAATCTTTTTGATTCATCATAGCTAGACCTGGGTCCAATGCAATTAACATTACCTAGATAAGTTTCAACTTGTGGGTGAACTAAGGGGTCACCATAAACTTCTGAAGTAGAAGCCTCCAAAAACCTCGAGCCCTTTTCCTTTGCTAACTCCAAAAGCTTCAGCGTTCCCTCCGAGTTAACTCTCATTATTTCTAGAGGTATTATTTTAAAATCGATCGGTGAAGCAGGTGAAGCAAGAGAAAAAATATAGTCAATCTTCTCTTTGGAAAAGTCTGGAAGTCCCTGAACAATATCCATTTCATGAAACTCATATTTTGGGTATTTAAAAAGTTTTTCAAGGTTACTTCGACTTCCTGTGATAAAATTGTCAATTCCAATAACCTTTGCCCCCATTTTCAAATAAAACTCAGACAAAGTTGAAGGAATAAAACCAGCCCCCCCAGCGACAAGAACCGTAGCACCATCAAGGGATTCAGGAAGTTTTTGCGAAGAATTCATAGATTTATCCTTATCTTGGCAATAGCATTCTCTTTTCTTTATTGATTTTAAAAATCAATAGCAATGTACCACAGCTTCCTTAATTATAAAGGCTTGTTTCAGCGAAAAAGTCACTCAAAACAGCTTCAGCTCTTAGAGCTGCTTTTTCCTTTTTAAGCTTCTTCTTCTCAGATCTTTTTCCTCTCATTTTTTCTAATTTTACTGGGGGCAAAAGTCCAAAATTGATATTAGAAGGAGAGGGCTTAGGCACTGTCATGACATAGTTTACTAAAGCTCCTAGGCCTGTTTCTAAAGGCCATTTCTTAACTTGTTGCTCCTTTATTCTTCGCTCAATTTGCCATGCGACATAAAGTCCCGTTGAAGCACTTTCTGTATAGCCTTCAACACCTGTAATTTGACCGGCGAAATAAAGGTTTGGCAACTTTTTGCAACTTAAGTCGTCACTTAAAAGTTTTCTTGCATTTAAAAAAGAATTCCTGTGGATACTTCCCAAGTGATTAAATGTGGCATTTTCAAAACCAGGAATCATTCTAAAAACTCTCAACTGTTCTTTGTAAGTCAACCTTGTTTGGAAACCAACCATATTAAATGAAGAGCCCAAAAGGTTTTCTCTCCGTAATTGGATAACTGCGTACGGACGCTTTCCTTCTTTATCTTCAAGCCCTATAGGCTTCATGCAGGAAAACCTGGCGGTATCTTTTCCCCTTAATGCCATTGTATCTATAGGGAGGCATGATTCAAAATATTTCAACTCCTCAAAATTCTGAGCAGGTACTTTTTCAGCAGAAGCCAATTCATCAATAAATTCATCATATTGCTCTTTATTCATTGGGGCATTTAAATAATCAGCTCCTTCAACATCATCCTCCCGCAACTCTTTGTGACGATCCTTATAGTAAAGCTTAGAAAAATCCAAACTATCTGCGTCCACAACAGGGGCGATTGCGTCATAAAAATAAAAATCATCATCAGATACATATTTTTGGATCCACGACTCCATATTTGGAGTCGTCAGAGGTCCAGTCGCCACGATTATATACGAACAGCCAAATTCCTTTGCCCTTTCAATAGGATCATCAACATCACAGTCTTTTTTCTCAATCAACGGGTGCGAATTTAAGGTTTCTTCGATTTTTTTTGAAAATAAAACTCTATCAACTGCTAATGCATCGCCTGCAGGAACTTTCGTTTCCTCACCTATTTTTAAAACTAAGCTTCCTAAGGCCTTCATTTCTCTTTTTAAAAGACCATGGGCCGTTGTTGGAACGGTGGACTTTAAGGAGTTCGTACAAACAAGCTCCGCGCTAGTTTTTAACTTTTGAGCTGGGTTAGGATTTATTTTTTTTGACTCGAGTAAAACAACATTGATTCCTTTTTCAGCTAAATAATAAGCTGCATCACTTCCAGCGAGCCCTGCACCAACAATTAAAACCTTTTTATCATTTGCGACATTCATGATATTTCCTTCCCCTAAATCTTAATGGAGCAATATGTATTTCCATAAAGCCGTTTTTTAGCAGTGAGAAAAGGCATTGTATATGCCATTTAGTGGGAAGGACCTTTCATGAAATTAATGATTCACCAAACTCATCATCAAACAGCTGATTTTAAAGGAATTTTAAAATCTCTAGAAAATTTATTTAATCAAAAAAACACAGAAAACAAATCGTCTGAAGCAATACTCCACCTTTTTCCAGAAAACTTTCTTACCGGATACCCTCTCAAGGACCTTTGCCTCCAAAAAAGCTTTATCAATTCATATAGAGAGCTCATTAATAAGTTAAATGAATTGTCACTCTCCTATTTTGGTAAAAGCCCCCAAGAGGTCGAAGGACATTGCTTATTAATTGGAGGTCTCGATTATAGTTTCGATGACCAAGGACTTCCTACACAAATTAAAAACGTTATTTTCGAGCTTAAACCAGGACAAAAAATAAAGCCGATTTATACAAAACGCCTCTTACCTAATTATGACATCTATGATGAAAGAAAATATTTTGCTCCAGGAAATGAGCTCAAAGTATGGAGCTTTCAAGGTAAAAATATTCTACTTCTTATCTGCGAAGATATGTGGCCCAGTCATTTTTACAAAGTAGACCCAATACAAGAAGCTTCTGAGTTCTGCCAAAAGGAAAATATTTCTTTGGACCTTATTATTAATTTAAGTGCCAGTCCTTTTCATTTAAATAAATTAGAGAAAAGAATTATGAGGGCCCAAGAAATTTCAAAACAACTAAATGCTCCTATGGCCTATTGTAATAGAGTAGGAGGAGAAGACGAGGTTCTATTTGATGGAGGGAGCTTTATAACAAACCATCAAGAAGTCCTTTGCCAAGGAAAAATTTTTGAAAATGATTGCCTGACCCTAGCCTTTAATGAGTCAGAAAACAAGGCCCACACGATAGATCAAGAAAAAGATTCATCTATATCTTCCAAAGATAAGGTTAACACTTGGGAGTGGTTTTTTGACCCTCAACTAGACAAGACCACGACTCCTACAAAACTTAGCTCCCTAGATGATGAGGATTGCAAAATAATTCTTGAGGCGCTCAGGTTTGGCATCCAAGAATATTCGGAGAAATGTGGACTCAATAATTTTATTGTTGCCCTCTCAGGGGGTATAGACTCGGCCCTTGTCTTAACCCTCATGAAGCTATTTTTAAAAGAGGGGCAAAAAGTTGAAGCTCTATATATGCCAGGATTTTATTCTGCCAACCTAAGTTGGGAGCTCTCTTCCGAGCTTTGTAAAAACCTCGGCATTCCACTCCACCAACTTCCTATAAAGTTTATACACAGCACTGTAAGAAACTCTTTCCGAGAGTCATTCCAGTCCGAGCTTGATGGATTAGCAGACGAAAATATTCAAAGTAGATTAAGAGGAAGCTTTCTCTATGCTAGATCTAACCAGACAAATGCAATGGTTTTAAATACTTCTAACAAATCAGAGTTAGCTGTTGGTTACTCAACCCTATATGGAGACAGTGTTGGTGCCATAAGTCCTCTTGGCGACCTTTATAAAAGCGAGGTATTCACACTTTCTCGATATATCAATAAGAAATATAAAGATATCATCCCAGAAAAAATTATTTCTAGACCCCCTACAGCTGAATTAAGAGAAGGGCAAGAGGACTCTCAAAGCCTTCCTCCTTATGAAAGACTTGATGCTATTTTAGAAGGGCTCCTAAGTTACAGAATGTCGCCAAACGAACTTGTCAACTTAGGCCATGACAGTAAAGAAGTGAGTAAAATTTTTCACCTTTATCAAAAATCGGAGTTTAAAAGGTTTCAATTTTGTCCTATAATCAAATTGAAAGCGAAAAGCTTCGGCTTTGGTTATAGGATTCCACTATCCCATAAGCGGGTGGAGTAAACCATCCCCCCAACTATTTAGACATTTTAGAATGATATACATTTAGGCCATTCAAGGAGAGAATCATGGCACAGTCTAGTGAAATAAAAAAACTTCTTCTTACTTGGAAGAAATTGAAAAAAAATATCTACAAATCTCTAAAAGAAAACAAATTCATTGATATACAAAAATCGCTAAGCTCTTTTGTTAAAGACTCACAATCCCAATTTAATAAGAAAGTTGATAAAGATGTCGAAAGTCTAAAAAAGAAGTTTAACAAAGAGAAAGATCATATTGAAAAAGTCCTTGACTCTACCCTGAAAAAAGAGATTAAGAGGATAACAAAATTTATAGAAGATCAGAAAAAAGAACTTGATAAACTTCAAAAGAAGATTCAAAAATTTACGATAAAATCGAAGAATAAAAAATCAACGAAAAAGAAAACAACTAGAAAGAAATCAAGTTCAGTCAAAAAGAAAGCTACAAAAAAGAAAACAGCAAAAAGAAAAGTTTCAAAAACGACAAAAAAAACATCAAAGACAACAAAAAAAACGACAAAGAAGTAAGAAAGTCTTAACCGCTCAGCTTAATCTCTTCAATAAAGGGCCTCCAGCTTCCCTGCCAAACATTTAGGGAGGCTTCCCTAGGAGTATTCGTTTTTGTTTGAACATCGATGAGGACATAAGTCAATGTAGCTGTATTTGCATGAAGTGCAGCATCTATCGAAGGGATCATATTCCATGTACCTGTATTAAAATAATATTTCCCTTCAGGGAAACGCCTCCATTCAGCAACGTGAGTATGACCCATAACAACAGTGTGAATGTCTTTTCGTTTTCTCAGTATGCTCTTTGCCTTACTTTCATAACGTGGATATATAGTCACTTGTTTCAAAATTGTTAAGTTAGTCTTAAAGTTTCTAAGATGCTTATTGTAGGTATCGAAGTTGGTTTTAATAAAATATTTCATGACAATAACGAGCATTTTGATAAAAAAAGCAAAGTCATGGATAAGCGTCCACTTAATGTAAGATGACATCGGTCTAACTTTATCAATAAAAGGTCGTTCTTTTTTTAATTGAGGTAATACGGAAATACAAAATAAACTTCCCCAAGGAAGATTTAATATTTCTTTATTATTTGGCCCCATCATAAAAGTTTTTTCTGGTGGAACAGTATTTATAACTTCAAACCTGTGCCCGTGCTCAATATGAATTCCATGGATATTTATATCATAACAAAAATCAATATTTTCACTCCCAACAAGCTCCTTAAATCTTGTTTGAGAGCCTTTAAACCCCATCCCAATGTCGTGGTTTCCAATGACATAAGTTAATTTTTTATTTGGAGCCGAAAGAAATAATTTCAAAGATTCAAAAAAACCTTTATGACCGGCATAAATTAATTCAAGGGCCTTAATAGTTGCTTCTTCATCAATAATATGACTAAAGCAACCCTCAATATCAATTTGAATAAGGTTTAGGATATCCCCATTTAAAATGAGGTGAATATTATTACTATAGTTCTTACCAGAACTATAGTACTGGGTAAATTCAGCAAACCGGTCATCCTCAAAAAAGTCCTCCAGAATATTAATCTGTCCGTTTTTGAAGAATTTTCCTTTTCCGAGATGGAAATCACTTACAACTAAAACAATCATTTTTTTTTAATTTATTGTTGCTCAAAATAATCTAAGGCCATGCGGACTGTTCCCCTTCCTGATGATTTTGCCGCGTACATCATTTTATCGGCGAGGGCCAATATTTCATGACGACTATTTCCATTTTCTGGGAAAAGCGCAATCCCTATAGAAACAGTCAAGCGAAAACCTTTGTTGGAACCAGGGTAAACAAATTCCTTATTTTTTACCTTTTTTAAAATTCTTTCCCCTATTTTTTGAGAGGTTTCTTTATCAGCATAAGGAATTATTAAGACAAATTCATCTCCGCCATACCTATAGATGAGATCATTTTTTCTCAGAACTTCCTTTAACAAAGCCCCAATTTCGGCCAAGATTTGAGTCCCTACCAAGTGTCCATGTCCATCATTTACGTTTTTGAAATGATCTATATCTATGAAAAGAACAGCAAAAGTCTCTCCAAAAGAGTTATAACGGCAAACCCATTTGTCCAAATCATTGTTTAATTTTCTTTGATTAAATAGCCCCGTTACATCATCAAGGTGAACTAAAGTATTTTGTTCAACAACTCTTTCATAAGTTTGAAAGTTGCCATAAATTTTATCTAAAGAATTGGAGACAAGCTTTAAGTTTTCTTCATTTTGCACTGAAACTTCGTCAAATTGCCCAAAACCTACGACGAGCTGCTCGTGATTTTCGCCAAATAGGAAAGCAAAGTAAGTTTTATATTTCCCTCTTTCAAAAAGCCATCTTCTGTTTGAAAAATCATCGTAATCAACGAAGTTCATAAATTCACAAAAACTCTTAGATTCCAACATCTTTAAACTTTCAAAGCTTCTGTATACCCTTCTTAACTGAGGTTTATAACCTTTAGGACCTTTATGATTTAAGTTTTGTCGGGAAAGTGAAAAAACGGAAAGTGGATCAATAGAAAGCTCATCACGAAGAAAAAAATCTATTTTTTTATATAACTCTGGAACTCCCCATTCGATATTGAGACTTGAAAGAAAAGTAATTAAATTTTTGTAAAAGAGATTCTGGTCCAACACTTTACTCCACGACTTTAACTTCTATCTCCTTTAGCATCCAAAACCTTAGCAACCTAATCTGAGTCAGAAAGAGAGTCTTCATCTTCTTTAAATTGATTTAGGGAGCTTTTCAATGTTTCCATAACATGAGAAAGCTTGCGCTCAAGTTTTTTTGTTTCAGACTTAGACCTTTGTTCTGAGGACTCTAAAGTCTCCATATTAAACTCTAAAGAATCTATCTTTCTCTTCAAATCCATAATTTTTTCATCACGAGTTTTAAGTTGAGATGCAGAGTCCATAGATACAAGCTCTAAACGACTTTCTAACTCTTGCTCTCTCTTTCTAACTTGCGAAAAATTTACCCTGAATTTTTGATTTACTTCATCAAGTTGAGCTTTATAATGCTTATATTTCTCCTCAAGCACGGAATTTTTTCTTTCTGCTAAAGAAAGCCTCTCTTTAAGACCTTCACTCTCCTTGTAGTGCCTTTGCTTCATAACTTCAAGCTCTATTTTTAGTTCCTCAATCTCTGCACTTTGTCCCCTATTTTTTTGCTTTAGGCCTTCACTTTCACTTTCGAGAGAATTAATTGTCTCGAGCAATGTATCTCTTTCAATACGCAACTCTTGTACGATTACTTTAAAACGAGTCAATTGATCCGAATCAAAATCAGAAAAAGCTTCTTTTTGGGTGACCCGCCCTTCATTTAATTCTAAGTTTCGAGACGGTAAAGCACCATCCGCAGGCGTTGTCCTATCAACCGATGCAGGTGCCTTATTTAAGGAAACGCCTCCATCTAATTTTAATGTTCCACCATCATCAAGCTCTTCTTCATCATCCAATTCACTCAAGTCCTCAAATTCACCTAAGTCTTCCAGTTCTCCTAAGTCTTCCAGCTCACTTAAGGTACTTATATCTTCACCCAGTCTTTCATCTAACATAGGGTCAGTCGAATCTCCTAAATCATCTGATATGCCGTCTGAGTTTTCTGTGTTTTCTAGGTGCTCTGCATTTAAAGATAATGAAAGGCTTTGTTCAAGATCTGGAAATGCAGAGTCTTCGCCTTCAGGGAAAGCAGCATCCTCATCAGATTCGGGATACAAAGGCTCAACGTTATTACCTTCTTCATTACTTAGTTCAAGACCATCATGACCTTCACCTAAATTTATAGAATTATGATCTGCCTCTACTCCTTCAAATTGAAGAACTCCATCATCACCATCATCTTTATCAGGTTCTTCAATTGATCCGCTCTTATCTAAATCAATATCAGTGTCATCTGTGGTTTCAAGCTCCATTTCATCTAGAGGGACTCCGTCTTGAGGTTCTTCAGAGTTATCATCCTTTTCAGCCAAAGCCTCCTCCTCTTCTTCAATTCTGTCTTCGCTTGAATCATTAAAATCTTCTTTATTACTGCTTTCTTTTATCAAGTCCTCTTCGTCAGAGTCTTCTACTAACACTAGACTTAGGTGAGGCTCCTTGGGAGTATTTT
>DKQD01000065.1:0-13494 GCA_002474345.1 Bacteriovoracaceae bacterium UBA7317
TACTTTGCGCTCCTAGCTATATTCAAGGTTTATACCAATGCACTTACAATCATAAAGTTTACTTGCCTCAATTGCCAAAGCTTCTTTTGTTAAACGAGAGAAAACCTAATTAGAAAACAACAATACAAAAACTAATAAAAAAATATTTTTCTTAGTTTCTCCTGTTTGTTTATTTGAGGTCTAACTATTATCCTTTTTTCTCTTGATAGAAAATTAATTATTGATGTACCTGTAAGAGCCTTCCATAAAATCCTGATAAACTAAAAATAAAATTAAAAATGTACCAGGCAATAAAAACCAAAAAAGCATCGGATACTTTTTAAAAATTTTAAACGCATAGTCTCTATTTTTTTCAATCAAGGTAAGAGCAATGGCCAAAACAAACCCAGAAAAAAGAGCGGTCTCATTGCTGTATGCTTTGGCATTAAAATACTCAAGAGCATTTTTTGTAATTATATAAAAAATATTAAGCCAAGAAACAAAAATTATAAATATACTAAAATTCTTTTTCATATTTAACCGCCAAATTTTCTTAAACTAAGAAAAGGGTTCCTTATGAACCCTTTATCTTAGATAGTTTATCAAATCCCATTTTGAGTAAAACTATGAGAATTGAGGCCATTACTATAGCTATGAATTCAGCGACTCCTTCACTTATACCCATGGCGTGAATTGCCTCAACTGCTAGTATGTTTGGAAGAAATTCCTTTAACAAATTAAACTCCTGTTCCTACTTTAGCTTCTATTAGTTTGTTGTGTTCTTCTAATCTTTTTTTTCTCTCTCTTTCTTTCGCTTCCCTGGTATGGGGCTTGTAATTTTCAGCAATGCCTTCCGCTCTTTTCCTCTGGTTTTCGTCAAACTTTTTCCTAATCTTCCTTCCCACATCTTTAACTTTATCGCCCACATCTTTCATGAAATCTTTTTCTTCTTCAAAAAAGCCACCAAGGAAATCATCTATTAGATTTTTTTCATGGAATGTGGTGTTTCCTAAAATTAAATCAGTAATAAACTGTGGTTTGTAACAAGGCTTTTTGGATTCACATAATCCCAACTTCCTCTTTTTCTTAATAACTGAAACAGCTAGATTCCTCTCATAATTGGTAATTGCTCTAGTTTCCTTAGCAAGTTCAATCATCTGAATAATTTCTTTGTCAGGTGAAGAAGCACAAGCAATAGAAGTAACGGTTAAAGAGAAGCAAATAACAGCATTTTTAAATTTCATATAATCCCCCTTTTTGATGAGGGAAACGCTAGAAAAATATTTTTGGGGTGGCTATTGAGGTTTGCGTTTCGATTTAAAATACTTCCTCTATGGAAGGGGGTATGGTTTTCAAAATGGAAAAATATAGGTCTTTATCAAGGTCTAAATACTGTTGATTTAGATAAAAATTCCAGGGTGAAAAACACTAAATGAGCCTAATCAAAAGCTTTTGTCGTAAGTTATTGAAATTTCGTCTAATTTTATATTTGCACTTTGAAAACTCTTCCACACTGAAGTTCTCCATATTGAAAAAAGGTGACAAAGTGATATTAATTTTGTTCCCAAAAATAAAGGAGCTATTTAATGACTCTTTGTGAAGAAGTTAAAAGGCTATTAAGAGACAGCACATCCTTAGAGAAACTTGTTGAGGGCACAACTATAAACTACTCTTCAGCTAGAAGATATTATCTCGGTGAGATTAAGAATATCCCTGCAAATGCACTGTTAGAGATCGCAGCGCACGTTACAAAGAAGAGAGGTCTTAAGACGATTTTGAACTCGCTTCAGAAAAACAGCCTGATAAGAATGTCTCTTGAGAAGAGTTTTAGGCTTATTCTTTCGGACGAAGAAGAAATAATCAGAACAAGCGATAATGAAATTTTAAACAAGGCTTTAGTGAGTGATACGCACTTCAAAGTTTTTGTATTAAGTCAGAACGACGACGGGACTACCGTTGACTTCATTAAAGAGAACTTTGGTTTAGCAGGGTTACAAGCCCTTGAAGATTTAAAAGAGAAGTTGGTCGTTGCTGAAGTAAACGGAATTGTGGTTGATACGAATGACAATTACCAAGTCGATATCGACAACGGTTTGAAGTTTGCCCCAACCTTTTTTAATTTTGTAAAAAAATCCAATTTTAAAAACGGGAAAAATATCTTCAACTTGAGATGGAACAAGGTCTCCAGTGAAGCAAGAAGAGATGTGATTCAGGTTTTAACTAATGCAATGAAGGATGTTTCCAGTATTATGGAAGAAGATAAAGGGGAGCGGACTGAGCCAATTTTTACAATGATTCTGTCCGATGACATGGAGGGGAGGTAGTAGTGAAAAAAATAATCATGGTTTCTTTAGTTGTACTTTCTTTCGTATCAAACTCCTACGGCTGGAATGGTAACGGAGGTGGTGGAGTTGGCTCTGGAGGCGGCTCTATAACTGCAGGTATATGGACGCCTGACATTCCTTTTGATATCGCTGATATTTAATGTTTGGAAACTTACTATGAAAAAAAATTATGTCATATTGATGGGTTTTATTACCATGATTAGTCTTGTGTTCAGTTTTAGAATAGTTGCCCTTCAGTATTTCGACGTCACAATATTCAGTAAAGAATTCGCTCTTTTTTTAGGTTTGGTTTTAGGTATAATATCAATCCTTTTGGAAAAGAAGAATTATATGATGTTTAATTTTTATAATAAATACCCTGATTTATTTTGGATATCAGTGCCTGCTCCAATTTTATTTGTATGGCTAATTTATAGGGAACTTGTGAGCAATTAGGCTACGAGGTTGCTGCTGATATTAAAATCGGAGGATATTTAAAATGAATAACATAAAAGGTTTATTTAAATATTTAGGCTTATTAGCATTAGGTATATCAGTGATGTTTGTCTGTCATATACCAGGAGTCATTCTTGCTAAGGGAATAGAGAAGTTATTCGGCTTTTATCCGGAAGGCTTTTTCGTTTTCCTTTCTGGCTTTTTCCTTGCGTACATACTTTGGGAATACAAAAGCTTTGCCAAGTTATTAATAAGTCTCTCTATTTACCATTTAGTTAGTGACTGTGTGGAATACCTTAAGTGGGATATTTCCCACCTGGAGACTCTTTGCTTGCAGCTTCTATTAGCATTGCCATTTATTGTTTTCATGGAAACTAAAGGTCACGGCTATTACGAAAGAATACATAATTACAAAAGAATTAATACAAAAAGAAAATTTGTAACTACTGTAAATCAAGTTTAATACCTATAATAAAGCCTCTAAAAAACAGGGGTTTTAGTTCTTCCTCAATAAAGTCAGCCCCCCTAATATAAAGCAAAAGCTTCAAAACACCTGCAGAAACTGCGAAAACTTAAATTTTAGGGAATTTTTGGTATAAAAAAGGAAATAAGCGTTTAATTTAGAGGTACTTGGAAAATTTATTGGGGGTGCGAATATGGCACAGTCGGCAGGATTCGAACCTGCGACCGTCCGCTTAGAAGGCGGATGCTCTATCCAGCTGAGCTACGACTGCATCGATATTTGTGAGCCTAAAATGGCCCCTCGGTAGGCGGTAATTTAAGGGAGAGGGGCTTACATGTCAAGGATTAAAGTCCCTCTTAGACTGTCCTTCCACGCCAAAATAGATTAGTATAAAACCATGAAGATCCAATTAAAAGCCTTTAGGAAGAAAGAGGATTTAAAGAAACACCTTAAATCACATGCCGAAACCCTCTTTTACGCCTCTGGCACGTCGACAGTCATTCCTTACCCCAACCTTGGAAAAGCACTCAAGGGAAAGGGCTTTGAACACCTCTACATGGGAGATTTAAACGCGCTGCCCCAAAAAATGGACTTTGCTCGTGAAGGTGCTTTAGAAATAGAAGGCCCAGTAACCTGGAAGGATGCAAGAGGCTTTTGTTTGAGCCACGGCAGAAATATCATGGTTTCTCCCACTGAAGAACTGGCCTGTATGTTAGCGGGAATTGCGACTTCAGCTTCTGGTGAAAGGTCCTTTGGATTTGGTTCCTTAAGGGAGCATGTGACAGAAATTGAATACCTTAATTTTGAGGGTAAAGAACAGACTCTTTATTCAAAAAACCTTTTGATTAATCATCCCCTTTTCCAATCTGAAGAAGGAAAAAAGATCCTTGAAGCCTATCAAGACAGTTATAAAAAATATGATGGTTTTAAAAATGCTCCCTTTCCCAGGCTTGAAAAGGAAACAGACCTGATGGTAGGAATGGAAGGTCAACTAGGGGTTGTGACGAGGGCCCATTTTGAAACAATTAAAGATGAAACAACTCGCTTCCTCTTTATAAAACTCCCAAAATGGGAAGAAGACGTTAAACCTCATTTGGAAATTTTTTATAATGCCCAAAACTTTAGAGATCACCTTATTTCTGTTGAACTTTTAGACCACAATTGTCTTTCCTATCTTCCAGATGAGGAAAAGCCTTTACCTGCTGGTTACGATGTCATCTTTCTAGAGGTTAAACTTTCAAGTTTTGACCTTATTATCGAAAACTTAATCCCCACTCTAACACTTACTCCGGATGATAATATATTTGAAATGAATGGGGATAAATGCCACCACCTGAGGATGCTGATTCCAAGGTTTATTTCGGAAGTCAATCAAAGGCGGGGAGTGAAGAAAAAAGGGACAGATGTCCAGGTTCCAAAGGAATCCTTTGAAACTCTTATCAGTTATTATCGTGATTTTTCCACAAAAGGCATTTCATATAATCTTTTTGGCCATTTTGGGGATGGACATCTCCATTTTAACTTTTTACCTCTGGCCGAAGAGGAAGAAAAATGCCAAAACCTCCTTACGGAGTTTTATAAAAAAATAAAGTCCATCCATGGTTCGCCTTTTGCTGAGCACGGAATAGGCCTTTTAAAGCAAGACTTTATTGCTCCTTTTTTAACAAAGGTTCAGCTAGAAATGTACCGTTACCTTAAAGAAAACCTAGATCCAAAAAATCAGTTTTTTCCACAAGGCTTTCTCAATTTGAGTAGAGGAAAAAAGAATGATTAAGGCGAGAGTTTATCATTCTTCAAAAAGAGAATTTACGTGTAAACTGGAAACAACTGGAGAAATAGTTCTCGCCACCGCTTTAGGAAAACTTTTAAAAAAAGATGAAACGATTGTTGTTGGTGACTTTGTTTATTTAGAAAAAATGGGTGAAGGCGAATACGAAATTCATGAAGTGGAAGAAAGAAGAAATGAACTTTACAGAGTCATTGTAAGAGAGAGAAAGAAGAAAGTCACAGCTGCAAACTGTGACTATATCGTCATTGTCAATTCAACTTCAAAACCCCGCTATAAAAGAGGTATTTTAGACCGTTTCCTCGTTAGGGCCATCCAATGGGATGTAAAACCTCTCATTGTTTTTAATAAAATGGATGAGTACAACCCAAAAGACTTAGATATCCACTTTGAAAGGGACCGTTTAAAGCACCTCAACGTAGAGTGCTTTGAAGTCTCTGCTAAATTCCCTGAATATGAAAATAGATTTCTAGATTTGGGTCTTAATGACCTTAAAGAGCGTCTCTCAGGCTCAACGGCCATCTTTGTAGGTCAATCAGGGGTTGGAAAAAGTCGATCTATTAACACATTTAGTGGTGGTAAGGTTGAACTCAAAACCAAAGCTGTAGGTAAAAAAGGAAAAGGGTCCCATACAACAACATGGTCAGAAATTATTGATTGCAATAGTTTTTCACTAATTGACTCTCCCGGCATCCGCTCCTTTTCCATGGAAGACTTGAGTGAGGAGGACCTCATTGACTTTTTTCCAGACCTTCATCCTTATATAGTCCGCTGCCAATTTAACGATTGCCAACATGAAGAACAGTCTAAAGGGTGCCATTTTAACTCCCTAGGCCTTGAGGGTTATGAAGAAAAAATTATACTTTCAAGATTAGAGTCTTTTACAAAAATTAAAGATGAAATATCAAAGACACCTTTTTGGGATAAAAAAATGTGATTTTTAAAATTAACTCAGAATGAGAGGAAGGCTTATCATAAATGATGTTCCTGACCCATCTTTTGAAGCTACCAAAATATTCCCATTTAACTTTTTGACTTCTTCCATAACTGCACTTAACCCGACCCCTCTGCCAGAGAACTCGGTTACTTCATCTTTTGATGAAAACTCTTCGTGGAAAATAAGTTGAAGAATTTTAGAATCAGGTAGGTTATTAACTTCCTTTGCAGACAAAATATCTTTGCTTATTACAACCTCTTTTATTTTTTTAGGGGTGATTCCCCTTCCATCATCTTTAATAGCTATTTGTATTTTATCATTCATGACTTTTTTAAATCTTACTGTGATTAAACCCTTTACTTCTTTACCATTTGCAATTCTTTCTTCTGTGTCTTCAATCCCATGATCAGCACAATTTCTAAAGATGTGAATACATGAAAGGATAAATGGCTCGTAAAACTGGAAATTAACAATTATAGGACTCTGTTCTATTTTAAGAGTTATTGGTTTACCTAATCTTTCTTCAAGCTCCTTCACAATAGGGATAAACCTCTCAAAACATTCCGATATTTTTTTTGAATAAAATTCACCGGTGAAATCTTGATAAATCTTAGATTTATCACCCTCTCTTTTTAGAATAAATTGTTTAAATTTTTCTATTAATTGTTCCTCTTTAACACCATTTCCAGACTCAGCACCACCTTCAAGAACCATTTTATTTTCTTCCAAAAAGTTTTCTAACTTTTCCTCAAGGTAATTTATCTTAGTCCTAAGGTTATTAAACATTCTTGAATCTTCATCTAGGTTAATATCATTGTTTTCAATCTTTAAAATTTGATCTTCAAATCTATGTGCTAGATTTGCTAGCTCTTTCATCGAATAAGATGAAAAGGCGCCTTTTGAAGTGTGCATAATTCTAAATATATTTTTTAGGTCTATTTTTTCGTTTTTTTCTATTATATCCCTTTTAATATCACTAATATTTCTTTTAACCTCCCTGATCATGCTGTTAAATCCATTTTTATCACTTATAATTTTTAGTATCATGTGTGCCTGTGACTTTTCTTTATCTGCAATTTTTTCTAACTCTCTCTCTTTTGTTTTATCTGAGGCAATACAAATAACTCTTTCAAGTTTCTTTTCTGCGCCCTTTTTTTCGTTATAAATTGGTCTGTATTCAAGTTCTATAAACCTTTCAAGTTTTTCAAAAGATTTTGGAGCAAGTGGGGCAATCTCTCGAAAAGATATTTTCCCTTTCCAAGCATTTTTAATCCAGCTATCTAAAGATAATTTATCATCTTTTTTGTATTGAAGAACTTCCGAAAATTTCTTATTTGTAGGATCACAACCAAATAATTGAAGGGTTACATTAGAGCAACCGGGTTGAACAATTCCTTCTTTATTAAAAACCATAAAACCTTGTCCCAAGTTTTCAAGAAGATTTTTTAGATCTTTAGCTCTATTTTCAACTTTGTCTTCCAAAGAAGATGAATAATCTCTAAGTGACTCATGAGTTTCTTTTAAGTCTTTTTTCATTTTATTAAATGAGTCCTGAAAAATAGTAAGTTCCCTTCCTCCCTCATTTTTTTCAAAAACCTTAATTGGCCCACTATCTATTTCATTCAGATCAATCCTCTCAATTGAAGAAGTTAATTTTTTTAATGGATCTCCCAATATTTTTTTAAAAATCCAAATAAAAAAGATAAAGATAGATATTGTTTTTATGAACTCTGACAACAAAATATAAGTAAAAGTTCGCCATATTTTTTCTTTTATAAAAAGCCTGCTTGAATAAAAAGAACCTTTTCCTACAAGAACCCTTTTCCCTTTCTTTCCCGCATCTTTATGTAGAATTTTAAAATTAAAAGCAATAATCTCTTCGCTATCAGTTTCATTTATTTTTATATTTTTTCCATCTAATGAATTATAAAATTCACCATCACTATTTTTGGTAATTCCTCGTATTTTTTTTAAATCTCCGAAAAAACTACGAACTTCAACCCCTTTAATAATAGGGTTTTTCATGATTCCATTTACCGTAGAACTCAGAAGAAGATCATTAAACTCCCAAAGAGATTCACTTAATGGGTCCCTAAATGTTTCAATAATGGATTCCATTTCTTTATAAATTTCTTTTTCTGCATTTTGATATTCAACTAAGATCCTGATAGATGTCGTTAATACGATAATGATAAAATATATAGAAAAGACTGAAGTCATCAATATTGTTGAAAGTGAATGTCCTCCCTTAGGACTAGTTTCCATTTAAACCTTCTTAAAAAAACTTTATTCCTTCTAGAAATATTTTCGGTATTTCTCTCCTAACAATCCAAAAATTACTGCTCATTTGATTTGTAGGAAAAATTTTCCCCCTAAAAAAATAAAGGACCATTTTCCCCTTATTAGGTTCTCTTTTTCAGCCGATGATATCTCGATCCTAAAAGGAGGCCTTCATGAGTAATAAAGTCATCAACTTTGAAGATAAAAGATCAGAAAGCATTGAAAAAAAACGAAGAAAATTTGAACGGTTAATGTTTGATAATCTACTTGAAGTTTATGCGGAAGTCGAAGAAGGAGAAGAGATTTTTCCTATTTCCCTCATCGATATATCAAGAGATGGCCTCCAATTTGAAGTCCCCGCGATAAGAGGTCAAAAGGGTCCATTTTCAACAGATGATGTTGTTAATATTAGACTCTATTTTTCATCGAACTCGTACTTACCAGCAATGATTGAAATAAAACACGCCCAGGAAATTATCGAAGATGGGAGGGCGTTTTATCGATACGGATGTCTTTTGGATAAATCTCAGGACTCTTTCAAGCCCATTGGTAGTTTTATTGAGTTTCTGTACGAATTTTCTGAATATTCTTTAACTGACAGATCGCACAAAAAGGCTAATTCTCTTTAAAATGAGGCCCTAAAATGATAAACCTACCCGTTCATTTACTTAGAGGTTGGGGATAGATGAAGATTGGTATAATAGGCGGCGGGCCACTTGCTATTGAGATGTCTCTGCGTTTAACAACTTTGGGAGCTGAGGTTTCAATTTTCTCTCCTTCTTTGGGCGGAAAAACAAAGCTTTTTGAAGAAGAAAATCTTTCTGTAAAGTCTACAGAAAAAATGACGGGCACTTGGTCTGAAATAACGACTCATGCAGGAAGGAAAGTTCTCACAGATCAAAATGGTGAATCAAATGATGCTCTTTTTGATACTGAACTTACACCTTCAATTAGTGAGTATTGGGAAAAGTACCTAAAACCTCTTTCAAAATTTATTCAAAAAAAAGTCACACACATTAGAGGTACAGTCCTTCGTGTCCACAAAAGATTTTTGGACCTCGATGAAGAAATTGAAGGAAGAACGAGACTTTTTGATTTGTTTAGAGTCGTCTATCTTATAAACCCCAATGAAGACTCCTTCTCAGAAAAAAGCCTGGACAAAAAAACACTTGATTCACTAGGCGATGACGTTATTAACTCTCTTAAAACACCCATGGAACAATTCAATGACTTTGACATCGTCATTGATGCATCAGGGGTCCTAGGAAATCCCAAAAAAATGGGTCCTTCCTCTACATTGGCCCTTAATGAAAGCAGCCTCTCTCTAAAGGAAAAGGTCTTTTATGGCATTGAAAGCTTTAAAAGCTTACTACCACTTAAAGAAAATATAAAAAAATTAACGATCATTGGTAGCGGTGAGTCGTCTGGAAAGCTTTTATTAAACGTAAAAGACTTAATAGAAAAAGAATCTATGCAAGTTTCACTTGTAACTACGGAAGACGAGGCTTTTCAAAAAATATTAAATAATCTAAAAAAAGATTCTTTTTTAAAAGAGCTGAATGATTTTTTAGAGGAAAGAAAAGTTTCCTTTGAAAATAAGAGGACTTCTTTTGAAAAAAGCTTAAGAGAGTGGCGGGACCTCGAAGATTATATGAAGGCCAAAATACCAAGACCCCAAGAGCCATCAAAAAATCCTGCTTTCTTTTGTGGCTTTAACGCAACTTCCGTAGATAAGCTCATTGATAGAGAAGAAGTATTCGTGACAATAGAGGATGCTCCTTTTAGAGGCAACTCAAATAGCATTAAAACTATTTCCTGCGATAAAGTTGCCGTTTTAACTGGTTACGAATGCAGTCATCATCTTTTTGGAGGGCTTAAGGCAGACTTTAGTGCCTCAAAGAAGCAAACCAGTTCAGATAATGGATTACATCCCAATGAACCTGGTTTTTATACTCTTGGGCCCGTTAATAATAAAAAAAGCCAAAGTGACCATAGCGGAGCGGGCCAAAGATATAAACTTCATGATGGATTAGAGCAATTAAAAGTCATAGAAGATAACATCTTATCCTTTTTTACCAAGGTCGGAGATTAGTTATGCTTAATTTATTTAGAAAATTTATCTTCATACCCATTTTCTTTTCTTTATTTTTTACATCCTGTAGTTCGCTCAACCCCTTCTCTAGTGATAAGGAGAAAAATGCTTCTTATTCAAAGCACATTATTGGTGAACAATACAGAAGCGTTGCCCTCTCTAAATTCTTTCTGCAAGAAGTTCCAGAATGGCTTAACTTCTCTGAATCGGGACAGTGTAAAAGGGAACACAAATTAAAGTTTTTTAACTATGAAAAGATAAGACAAAATTTTGGGCTAGATTACCCAAAAGCGGTTCATTTTCAAAACCTTTATAACGTAGCCTACCGCATTAACCTAAAAAAAACAAATGGTCAATTCCTCCCTCAAAAAGAAGAAGAAAAAATTTTTTTTGAAACCCTTGAAAAGGTAAAGGCCAATCAAAGTATTTTCCAAAGCCCTGCCTACCCTGTCGTTAATCTTTTCTGGATAGATAATTTGGTAAACAGAGCAAACAAAAGAGATATATCTAAATTAAAAAGATTCTTATCCTCGAGAAAGGGTGGAAGGGGTTATCCTATTTTTATTAGCCTTTGTTACTCAAAGGCTTCAATTCAACGCTTCCTAAAAGAAAATCGATTTGAAAATGGAAGCATTAAAATTATGAGCTTGGAAATGTTTTCCATTTATAACCAAAAAAATAAAAAAGTTCCCCACTTCTCCATTCATCTTGATTCATTTTTTTCAAAAACACAAAAATTAAACCTTTATATCCCTCGCGGCCGAATTCCTAGGGAGTTCAACGGGCGCGCAAAAATACAGTACTTGGCTAGATAAATAAAAAGGAGCAGTTCATGGCCGCAAAAAGTGACTATAAAGAAAACCTAGACCGTATTAAAGTCGACTTTGAAACAACATTAGGAAACTTCAAAGCAGAACTTTATGCTAAAGAGTGTCCTGAAACAGTTTGGAATTTTGTCAATCTTGTTGAAGGAAGGCAAGAAACTGAAAAAGAAGGACCATATTATGATGGACTTATCTTTCATAGAGTTATTGAAGGCTTTATGATCCAAGGTGGTTGTCCTCATGGTATTGGAACTGGAGGGCCAGGCTACCAATTCCAGGACGAGTGCCAACCAGAGCTTAAACATTCCTCTGAAGGTATTTTTTCCATGGCAAATGCAGGACCGGGCACAAATGGTTCTCAGTTTTTTATCACTCTCGTACCGACTCCACACCTTAATGGACACCATACAGTTTTTGGTAAAGTTATTGAAGGAATGGACATTATTCATCAGATTGGAAAAACAGCAACAAACCGAGATGATAGACCGCTAGAAGATGTCGTTATGAAAAAAGTAACGGTTGTAAGAGACTAATTTTTTTAAAGAGTAATCTTTTCTACCATTAATTGAATAGATTCTCTTCCATTGAATCGGTTTAGGGAAAGGTGGCAATAGACCGACAAATCTGAATCTTTAGCAAACTGAAGGTCATAGATTCTGTCTGGGGAGAGCACTCCCCACTTCCCTACATAATTAAAACTAATTCCTTTAAGCCGTAGAGGACTTCCATTTGGTCCGTTCTGACTAGATAGGAAGTTCCATCTTACATGAACTTCCTTTAAAAGATCAAAAGATTGAAGAGTAAGACCTCTCACTTTAAAAAGAGGTTTTTCATTTCCCATTCCAAATGGCTCTAGGAGGTCCAAGTGTGAAAGCAACTCGCTATTGATTTCGTGAGCGGTAATCTCTAAATCATAGTCTTCAGGAACCGTCCTCTCTATCAGTGGCAATTCTCTGAGGAGGTTTTTTAAGTTTTCTTTTAAAAGCGGTAAGTTTTCTTTTTTCATAGAAAGACCTGCCGCTGCTTTATGGCCACCAAATTTTATAAAGAGGTCAGAGTTTTGGTTTAGGCAATCAAATAAATTGAGAGGTCCTGCGCTTCTTGCAGATGCTTTAATGACACCCTCTTCTTCTGCATTGGAAAAGACAATCGCAGGTACCTTGAAAGTCTCGACAAGGCGACTTGCAACAATACCAATAACTCCTTCATGCCAATCATCTTTGTAGACGATATTAATGATAAGGTCTTCATCTCTGCAATCAGAGATAACTTGATCTTTAGCTTCCTCAAAAACAACAGAGGTTATTTTTTTTCTTTCATTATTACAATCATTCAGATGGGCATAATAACTAAAGGCTTCCTCAGAGTTATCTGATATGAGAAGCTTGAGAGCTTTTTCAGGGTGGTCAAGCCTTCCCTTTGAATTAATAAGCGGGCCTACTTGAAATGATAACTTTTCGCTTGGAATGATGGGCCTCGACCTTTCTTCCGGAGTAAAGAAAGCTTTTACCCCTAAAAAAGAAGAGTCCTTAACTTTTTTTAGCCCATGCCTAACAAGCTTTAAATTAACAGGAGTCAGCTTTGCAAGGTCACAAATAGTTCCAATGGCCACATATTCTAAAAGAGGGTAAAGAGAGGGACAGGTTTTTCCTTCACTCTCAAATAAATTTTTTACCTCTAAGCAAACACAAAAAGCGACACCAACTCCAGCAAGTGTTTTAAGGGGTGAGTTTTCTGGCTCATCTCTTCTATTAGGATTGACGATAGCATAAGCCTCAGGCATCTCCTCACAAGCATCTGTATGATGATCTGTTATAATGAGGTCCAAGCCTTTCTCTTTAGAATAGAGGGCAGCCTCTGTATTTGTTATTCCACAATCAACCGTAATTAAAAGGTCGATATCCTGGCTAATGGCATCATCAATTGAACTTTTGTGCAAACCATAACCTTCCACAAAACGACTTGGTTGAATCAAAGCAACATTTTCATAATTCAAAGATTTAAAAAACTGCCAGAATAAAGCACAAGAAGTTGTGCCATCGACATCATAATCACCATAAACACCGATTTTCTTGCCATAGGACATCGACTTCTTAATTCTCAGAGCGGCTTTTGTGATGTCGCGCAAGTCTGTCAGCTCGGGAAGCTTCTTGAGGTCCCAAGAGAGGAACTCTTCTTGCTCAGTGAGATCTAGGCCTCTTTTTGAAAAAAGGTTTCGGATAATAGGGTGAAGGTTTCTTTGTGGTTGGTTTTGTGTTGTTTGCATTCAAAACTTCTACCACAGTTACTAGAACCTATGCATTAATCAAAGCGTTAGATAATGATAGGCTTAAAAGTTATTTAAAAGTTATTT
>DKQD01000065.1:13854-23559 GCA_002474345.1 Bacteriovoracaceae bacterium UBA7317
CCCTTTACCAAATCCTCTTCGTTGATTTCATCGACATGGGAAAAAAGGTTTGAAAATTCTTCACTATTTTTGGCGTGAACTTTATTGAAATAATGAAAAGGTAAAAATGACTTATTGCAATTAGAGCATTTTTTAACTTCTGACTCAGACTCGATGATAAAACCACAGACATGACACTTTTTAATTAAAGTCTTTTTCGTAGGAGATTTAATTTTTTCAGTTATTTTCATGGGGGAACTCCAAAAGCTAGTTTGCCTCCCCTGGCCAATTAAAGAAGGCCATTCCAATTATTTGGCCTTCAAAGAAATTTATCGGTGAGTTTTTTTTAAAATTAATAAAAAAGGAGAAAATTTTGCCTAAAAAAAACGAAAAGGTCGGCTTCTAGAACAAACCAAGTGGTAGTATATTTACTACTTTTAAGCAGATAGCTCTTGAATTTTCTTCAAAAGGATATTGAGGTTTTGTGTTAAAGGTAGATAAGCATTGGCACCAACTTCTATCGCATCTAGCATATCTGTCCCTCCTTTTCCGCCGAGGAACAGAATAGGAAGCTCTCTTTGACTAAAGTTTGTTCTTAACAGAGTAATAAGTTCAGTTGCTGCCATATCCTGTGAATCTCCAATGACGACAATAAGCTCGAAAGTTTCTTGCTCTATCAGATGGACCGCATGGAACCCCCCTGTAGCAACTTTTACATTATATGCTTTTCGCAGTGCTTGACTTATTTGGTCTCTTAGCTGTTTTTTCTCTGCAACCAAAAGAAGACTTTTGTTATCACTCATTTTTTTTTGACCTCAACATGTAGATCCTATGTGCAACTCACTGTTGTGTAGGTGCACTATACACATACACAACAATTATCTATATATTAGTCTACGAAGAAGCACATTCAAATGGATGGAAAATTTAAACCCATTTTGCTCATCATGAAGGTTAAACATCGTGAAAAAGACAGTAATCTACTCACAAAAACTTGAAAAAAAGTTTACCAGTTACAAAAAAGAACCTGGGCTTTTGGGGTCTTTAAAATCTCTTTTTGTCAGAAACTATATTACAAAAAAAGCAGTCAAAGATTTTAATTTGGATATTAAACAAGGAGAAATCATTGGCCTTCTTGGCCCAAATGGAGCTGGAAAAACTACCCTCATGAAAATGTTTACGGGTATTGTTGTGCCATCAGAAGGAACTCTAAAAATTTTAGGATATACACCATCTGAAAGAGATAGACTTTTTAGAAAAAAGATTGCACTCGTGATGGGACAGAAGTCTCAACTATGGTGGGATATCCCTGCTATGGACTCGTTTCTACTACTCCAAAGGTTTTATGAGATTGAAGAAAGTCAATTTCAAAAAAGAATCAAAACCATGAGTGAACTCCTTGATGTTGATGATCTCCTCCATATTCATGTGAGAAAACTTTCCCTGGGAGAGAGAATGAAAATGGAGCTAATGGCATCTCTTATCCATTCGCCAGAAATTATCTTCTTAGATGAGCCCACAATTGGCCTTGATTTGATATCACAGGAAAATATAAGAAATTTTATAAAAGAATATCATCAAAAAAATAAATGTACGATTATTGTAACGTCTCATTATATGGCCGATGTCCAAGCTTTATGTGAACGCCTCGTGCTTATTTTTGATGGTGAAAAAACTTTTGATGGACCTCTTTCAAAGTTTGAAACGATCCTAGGTAAAGAGAAAAATGTAACTTTCAACTTTTCTTCTCCCCAAGACCCTACTCTAGACTTATGGAGTTCTTTTGAAGCCCAATGGGACTCTCATAAAATTCAAGTTGATTTACGAATACCTGAGGATAAATTAAGAAGTGTTGCTTTAAATATTATTAAAGACTTTCCCGTAACTGAATTTAACACAGAAAAAATGCCAATTGAAAGAGTTATGAAAACTTTGATGAAAAATCCCCAAATAGTTAAACAATTGAATGGGAATAATGGACCTCACGAATTAAACGGAAGGAATTAAGATGGGACACGCCCTTAAATGGTGGCAAACAATTAAAATTTCCTGGAGTAATCATACTGCCTACAGAATGAATTTTTTCCTTCAGGTTATAGGTCCAGCTTTAGTCTTCTTTTTTGTAAAATACAATCTTTGGTCTTCTATATACTCTGATGAGTCAGTTGAAATTATCAAGGGCTACACATTATCTCAAATGATTGACTACCACGTTTGGGCCATGATCGTTGGCCTTTTGGCAAAAGGGCACTCTGCCCTAAACCTTTCTGAGGATATTAGATTGGGTAGGATTTCCAATTTTCTCATTTACCCCTTTAATTTTTGGGAATTTCACACAGCAAGCTTTCTTTCATTTCAGATTTTACAAACCATTATTGTCTCAATAAGTATTTGCATCTTCTGGTCTCTAGGCATTTTAAGTATTCCTTCTGCCTCTATTTTAATGTCTGGCTTCCTCTATTGCCTTTTCGTCAGTTGCTTTTGGTATACACTTCAATATTTAACTGGTCTCGTTGGATTCTGGCTTGAAGAAACTTGGATTTTGAGGGTCATTTTAGAAATCTTAACAGCTTTTTTATCCGGTGCTATAATCCCCTTAGAGCTTTACCCAAAATGGTTCGTTAGTATCCTCGAGTGGACACCTTTTCCTTATTTAACATATTTTCCAATCAAAACCTTTATGGGACAAAATAGTGAGCTCATTGCAAGTTATTCAGTCGTAACAATTTGGATCATCATATTTTGCTTTATCAACCATATTATATGGAAAAGAGGCATTAAACTTTATACCGGTGCAGGGATGTAGATAGTGAAAAATCTTAAACAAACTATTTTTTATTACCTTAAAGTTTATGAAAAGTTTGTCTCAACAAGTATTTCCGTCGGAGTCAGTTTTAGGACAAGCTTCACGTTACTCCTCCTCATGGACCTTTTCTTTTATTTTAGCACCCTCCTCTCTGTTAATTTTATATACGATCACATACAAATGATTGGTCCTTGGGATAAAAACCATCTTCTTTTCTTTATTTCTTTTATGCTCGGGATCGACCATCTTCATATGACACTGGTCAGTGAAAGCTTCTGGGAACTATCCCATTCCATCAGAACGGGTGACTTAGATTTTGCTCTGATAAAACCAGCAAATTCCGTCTTTAGCGTTTTCTTTCGATACTTTAGACCATCAACTATTATCAATATTTTTGTTGTTTGGACTTTTATTATTTATTATGGGATCCAAGTTAAGCTTGAGCCACTTTCTTGGGTTCTTCTTCCTTTCCTCATGTTCTTGGGGTTCTTCCTCTTTGTCGTGATTGAATTCAATATCGCTGCCAGCATGTTTTGGCTAAAAGAAGGACTTGGAATAAATTTTTTAAGGATGCAGCTTCAACAACTGGCCCGTTGGCCAAACTTTATTTATGCTTCAATTGCCAGAAAATTTTTAACAGTCTGCCTCCCTATTCTCCTTGTAGGAAGTGGACCTATACACTTCCTATATGACTATGGAAAATGGCCTTTAATTTTGAGTATGGTTGCTGCAAGTATTGTTTTCCTTTTCATTTTGAAATTTGTTTGGAGGAGTGCTCTTCGCCATTACAATTCAGCCTCCAGTTAGCTAGAAACCTATGGAAAGAATAAGAAATGATTCAAAATCAGGTCAAATCAAAAGATTATTTCCTCCTTACAATTTTAGGTGCCATTTGGGGTTCTGCATTTTTTAATATTAAGATTGCACGCCTTTCCTTTGAACCATTCACCATTGCTTTTTTTAGAGTCCTTTTAGGTTCTATTCCAGTCATAGTTTATTGCTGGTACAAAGATGTTAAAATTGAAGCTTTTTCAAAAGAGTGGTCTTCCTTTCTTCTCATAGGCTTAGTCAATCTAGTTATTCCCTTTTTTATGATTAGTTATAGTATCAACTCGATTCAGAGTAATTTAGCCGCTCTTCTCATGGGGAGTAGTCCACTGACAGCTTCACTTATAGGACGATTTTTCTTAAAAGAAGAAAAAATTAACCTTTTAAAATTTCTAGGCGTTTGTTTAGGATTTTCGGGCCTCATTTTTCTCTTCTTTGACAAAAATCTTTTAAATCAATCTAATATACCAAAAGCTTTGCTCGTTCTTTTGGCATCTAGTTTTTATGTTATAGGCGGAACTCTTACAATAAAAATGAGCTCAAAGGGAAAATCTAACGAAAATGTTACGGCATCTACCCTCATTTGGGCAACGATATGCCTTATCCCCTTTTTGATATATGAATCTCCTTGGAGTACTACACCAAGCATGAAATCCGTTATGTCTCTTGTATACCTAGGCCTTTTTCCTACAGGTTTGGCCTGGTCCGTACGATTTCATATTTTAAAAAGGAATGGTCTACTCTTTCAAAGCCAGGTCGCCTACCTTATTCCTCTATTTGGAGTCATCTTAAGCTCTCTTTTTATGAAAGAACCAATCACTCCAAAAATAATAATTTCACTAGGGGCCGTCATTTGCGGTATTTATTTAGTTAAAAAAGGAAAGGAAATCAAAACCTAGTGCATGGATAGTTCTTCAAAAAAAATCTTTTCTGTAATTTTCCAAAACTTGTCCTGCTTTCTAGCTATGATAAACTTAGGAACTCTAAGAAGCTTTTGATATTTAATTACTTCTCCAAGATTTGAAAAATGCTGACTCAACTCAGGTCTTTTCATATGAGATCTTAAAAAGTTAATGTTAAACTTTTTAAAATTTACTGATGAATTTAAATAATGGATTTCAGACAGGTATTTTCCATCACAGTCGAAATACTTGATATCTAAAAAAGGTGTACCTCTTTTATCAACCCTCTCTTCCATCTTTACGCTATCAGGACTTAGAACATGGGCATTTTTTGAAAGCTTGGCCTGTTTTAATTTGGAATCAGCATCGATAAGGATATTCGAACACTCCCTGCACTCCCTTGCCGTCACATCATTTTCTGCATTACATTTATTACAAATTTTATAACGAAACCGATAACCACAAGGCTCAAAAGAAAGCGTTACAGGGTCTTGTATTCCTCCACGGCATTTACGACCATAATGCTCCACAACTTCTCCATCAAGGTTTACGATGCCCCAAAAATCATTTTCAAAACCACATTGAGGGCAAGGCACTTGGACAGGTTCTGAAGTTTTATTGGGTCTCTTCCCGCTAATTTCCGGTCGATAAATATCGTGACCCATTCCAGTATAGTCCAATATGAAACAATCTTTTTTATTACTGTGAAGCCTCAAGCCTCTTCCAATAATTTGTTGGTACAAGCTGACGGATTCTGTTGGACGAAGGATTGCAATCACATCTACATGAGGAGCATCAAATCCTGTTGTTAAAACGGAAACATTAACAAGGTATTTGAACTTTTTCTCTTTGAATTCTTCTATAATTTTATCTCGTTCTGAGTCTTCGGTGTCACCAATAACTATTTTTGCCTGTCCTTTTGGTAAGGCTTCAAAAATTTCCTTAGCATGTCTTACCGTGCTAGAAAAAATCATCACGCCCTGTCTGTTGTAGGTTTCCGTGATATCAATAATATTTTTTATTATAAGAGGAGTAAGTCTTTTTTGCTTTTTTAAAAGTTCGTCCACCTGGGAAGTTGTGTATAGTCTATTAGAATCAGTAAGCTCTGAAAAATCGTAGCATGTGACAGGAATATCAACTTTAACAGGTTGAGTGAGGTATTTATTTTTAATCATGTATTCTAAAGGAAGTTCGAAAACACATTGTTTAAAGAATCTTGTTTCTTCAGACTGAATAACACCCTTATAATTCAACTCATAAATCCAACCAACTCCTAAACGGTAGGGAGTTGCTGTTAGACCCAAAATACAAATATGAGGATTTCTTTCCTGAAGTTTTTTTATAACGGTAGCATACTGTGTATCGCCTTCAGAATTAACACGATGACATTCATCAATAATAAGCAATGTAAAACCATTAAAAAATGAGTCTTCAACCCTAGCGACTGACTGGATGCTTCCAAAGATAGCCTTTTGAGATGACTCCTTTTGATTTAAACCCGCCGAGTAAATTCCAGCTTCAAGTCCATATGAAATGTATTTTTCGTGGTTTTGTTCTACAAGTTCCTTAACGTGGGCCAAAATTAGGACTCTTCCCTTTGCAATTTTAGCAAGCTCTGCAATAACAAGGCTTTTACCTGCACCTGTTGGAAGTACAATGACAGCAGGGTCTCTTTTTTTCTTGAAGTAGTTAATGGAGTTTTCAACAGCTTCTTGCTGATAGGGTCTTAATTTATACATGGGCGGATCATATAAACATCCTGCCTTTGTGTCACTTTAAACCAGCGATTAATGCATGAAATCAAGATAAAGTAATACATTTTTTTAAATTAAAATTAATTAAGCCCACTAGTAAATGAAGAAGCGTTTAGTTATGTGGAAGTAACTTTTTTTCGAGGGACGATAAAGACTTTTCAAAAAGCTGGTTTCCTCTTAGTTCAAAAATTTTATCTAAGAGAAAAGATCCAATTAGAGGAATTGCTACATTTCCGATAGATGTCCAGGTAATGTGGGTTCCCTCCCCCTCTGAATTTAAAATTAATTCCCCTTTTTCATGAATAATAGGAAAAGGCCTTGCTTTTTCTATTTGATAAACCATCCTAAAGGGTGGTTCAAAATGGATTATTCTTTCGATAAATTGAATAGGGCCTAAATTTATTTTTCTTAAAGCACCCTTCCCGTTTTTTTCTTCGATTCCATGCTCTAGAAGGACTGAACCGGTGACTCCTGGAAAATTAGTATAGTTTTCATGATCGCTTATTATATTAAAAACGGCATCTATATCACTTTTTACAAATTTTTCGACTTTAATTTTAAACATTTTTAAAACACCTTTTATCGGAAAAAGCCTTCTGAAGTAAAACCAATAAGGGCTTGATACTCTTCGACCCTCGAATAATAAAGCAAAGAAGAATCTGTGCCAGACCCCTTCCTTTCACCAAAATCTTTAAGGTATTTTCCTTCGATAAAAAGTCCAAATAACCTCAATCTAGCTGAGGCAAGATAACCAGAATAGAATATTGTATTACTATATTTACTTGAACCAAAACCATAATAGAAGCCTACTCCAACGTTGAAAGGTAAAAAATTAAAAAATCTTGCAACAATATTTGAAGAAAGCCTCCAAGCAAAAGGATCATCTAAAAGACTGTAAGGCATATAAGAGACTCCTCCTTCCCAAGTGAAGAATTTACCAGCGCCTATTCCATATACACCTAACCCCAACCTTCTCTTTTTATCCGTAATTGTCTTTTCAAAAGTAGTAACATTAGAAGAGTTTTGTTTTTTTAAATAGACCTTAGGCTCTGATGTGAGAAGATAAATTCCTCCTTCACCTTTGCCATCTTGAGCCAAAGTATTAAGAGAAAAGATAAGATTAATGAAAACAATAAACTTTTTCATAAGAAAAATCCTTTCCCACAATATTAATCTACAAAAAAGGGGTGATAAATGGGTATTAAATTCCATCATTAATAATTCGAAATGTATCTTTCTATTTTTTTAAATATAAAATTATCTATAAAAATTCTAATTTTTATTAAGAAAGGTTAAAATTAAAGAATATTGAAAAGGATTAGATATAAAATGATTCGAAAAACAACAGGTTTTGAACCAAAGTCAAAAAATTATAAAGCCAATGTTAATGATAGCTTTAAAAAACAATCTTTTTTAAAGTTTATCGGAGCTAAATTAGTAGACGTGTCTCCTGGTCGGATAGAAATAGAAATCTATAATGATGAAAATCTTCACCAGCAGGAAGGCTTTTTTCATGGAGGCGTTACAACGACAATCGCAGATGTTTCCATGGGTTACGCCGCTTTAAGCTTATCAGGAGATTACAGTGAAGTTCTAACAACAGAGTTTAAAGTTAACCTATTAAAACCTGCAGTTGGGAAAAAACTTATTGCACGATCAGAAGTCATTAAATTTGGTAACTTATTAAAGGTTTGTCAAAGCTCAGTTTATTGCGTTTCAGAGAAAAATGAAGAATCGCTTTGTGCCTTTGTCACTGGAACAATGTATGTTAAATAAATTTAAAAATTTTTATAATTATAATTTAAATTTTAAAAAAAACCTTATAGTCATAATGTTATTATCTTTTTTTTCATGCAGCGGTTCTTCAGGAGGAGGTGGTGGTGGAAGCAGTGATAGCTCTGATGACAGCGGAGGTTTTGGCAGTATAAGTGGAACCATAACCGATTCATCTAGTGGTAATGGCATATCAGGTGTAAGTATAACAAATAATACTAGTAATACCTCTACAACGAGTAGTGGTTATGGAGTTTATAGCTTTGCGAACCTTTCTACCGGTAATTATTCATTATCTTTTACCAAATCTGGTTATCAAACAAATACAGCAACAATAGCTGTTACAAAAGATCAAACCTCAGATGGTAATATTACTCTTACTCAAAACACTGGTAACATTAGTGGTACAATTACAGATTCCTCTTCTGGTGGCGTACTCTCAGGTGTAAGTGTAACAAATAGTACTAGCGGTACTTCAGCAACAAGCAATGGATCTGGTGTTTATAGTTTTCTTAATCTCTCTCCGGGAAACTATTCATTATCTTTTAGTAAATCTAATTATAACAGCACAACAACAACGATTTCAGTTAACTCAGATCAGACATCAGACGCTAATATTGCCCTCGCTCCAGATAATAAATTCGTAGCTGTAGGTCAGTCTGGAACAATTATTGCCTCTGTAGATGGATCCAATTGGACAACAAGAACATCTGGAACATCTAGTGAGATTTTTAAAGTAAAGCAACTAAATAATAAAATATATGCGGTTGGAAGAAGTGGTTTGCTCTTAAAATCGAATGATGGGAACTCATGGGAAAGTGTTTCAACTGGAACGAGTGCAAACTTATTGGATATTTTTTACTACAATAACTTATATGTTATTGTAGGAGGTAATGAAAATCCTGGAGGAAATTCAATAATTTTAACATCAACCGATACATCTTCATGGTACAAAATAACAAGTGCTACTCCTAGAGAGCTAAGTGGTGTTACGTATTTAAATACAAGATATGTAGCAGTAGCAGCAGGAGGATCAAGTCTAACATCTAATATGATTGGGAGCTCTACTGACGGTTACACCTGGGCATTTACAGGTACAAACTATGGTCAAAATAAAGTATTAAATGGAATTACAACGGATAATTCGTATTTATATGCAGCTGGTGGCAGTGGAATCGTAATCAAATCTAATGATTTTTTTAATTGGACACAATTAACAACCGGAATATCATCACAATTATACGATATCATATATGGTTCAAGTAAATTAATTGCAGTAGGAAATGCTGGAGCTATAATTTATTCCACAGATGGAACAAATTGGACAGATGAAACAATTAGCGGTGCTGAAAATTTATACGGTGTAACCTATGGTAACTCTCTTTTTGTAGTCGTTGGAAATAACGGTTCAATTTATAAATCAAGCAATATTACTGATTGGGAGAGCGTATCTTCTCCCACATCAAATCTATTATGGAGTGTGGAAGCAATTGAATAAAATCTCGCCAAATAGAATTTTAGTAAGCAGTTTTTTAAAGAGGGCTTTCAAATGAATCACAGCTTATTATTTTATATCTTCAATATTTTGGCCGTAATTGGGTGGTTTTTTCTCATTTTTTTGCCAAATTTAAAATTTACTAAAATAATTATACGCTCTGGCTTT
>DKQD01000062.1:0-60855 GCA_002474345.1 Bacteriovoracaceae bacterium UBA7317
ATAAAAGGACGTCACGACATTGACATTGGAGGTAGGATTATCTCTATGGATGAAGTATAAGACCTTAGTTTGTTTTATTTTCGTTACCTCTTTAACCCTATTTTCAAACCATTCTTTAGAAATAGGCTGATCTTCTCTTTCCGGAAAAGCAAGAGATGAAAGGTTATATCCTCCAAGGAAAATAGTCCCATTGACTTTTAAATTACCATCAACTTCCAGTTTCTCACTACCAGACTTTGGAATTCCAAATGATACACCGGGTTTTATTTGAAAAGAGTTTTCATTACCCATTTTAATTTTTTCTCTTAAGCCTCTTGGCGAGACTGTTTCAAAATACCCTCCTCTTAAAAGGTAGAACTGGTCATCTTGATTTGTTTGGAAATCTGAAAAAAGTGAGAGAGTTTCACTTTGTTCTTGAATATCAATGCCAATTTTTAGATCTAAATTTTTTCTTGCTTCTTTTTCACTTTCAGAATCTAATCCACCCCTTTTTAATGAAATCTTAGGTATCGAACTGAAGCTTCCGCCTTGTTCATCATTAATTAAAATATTTTTTGGGCTTCCTTTTAAAATTTTAATTCTTTTTATAGAGGCATCAGATTTAAAGTGTTTATCAGTAAGAGAAGATTTTAAAATATGATAAGTTTCAACGGCTCCTTCAGAAATTTTTGAAAGAGTAATCGATCCATTTTGTATTTTACTATTTGTAACAGAGTCGTTTTTAAGATTATTACCTGATATTGATCCAGTATTTATTTTGCTTGAATCAATGGCATTATTTTCAATATCTTTAACTTTAATTTCCAATATTTTAGGTTGCCACTTCTTTATGGATAAATTAAAGGATAAAATAGACTGGCAGTCATCATTACATTCGGCTTGATCCTTTTCTTCTTCTTTGAGGGGAAGAGTATCAGAAAAATCAAGGAGTTTGGAGGTCTCTTTTTCTATTTGCTCGAAGCTATAATCACCTTTTTGAGGTAAAATGGTGCCCTCTCTTCCCATAAAATTGGAAACTTTACCTGTATTTTCTATTTTTTGCCATTTTTTACCGTCTGAAATGGCCCAGTCTCCTTCATACCAGTTCTCTTTTTTATCTCTATCTAAAACTGATGCTTTACCAGATTTTGTAACAATAAAGTAATGACCACGGGGAGGGGGATCTTCCAAACCTCCAGGTGACCTAGATTTTTCTATATTCCAATTACCCCTTAGTTTAAGTCCACTCAAAGGAGAAGATATCCATTTTTTATTGTAAAACTTAAGAAGATTTCCATCATTTATTTGAAACCCTGATAAGTTATCTTTTGATAAAGAATTATTCTTAATTTTTTCTATTGTAATAGAATTGTCAGTAAAGGATCTTCCATCTACGGAATTATTTCTAATATTGGGAATTATGATTGAAAAATTATTTTGAGTGTAACAATCAATTGAAAATAAAAATAATATAATGAACGATATGGGGCACCTTAATCTTTTGATAAGATTAATAATTTTTAATTTATGAATAAATTGACTAATTTTAAGTCCCATAAAAATTAATTTAAATTACCTATTTTATTAACCGTATAATCAAAATATTCAAAAGATCTTTTATCATCACTTTTATTAATAACTTTTATTAAGGCAAAATCATTTGATGAACTAATTTCAAAAATTGTTTCTGCTATAATTAGTGTATTTCCAAAAGTTTTTGACTTGGCTAAAGTTTCCCAGCTGCTACTATCTTTTTTCTTAATCATAAGTTCTATCGAAGTCATTTTAGACGACTGAGAATTAGTACAGTTTGCCTTAAAAGAAAATTTATAAAGTCCTCTACCATTTACTTTTAAAACGTTATCTTTTCTTTCAATGAATTCATTAATATTTTTTGAACCCAATTTGTCTATTCCATTCATTGGAAGATTCTTATCTTTTTGAACTTCTTTAGTTTCACTAATTTGATGGCTATAAAACAAATGACTTTGAATATTTCCGATTTGCTTTTCTGCCCAGCCTTTATTAACAGCGTCTGTATCTTTTTCTGGTGACCCCAGTCCTGTGATATTAAAAGAGTTCATGAAAAGATTTCCTCTAAGATTTATATTGCCATTAACCTCGAGTTTCTCACTTGGCATTGTGGTTCCGATTCCAATATTCCCATCTTGACTTATATAGAAGTCCTGAATATTTCCAAGGTTTAATATATTTCTGATTTCGGAAGCCTCTTTAAGGACAATTTTTGAACCATCGCTTCCGATGAGAGTATTTTCTTTAAGTTGAAGTTTAGATATCTCTGTAAGCCGGTCACTGTACTTTTGAACATCTCTTCCAGGCCTTAAACCTAAGTTGCTTTGGGCAGCACTAATTGAACTTGCCCCTGTTCCCCCTCTTTCAATATCTAAAACCTCTATCGAACTTATATTTCCTGATTCATCATTGATTAAAATATGGCCAGGACTTGAGGGGTCACTTTCTAATTTAGACCTTTTGATATTTGCACCATCGTTAATATCTTCATCAATGATTGATCCATCAGCAATCTTTTCAGATGAAACGGAATTATTAGCAAGTTTTTCATTTGTAATAGACTCATCTAAGATTTTATTCCCACTTATTGATAAATCGCTCATTTTTTCTGTAGATATAGCGTTATTTTGAATCTTATCATTGGTAATTGAGTTGTCTTTAATATCTTCATTTTTAATTTTTAAGTCGGACGGAAGCCATTTTTCTTCATCTTGGTTCCATGTGAGAACTTGCCCATCAGCAGGGATGACGTCTCCTACATCACCAAGGTCAGATATTCTAGAGTTTTCCTTATTTATTTGGTCCCAACTATAATCCCCGTAAGTTGCCTCTATTGAGCCATCCCTACCAAAAACACTTGTTATTTTTCCAGAATTATTTATTCTTTTCCAATTATCTCCATCGCTAATTATCCAGTCACCTTCATACCAACTTTCATTTGCTTTAATTATATTTGAGATACCGGATTTACTAACAATAAAGAAATCTCCAACTTGTCCAATTTCTTTATCTTCTGAAGGTGAATCTGGATTATTCTCAACATTCCATACGCCTCTAAATTGAATACTATTTAGGGGCGTTGGTTCCCAAGTTTTATTTTTACTATCCCACCTTAAGTAATCTCCGTCTTTGGCGCCCATGCTGGATAACTTAGAGGAATTTATTGACCCTTTTTTTAATTTTTCTCCATTAATACTTCCATCTATTATTTTTTCATTTGATATACTATTCTCTGGAAACCTTATTGATACTAAAAAAGGTGTTTGGCCATATGAATTCTCAATAAGAAAGATATAGGTCAGTCCTCCAGTTAAAAGTTCTAAAAAACCTTTGGGAGAAGCCTCAACTTCATAAGGGTCTGTTTTATTTATATTAAGTTTATGATCTAAGTTATTCCCTGTTATTTTAATTGATTTAACTCCAATGAGGTTTTTTCCAGAAATTAAAAAACGATCATTTTTAAATAGAATTGATGAGACTTGTGGAAGTCCTTTATCTCTTCGTTCTTCGTCCGACTTACTAAAAATAAGCTGCACTTTTTCCTTTTTAAGAGGGAGACATGAGCTTATAGATAAGAATGTAATTAAAAGAATAATTTTTTTTCTAATCATGTTTTTTACCCAAAAATGAGATAGGTTTCTATGATCATTATCGGCAAATAGAGGGAGTACTTGAGTATGAAGCTTGGTTTTTTTGTCAATAAAAAATGAGGAGGGGGATTTTCTTTAGATGTAAGAAGCTTTGTGATGGTCTAGGGTTTGATAAATATTTTTTAAATAGTCTTTTCCCTTTTTAGTAACTTTAAAGGAATTTAATGAGCCTTCGAGTATTTCATCTTTTTGAAATGAGTGAAACCAATTTTCGATGGAGGGTAAGTCTTTTATAAGGGATTTGGGTAATTTACAGTTGTGTCCAGCTATAAGATCTTCATAAATATTTTGAGTGATATTTTCTTTATTCGATTGCTTATGATTTCTCCATATCGCAAAGCTTTTTTTATCAATTTCAAAAATGTATTTTTCTAAGATCCTTTCATTTTGAAAGTATACATCATTGACTTGGCTCATAGCTGAAACACCAAGACCAAGGAGAAAATTGCTCTTACCAGAATAAATACCCATCATATTTCTTTTTAATGACTTCTCCTCAAATGCCTTACCAAGACGACCTTCAGGTTTTATAAAAAAGCCCATCCCAGGATGGTAATAATTTTTACTCTCAAGAAGCTGTTTTCCTTTTAAGTAAAGGGCAAATTTATCTTCTAGGCCAGGGGGGGAGAAGTTGCCAAAAGCTTTTTGTCCTTTCTTTTGCCATGGTACATTGGCAAGAGAGTAGAACGCAATTAAGTCAGGAGATAATTCAAGCAAATATTCGAAAGTTTTTTCCAAGCTACTAACGCTTTGAAAAGGGAGTCCATAGATGAGATCAAAGGCAATTTCCTCGAAATCTAGATCTTTTGCTAAATCGACAACTTTCACTAATTTTTCTTTGGATTGTTTACGGTTAACGTTTTCCAAAACATCAATGTCTAAATCTTGAACGCCAATGGATATCCTTTTTATCCCATACTTTTTAAATAACTTTAGTTTTTCCAGAGTTACAAAGCGCGGGTCAATTTCAACTGTTCCCTCTTTCAGTTTTTGAGGGCCATTTGGAAAAAGAAAAGAAAAGAGTTTTGCTAAGGATTTTTCTGATAGGAAAGTTGGAGTTCCTCCTCCTAAGTAAACGGATGATATTTTAGGTTCTTGATCTGTTATGTTCTCTTTGAAAAAATTCCACTCTTTTTCAAGAGAGTCGACATAGGAGATGCCCTCTTTGTGATTCTTTGTAATTTTTATATTACATCCACAAAAAGTACAAAGGCTTTCACAAAAAGGAATGTGGATATAGAGGTCAATGCCTTGTTTGGGATTATAAGATTTTTGCAAGTGGGATATGAGACCATTTTGTGAAACTGAGTTTTTCCAATAGCTCACCGAAGGAAAGTAACTGTACCGACTTCCAGGGCTATGGTATTTAAGCATTAAATCTATCTCAGATTTTATCAGTTTCATAAATTGTGTTTTGCTCTAGTAGTTAAAATTCTCGTGAATATAGCTGACAAGTTTTTTAACATTATCTTGTGGAGTCGTTCTAAGAACGCCATGGCCAAGACCACATATCCATTTGTCTAGGTTAATATTTGGCGTATCGATTAATTTGTTCCAATAATTTGAAGCGTATTTTTCAAGCTGTTCCCAGGGTAAATGCAAGTAAGATGGGTCTATATTTCCTTGAATGAAGTAATCATTTCCGAGTTCTTTTAGAGCAACTTCAATTGAATGCCTCCAATCAATACCTAAAACGTCAATGTTGTCATCTTCCAGAGCCTTAAGGTAGTTAAGGTGAGTTAATTTAGAATAATAGATTATTTTTTTGTTTGGATATTTGGCTTTAAAGTTACCCGTTAATTTCTTAATCCTTGGGATAATAAATTGTTTAAAGTCATCTAAGGTTAGTTCTCCAACGGCAGTATCAAAGAGGCAGAGAGCATCCGCTCCTCCTTCTGCTTGGATTTCCATATTTTTCTCAAGCTCTGGGAGTAAGATGTCCATAAACTTGTCAAAACGACCATCGTAAAAGCCAAGCTTTGAGTAGGTTAGGTTCCCTGCGTGGGAACCTTCTGTTGCATAAGTATATAGAGTGAAGGGGGCACCGACAAAACCGAGCAACGTCTTTTGAGGAGGAAGAGCTTTTTTAAGTAAGCCTAAAGCATCTCCTTGAAATTTATAGAATTCTTCTGACTTTTGAATAACCTTTAGATTTTTTAAAGAGTCAAGAGAGTCCATTTTCCACTCAAGTGTTGGTGGTCCAGTGTGATAACTTAGCCCCATGTTTAATTGTTCAAGGGGGAAAAGAAGGTCTGAAAATAAAATAGCAGCATCAAAATTGAAGTCATCAATAGGTCCCATTGTTATCTCGAGGGCCAATTTAGGATTTTTACACATTGTCATGAAATCAGAGTCTTTTTTGATTCCCTGGTAATGGCTGTGGTAACGACCTGCTTGCCTCATAAACCATACAGGGACTTTTGTTTTTCCTTCATTTGTCTTTTCTCTATTTTCAAATAAAATCATCTATTTTTCCTCGTTAGTTTTTTCGTTTTTGAGGGACAACATATAACCAATGCCTCTAACACTTTTAATTTCAGCTATTTTATTTGTGCTTGGATGTGGCGAGTTGTCGGAATCAAAAAGTTTTCTTAGTTTTACGATGTAATTATCGACAGTTCTATTGGATGGAAAATGATTGCTTCCCCAAATCTTCTCAATCATGGTCTCTCGGGTGACAGCTTTATTTTGATTTTTATAAAGAAGCTCGAGAATCCGGCATTCTTTTTGTGAAAGAGTCGTAGATTGACCGTCTAACGCTTCGATTTCAAACCGGTCCGCAAAAAGTGTCATCGCTCCAATTTGAATAGGTTCAGAAGAGTTTAGATCATTCGAAATATTTTCTTGTGTTTCTAAAATCCTTTTAAGTCTGATTACAATTTCTTTAAGTGCGAAAGGTTTTGTAATATAATCTCTAGCACCAATTTCTAAACCTTCAACTTTTATATCCGGGTCATTTTGCGCTGATAGAAAAAGGAGGACAAAGTCTTCTCTTTCAAGTCTTAGTTTTTTTGCTAAATCAAGTCCATTGGTATCAGGTAACCCTATATCCATTAGAACGATGCGAGGCTTTTCTTTTTTAAAGACTTGATAAGCATCTCTACCATTAGTTGCTAAAAAGCATGCATAACCGATACTTCTTAGGTATTCAGAAAGGGTCACTCCAAGATTCTTTTCATCTTCAACAATAAGGATAGGGAGGCCAGGGCCAGCTTCTAAATGATTCATATAAGGGCCCTCTTTTTATTAAATGAGTCTCCTCTTTTGAAAGAGAGTTGGAAAGATAACTGAGGTCCCAATTTGAAGAAGACTTGGCCATTCATCTTCTTTATAAGCTTCTTTATAAGGTATAGGCCAATCCCAGACCCTTTCGGAGAATTATGTTTGTAAAAAAGGGTGCCCAGTTTTTGAGGGTCACCTCTAAAGATACCTTGGTCTGAGTACTCAATAAGGATTGTATCTGAAGCCTTTTCTGAAATGTCGATCGTGATAAGTTCATTTGGGGAATGATTTTTCGAGTTCTCTAGAAGGTTTCTAAAAATCAACTCTAAAGCAAAAGGGTCTGCTAGAACCTGAATATTCTTTTTAATCGATCTAATCTGAAAGTCTTGTTCACCTAAACTCCATTTACTTAATGTTTCTTTAATAAATGAATGAATTTCGAGACTAGATGGATTGAGGTTTCCTCCCTGCTCCATTCTTGAAAGCTGAAGGATTTTATCCATCTGTGTTTCAAGATTTTTAGTGTCTTCAATCATCCTTTCAGATAGGCTGTGAAGTTGTTTGTTTTTTGATGATTCAAGAAGATTACTAATGACATCTGCTTGAAGTCTTATACTCGCTAATGGCGTTTTTAATTCATGAGTAAGAGAGGAGAAAAATGCTTGAACATCTCGAGTTTTTTTCTGATCTTTTAAATAATAAGCAAAAATAATGGCCGAAATTAAAGATATTAAAATTAAAAAAGTGGCACCCTCCCAGGCTACCATGGATATAAAGTTTTCTTTGGTATTAATACTCTTAAGGTTTACCAAAAGGTAAAACCACCAAGTTGCTATCCCAAGAAGAACTAGTGCCAGAAGGGCAAAAAGAATAATGAGTAATTTATTATTCTTTTTCAATTATAAAGCCTCCTCTCTAGGTCTTTAAGAACCTCTGAATCGTGGGCCAAGCTCACAAAACCTATTTCATAAGCATTTGGAGAGAGATAAATACCTTTCTCTAAAAGTGTCTCAAAGAGAGGAAGAAACTCTTGTGTTAGGTTCTGCGGAATATCGTCTATTGATTTGAGGTTTGAGTTATTGGGAGCAAACCAGAAAAGAGACTTGTATCTGATTATTTTATAATGAGAAAATTTACCATTTTCATAACTTTTAAACCAATCGTTAAAAAGCTCTTCAATTTTTAGGGCATTATCATCAACTTTTTTGTAAGTAGCTTCGTCTAATTGTTGAAGGGTTGATAAGCCTCCTACCATGGCAAGAGGATTAGCACTCAATGTTCCTGCTTGGTAGACATCACCTACGGGAGCAAGAGTTTCCATAACAGACTTAGTCGCAGCGATGGCGCCTACAGGAAGGCCTCCCCCTATAACTTTTCCATAAGTCACAATATCAGGTGTGATGTCTAAATCATGGGCCATACCAGAGAAGTTAACTCTGAAACCAGAAATAACTTCATCAAAAATAAGAAGGCTTCCATTTGCTTTACAAAGACTGTTTATTTTTTTGAGGAAGTCAGGGTTTTGTATAAGAAGGCCATTATTCGCTGGTAGCGGTTCAATAATGACTCCTGCAATCGATTCACCGTGAACGTCAAAACACTCTTGAAGTGCTTTTTCATCATTTAAATCTAAAATAAGCGTATCTTCGGCTACATTTTTTGGGATACCCTTTGAGCTTGCTGTCGATGTGCCCGCTAACCCAGAGCCGGCTTTAATTAACATTGAGTCAACATGACCATGATAACAACCATTAAATTTAAGAAGTTTATCTCTCCCCGTTTTTCCTCTTGCCAGCCGGAGGGCCGTCATAACGGCTTCTGTACCGGAGTTCACGAAACGTATTTGATCTAAAAAAGGAATCCTACTTAAAATATACTCTGCAAGTTCTAGCGAATAAGGTTCACATGCACCATAGGACCAACCTTTTTTGAGCGCCTGTTGGAGGCTTTTTTCTACCTTACTATTTTTGTGCCCTAAAATTAAAGGACCAAAGCTCATGCAAAAATCGATATATGATTTTCCTTCAGTATCTTGTATATAAGCACCTTCTGCTTTTTCCATAAAGCGCGGAGTTGACTCGAGTCCCTTAAAGCTTCTCACTGGAGAATGGACTCCTCCCGGAACCAATTGTTTTGATCGTTCAAAAAGATTTTTTTGATTTTCCATAGGGCAGTTCCTTTTATCTTTGCATCGTCATTTAAAATTATTATTTTAAGGATGAAGAATTAATCCATGATTTGAAGTCATCCATATGAGCAAAGGGAGTTACGATTGTATTTGTCTTTTTAAAATTTTCTAATGTTTTTCCTAATCCACAACAATGAATACGATCTCTAATAAAAGGAAACCGCTCTTTATATTTTTCGTATTGAAAATAACTAGTCCAATAAAAGACTTGAGCATTTTGAATTTCTTTCTCATAATCCTCAGGGCTATCTTGGACAATTCTAGTGTAAGCAGGGATAGATCTTCCTATCAGGCTTTTTGCTTGGTCATTAGTCAAAACCCACCAAGGGTGATCGATCGTGTTTTTGTCTGATACTCCTAAAAGAAGCTGAATCGTGTGAGATTTTTTTAACGATAGAATTTCATTTTCTCCAAATGAATCTGCTGTTCCGTTAACCCAGTATCCATTTTGTGCCAGCTTTTTCATCGTCTTGCTACCTGAAGCCCAGAGTGAGCAAGGGTTTGAAATACCTTCTAAGGCCTTAGTACAGTAATCACTTGTTATATAGAAATGGCCTTTATTGAGCTCAGCTTCAAAGTTTTCTGATAACGTTTGAGGCTTTTTTTGAATAATTTGATCAAAGAGAATTTTAGAGCCTTTTAGTTCCCAATCTTTTTCAGACTTAAACTTATTTTGTATTTTATCAATTGGGAGGCCAACAAAGATAGATTTGCCTTTAGGAAGTTTTGGTAGATTAGATTCTCTTTCAAAAAATTGTTTCTCAACAATACCCTCTTTTTCTGAATGACCTTGATGAGTATGAATAAATCCACCAACAATTTTTTTCACATGTATTCCAACAGCTAGGTGACATCCTCCGCCATATTCGTTGAATGCTTTTCGTTCCCTTTGAATTTCACTTGAAGTTTCGCTGTCATGAATTTTATTTAAAGCCGACAGCAGCTCATTATTATCATTTCTTTCTTTTAAGCATTCAATGGCGAGAGCACCTTGGGATGCGGCAGCTGGAAATGTACTTTGAGGAAGAACCATAAAGTTGAGGTCTTTAAGAAGCTCTTCAAGTTTTGGTCTAGACTCTTTCCCAAGTGCCAGTCTTTCAAGGCCGGCGAGCGCGAGAACAATCCCATGATACTCACCTTTTCTTAATTTTTCTATTCTCGTATTAACATTACCTCTTAGTGGCTCCGTTTGAACTTCTACAGGGGCACTGTGTAAAGGTAAATAGTCCTTAAGGTAAGTTTTTAAATTATGCATACGTCTTGGCGAGCTTGTTCCAACTTTAAAGACTTTTAGGTTTGACCAGTTTTGTATAAGTTCTTTCTTTACAAGTAAGACGTCATGGCCAAATTGTCTTTTTGTTATAGCAGCAAGTGTTAATTCAGGAGGTCTTTGTGAGCCTAGGTCTTTATGAGAGTGAATCACTAAGTCAACAGCTTTGGTCTTTAAAGCTTCATCAAGTTCTTTAGTGAAAAAATTTTGTCCTTCAAGCTGCCACAAAGGGACTTTTTGATTTAAGTCACCCTGTGTTTTAATGACTTTAAGCTCGTATTGGTGTCCAGTAAGTTCTTCTAATTGTCGTCTTGTTTGATCAGCTTGCGTTAAGGCGAGAAGGCTCCCACGAGTTCCTATAGTAAATGTTTTAGGCAAAATGTAATTCCTCCCAACCGAAGGGGTAATTGTACGAAAAAGAGTAGAATCTTTTTTCAACAATTCGATTGATTTCTTTCTGGGCCCTTTCTATTTTTAGTGTTTTTTCGTCGTTAAGGAATGTTCCTCGTTTAAAAATATCATCAAGCCTGAATACGTTACTCTTAGCAGTTAGCTCCGTGTCTATCACAGAGGGATGCCCTAGATCAATAAAAAGCTTCTTCGGACAGGAATTCGATGGAACGTCGTGCCATTTTTTGAAAAAGCTTCTATCAAATAGGATGCCTTCGGCTCCTATCGTGTTGATAACATTATAGGATTTAGCTATAGAACTTTTTTCTGCCCAGTGAATTGATTTTGTCTCATATAGATCGCAGATTTCCTTAACTTTTCCTTCATTTCTACCTGAAATTGTGACATTGAATTTTTTCTTAAGGACTTTGATCAGGCTATGACACAATGCTCCTGTTCCTGTGATAAGAACATCGTTTGATGTAGAGTGTTGGAGAAGTATTTTTTTTGAAATTGAGCTGTATGACTGTTGCCCAATTTCCCCTAGAAAATCAGTTTTAATATCTTTTGAGTCCTTAAGCAGTTTTTCAAGGACAGAGACAAGGAATAGGTTTTTTTGTGAAGATCTTAAATAATTTCTAAAGGCGTGCTTAAATTGGCTAGCAATCTCATTCTCACCTTGCAATCTACTTTTTAGGCCGCAGATTGTTTCAAGCAGAAATGAGTAGGCTTTAATACCCTCTAAAGGTGTGTGCTCTGGAAGTGAAAAATGGACTATTTTCTTTAGAGAAAGGCTTTGTTTTAAGCCGACAATTAAGGTCCTTTGGCAGGTTTTAAGAATAAAGAGGTCTGATTGATCCAGATCAGGAGTTTTGATCCCTTGCGGAAAATGGTAAAGAGAGATTAAATCGATCATCTTTTTGTAAGCCTTTTTGTGATCTGCAAAAAAAGGAGGTCTTAGTCCTTTTTTTGAAAGCCAAGAATTTGCCGCTGGGCATTTATATTTCCTCTGAAAGAGTTGTAACATTAAAAGGGTTTTTAATTGTCACAAAATTGTAGGATTTGAAATGTCTAAAAGATTCTTTTTCTTTTTGAATGTTGAGTCATTGATATCAAAAAGGTTTTGGTATAAATAACTTCTAAAACATACAAAATAAGTAATGCGTCCATATATAATTGAATGAATATTAGAATAGATATTAGAATAGATATTAGAATGAATAAAGGATGAGGGGTAATTTTTTGGGCCAATCTACTAAAATTCAAGAAGCTTCTCCAAAAGAGCCTAAAGAAAAGGCTGGACTTTTAAAGAAGGTATGGCTCTTTGTAAAAGCGCAGGCAAAGAAGTTTGATAATGCTGTGGATGGCGCAGCAAGCTTTTTTTTCAAGAATTATGGAAAAACTCGTTTCATGATAGCGATGAGTAAAAAGGCTCAGTATTTAGGTCTTGAAAGGCTTTTTGAAAAAGGCCCTAAGGCTTTTGCATATTTTTTTCTATTTTACCTTGTCAGAGATACCATCCTATACATTATTATTCCTATTTATTTTGCAAAATGGACTTCTGGGAATTGACCTAAAATTTTAAAGTTAAGGTTTTCGGGAAACATTATGAATGATGAATTGAAAAAGATCGTCTTATCTTACCCAAAGTTACAAAAAAGAATACTGGAAAAAAAAGTCACCGAAGAAAAGGTGCTGAAGCTCCTTAGTGAGATAGCAGCAACTTATTCTTCCAAAGTGATGGAATACTTCGAAAAGTTTTTAGATGTCTCTTTAGAAAAGCTCTACGACGGAATTAATTTTAATTATCCAAAGGGAATGGACTTTCAGAAGTTGTGTGAGGAAAACAATGTTGTTCTTGTTCCTAATCATCAATCCCACGCTGATTATTTGGCCATAAATTATATGGTTTTTAAGCATTTTAATTTTCCGCTCTATGTTGCAGGTGGCATTAATTTGAACCTTTTTATGGTTGGTGACCTATTTAGGAAGTCAGGATGCTTTTTTATAAGGAGAAGTTTTCAAAGTGATGTATCTTATAGATTTGTTTTAGAGGCATACCTTTATTATTTACTTGAAACTGGAAAAACCATTGAGTTTTTCTTTGAAGGTGGAAGAACTCGTTCAGGAAAATTGTTGTCCCCTCGATTCGGGCTCTATCAGATGCTTATAGAATCTCATGCTGAGATTCCTATAGAGAGGAGAAAAAAGCTTCTTTTTATTCCAGTGAGTATTGTGCACGAATATGTTCCAGAACAAAAGACTCTTGCTCAAGAATTGGAGGGTGAGAAAAAGAAAAAAGAAAATTTCTTACAGGTTTTTAAAGTATTAAAGTTATTTTCAAGGCAATTTGGAAATGTTCATATCAACCTTGGAAGCCCTGTTGAGGCTCCGGAGCTTAATGAAGGGGAGATAGCCGATAAAAGGTCTTTAACTCAAGGGTTAGCTTTTAATTGTTTTAGGGCCGTGGGAAAAAACTTTTTGGTTACGCCTACAGCACTTCTTTCTCTTGTTCTTTTAGAGGATCCAAGTGGGGCTTTGAAATGGAATGATATTATTCATAAATGTTATTATATCGTTGAGTTTTGTAAGAAGTTTAAAATTCCTTATGTTGCTTCTCTTAAGGATGAGAATTTTTCCTCTACTATTGATAGAGCCATGGAGATTTTAGTCGGGAATGGAAAAGTTGAAATTATAAAAGGTCGTGAACCGGAAAACGTATTTTACTCTATAAAGTTAAATGCTAGAAAAGAGCTTCTTTACTCAAAAAACTCTATACTCCATCACTTTTTAGTTCCTTGGGCCATCCACTCAGCTTGGATAAAAGTTTTTAAAGGAAGTATTAGAAGTGTTGAAGAGTTAAAAGCTTTTTTCCTTAGAGAAAGAGATCAGCTCAAGCACGAATTTTATCTACCAACCACTAAGGAGTTTTTACAACATGCCCTCCATATTGTGTCTGAAATCATAGGGCGTAAAATTAGGAGCCTTGAAGAGTGTTTAAAGCTTGAATATAAAGAGCTTTATTTGGTGGCTTCTTCAACTGGTATATTTGCTCGGTCTGGATCCTACTTATTTGAAGGTTATTACCTCGCAGGCCTTGCTATTAAGGAACTTGGTTATAAAGCTTCCTCAGATGGTTTTAAGTTTGACCTCTTTAAAAAAACTGTTCAAGCTTTGTATGACGACGAAAAAACTTTGGATAGGTTCATAAAATATCCTGAGGCTTGTTCTTTACCTCTTATGAAAACGAGTTTGAAGTTTTTTACTCATCAAGGCGTTATTGAAAATCCAGGAGGGGGTTTCTTCGTTGTAAATCATAATAAGCTAGATTCTTTGACAAAAGAGTTGGGTGGTAATCTTATGGACGGGTCAACTTTCAATGTAAGTCCTGAGGTTCCTCCTATGAATTAAGGTGTGGTGAAACTATAAAGTGAGTTGATATGGAAAAAGAGCTTTTGCTTCGTGAAAAAGAGATTAAGAAAGTTCTTTTAATAGTCCTATTTCTTAATCTTTTTATTGCTGCTTTAAAAATTGGCGTAGGCTTTAATTCTCATTATATCTCTCTAGTCTCTTCAGGGATTGACTCTTTATTTGATAGTGCTTCCAATTGCCTGGCACTCATTAGCATTTACTTTGCTTTTAAACCCGCAGATTCAGGCCATAACTATGGTCATTACAAATTTGAAACTTTTGGCAGTTTAGTGATTGGGATACTTATTCTTTTCTCCGGTGTCCAATTTCTATTGAGTATGAACCTTTTTGGAAAAAAGCTTTTTAAAGAGCCTGTTTTCAGCATTTTTCCTTTCGTTTCTGTTCTTGTGTCCACTGCAGTTAGCTTTTTTGTTTCTAAGTATGAGAAAAAGAAGGGTAAAGAGCTCTCCTCTTCCATTCTTAATTCAGATTCCGCTCATACCTATGGAGATTTCTTGATAGGTTTCGGGGTTTTAATATCTCTTGTATTTTCTTATTTCAGAGTCTACTGGGTAGATGTCTTCGTAGGGGGGGCCATAGGTTTATACCTCTTTATTTTGGGCATTGAAATTCTGAGAAAGAACCTGCCGGAACTTTTAGACGGCTCTCCTGTTATTGAAAAAGAGCTTGTTAAAAAAGTAGAAGAAATTGAACATATAAAAGACATTCATAAGTTTAGGGCCAGAGGCAACCAGAACTGTATGTTTATAGACTTTCATCTCTTACTTGATGAGGACCTATCTCTAAAGGAAGCTCATAAAATTGGGCATGACGCAGAGGGAATGATTAAGAACCTCCTTGAAAAGTATGCCAGGAAGATTGATGTTACAGTTCATGTAGAGCCCTATGAAGAAAATCATCTTGATGATTGAAATTAAAGGACTTGGGTGTTAGAGAGGGGCATGGAACTTTCTCCCACATATTCTCCAAATAAGAGGATTCTTTACACCAAAACAAAGTTGCCGGCGATGTTTTGGAGCAAGGATCTAGCGAAGGTCGACCAAATCGTCAATTCGTCCAGTGATTTGTTTTTTGCGTCAGGATGCTCGGTTTTACACTTTCCTGGAAAGTATGGAGAAAAAGAAATGAGCTTTTTGCCCTTAGACGATGATAGTTTTTTCGTTGGAAGGGAGGTAACTGGCTTTTTAGATTTGGCTCCGGGTTTTTGGTTTTTGGATTTGCCAGAGTGCGAACAAGTAACTTTTAAGCTTCCTAATGACTCTACTTTCGAGGACTTGGTGTCGCGAAGTGAAGAGATTTCAGGAAGTTTGCCATTAGAGTTTGTTGATAAGCTTCTTTTGAAGCATGTTTCCATCTTTGAAGATAAGGAGAAAGATGGTTTGGCAGGGCTAAGTGTTGAGCTACAATATTTTTTTGGGTGGACTTGACGAGTCGCATTTTTGTATCTTAAATAGTCTATTTTTATAGGTTAATAGTGATTAATGGAGTAACAAAATAATAAGTTTCTTTTCAAATGGAGGTAGATCATCGGAGAGAATAAGGTAAGAGACAGCAAAAAAAAGGGTCCTAGAGTAAACTCTGCGATTCGCTTAGTTGAGTGCAGGTTAATAGGTGATGATGGAACTCAGTATGGTATTGTCTCAATGACTGAAGCTAATAGAATTGCTGAAGAACAAGGATTGGATTTGGTTGAGGTTTCCCCAACGGCAAAGCCTCCTGTAGTTAAAATAATTGACTATGGGAAATTTAAGTATATGCAGCAGAAAAAGGCAAACGAAGCTAAAAAGAAGACGGCTACGGTTCAATTAAAGGAAATTCAGCTTAGACCAAATATTGAGTCTCACGACTTAGAAACAAAGTTGAAAAGAGCTTATAAATTTTTAGACCAAGGCGATAAAATCAAGATGGTCCTCCAATTTAGGGGGCGTGAGATGAGTTATCGTGAGAACGGAATGAAAAAGTTCCGAGCTATAATTGAGAAGGTTGAAGAGTATGGTGCAGTTGTTGAGTCTGAGCCTAAAATGGTTGGGACTCGTATAATAGCCATTCTTGCATCGTTAAAAAAACCTGTAAAAAAGCCTGAAGGAAAACCACAAAAAAAGGAAAAAGGTAGCAATAGTGCTTCTAAGGATAACGTAAACGCCTAGAATATATAGTGTTTACTAGTTTTGTGCTGCGAGTTGTTCTCAGTTAAGAGAATAAGCCACCAAGGATTTACAAAGGCTTTAAGAGCTGATAGAAGAAACCTCCTCTTAGGAGAATTTAAATTAAACTTGAAGGGATTTTATTATGCCAAAGATGAAAACGAGAAAGTCCGCCGAAAAACGATTTTCTGCGACAGGTAGCGGAAAAATAAAGCGTAGAAGAGGTGGTCTCAGACACAATCTTGGTAAGAGAACGACAAAGTCGAAGACTCTTGCAGGAAAAACAGACTACGTTCATGAAGCTGATGAAAGCAGAATTCGTAGAATGTTGCCTTACCTATAATCTTATCTAGCTTTTGATTGAGGTTATTTTAGAGAAGGCTTGTAGTTAATTGAACAGAGTCTTGGGAAACAAAGATCTTGCTTAGAAAGACCCCAAGAATCGTGAAGGAGAATGAAAAATGGCACGTGTAAGAAGAGGCTTTAAAGCCAGAAGAAGAAGAAACAAAATTTTGAAGAGGGCCAAAGGCTTTCAATTTGATAGAAGAAGAAAGTTTCGTCATGCTGCTCAGACAGTCGTTAGAGCCATGCACTACTCTTATATCGGTAGAAAACTATTAAAGAGAGATATGAGAAGGCTTTGGATTCAGAGAATTAGTGCAGCATCTAAGACTGTAGGAAGTTCTTATTCAAAGTTTATGGGTGCGTTGAAGAAAAAAGGAAGTACTCTTAACAGAAAAATGTTGTCAGAGATTGCAGCAAGAGACTTTGAAGGATTTAAAGCTATTGAGCAAAGCCTTCATTAAGCCGACTTAGAACAAACTACTTTTTGAAAATAATAAAAAACCTCTTTTATAAAAGAGGTTTTTTTTTGTCTTTTTCCAATAGAAGAAAATAATTATCTAACTTAATCATTCTTCTGTTAGGTTTTTCTTGTCATTTTGTGAAAGTTCTTTTTAAAATTTTCATCGATAAAAATTGTTGAACGGTTGTTGTTCAAAATATTTCTAAGGGCCTCAAGGATCATTAAGGAGTTTTTAATGAAGAAGCTTTTTAAAAGCTTAATGGTTATCGCTTTAATCTTCCCATCTTTGTCATATAGTTGCGATGAGCATGGCTTAACAGGAATCATGGAAGAGAATGATCTTTATATTGGCCCTCATGAAAAAGGGGTTTCGAAGGTCTCTTATGCAGATTTCAAGGATGTTATTGAAAGAATAACAAGGTTGTATGAAAAGGACTTTGAAAAAAGAGGTTTAAAGCTTTTTATCCAAGACAGTTGGGCAAACGGTAGTGTTAATGCTTATGCTCAAAGAAAAGGTCGTACGGCTTTAGTTAATATGTTCGGTGGTATAGCCCGTCATGAAACAATGAGTAAGGATTCATTGGCCCTTGTTACTTGTCATGAACTAGGACATCACATTGGAGGAACTCCAAAGAAAGAGCGTTCAGGGTATGGTTATGGAAGTTCTGGGAGAAAAGTCTACACATGGGCCAGTAATGAGGGGCAAGCAGACTACTTTGCTTCCATGAAGTGTTTGAGGCGTTACTTTGAAAGAGAAGATAATGTGAAGGCAATAGAAGATAAAGAGGTTCCATCTTTTGTAAGAATTTCTTGTCAAAATCAATTCAACTCAGCTGAAGACGTTGCAATTTGTATAAGGAGTGCCTTGGCGGGGTACTCTTTGGCCAACCTTTTTAATAGTATTAGAGGACGTTATTCTTTATTAAGCTTTGAAAATAAAGATCCATCTAGAGTGCTAAAGACTTATGACAATCATCCTGCTCCACAATGTCGTTTAGATACTTATTTTGCAGGTGCTTTATGTGATAAGGATTTATATGATGAAGTTAGTGATAGTCAAGTTGACAAGGGTGTTTGTTCAAGAAGAGAGGGCTATGTAATTGGAGTCCGACCTCTTTGCTGGTTTAGACCTTTTTATCAATAATTAATCTCAATATGTAGATGAGCAGCTAGAACCACCTAGAACGCAGAAGCTTGAGCAGAATGGGTGGTTCAAGAATACTTTTTTCGACGATTCCGATAAAGACTCACCGAGCTCGAATTCTTTATTGTAAGGAATGAGAGTGCAGGCTTGCACTTTTGTTTTGTTTTGGCCTTTAGGCTTTACCACCATCCTTTCTGAAGAGCACATTAGAGACTCAGGGCCTTTTCCTAAGATAGACCAACAAGATGTTGTAATTTCAGGAGTGTTAAGGTTTTTTGAGTCCATTTCAGGGAAAAGAACAAGGTTGTCTTCACTCAAACTTAGGGGCACTTCATGTTTTTTAAAAAGAGATTTGAACCCATCAAGAGCTTCAGTATAGCTTTCTGATTGGAGGAACCTTCCTGCGATGCTGACATTAAAACTTTTGCTAATGAGCCAACCGATACTTTCAAGTGTCGGTAAAAAAGTATTATATCCTCTTTCCTTTTCATGAACTTCTTTTGTGAAGTGGTCTAAAGATACCCTTAGAAATAGCTTGTCAGGAAAAAGTTGATTGAGGGTAAGAAGTTTTTTATCCCACCTTGAAATCACTTTATATGCATTTGTTAATACAAGGGCCTTATGACCTGCTCGTAAAATAGTTTCAATAATATTAATAATATTTGGGTTTAGGAAGGGTTCACCCCCTGTAATGCCAATAAGTTCTACTGGTAAAGAGTTCTCTTCTATTTCTTTAATGTAAGGAAGAACATCATCTTTTGTAAGGTAGAGGAGGCGGTCATTTTTTGGACTAGACTCGATATAGCAGTTTTGGCACTCTAAGTTACAAAGTGTTCCAGTATTGAACCAGAGGGTCTTAAGCTCACCCATGTCAACGGAAGCTCTTTCCTCACCCTTTAATGTTTTAAAAGGGTCTTGGAATTTTAGTTTATTGTCCAAAGTTTTTCCCATTTAGCAGCAAGATATTGAAGGGTCTTTTTCTTCAGGGCCGCTTTTTTGAGGTTCATTGTCGTAGGAAAGCTCATGGACAATAGTTTTGGAATTGCAATTTTGAAATATTCCATGATGAGTGTCCCAACTTCCTGCAAATTCAAAGTATTTTCTCATTCTGCTTTGGTTTAACATAAGGTAAGTATTGCCACATACTTCTTTAAATTTTCCTTTTGGAAAGGTGTGTTCTTGATCAAGCTTTATCGAGTGGGGCGAACCATCCAAATTTCCCTTGTAACAGACAGCTTGTCCATAATCTTCACAATCAGGTTCCAGGTCCTGAATTTTAAAAAGCCTGTAGGTAATAGAGTAAAACTTGATAGGGTCGACAAGATTTCTTACCTCTTTATTCATAATATCAACTGGTTTAACAGAAACAACTCTTGGGTCTTTAAATCCAGCATTTTTAGCAAGGTTTGAAAAATCATTCCAATAGAGGGCCCCACTTAAGCATTCACCATAAAGGAGTTCATTATTAGTGAGGTGTTCGGGAATTCTCCTGTCTGAGTAAATGTCTGAGAAATAAAACTCACCACCAACCTTTAAAAGCTTATAAGTGTCTTTAAGAACTTTTTCTTTATTCGGTACGAGGTTAATGACACAGTTAGAGACGATTAGATCAAAAGAATTGAGTTGCAAAGAAGTATCGAGTATATTTTCAATTTTTCCATGAACAAATTTTAAGTTTTTATCCTCTAAGTCAAAGAGTTCTTCATGGTACTTTTTGTGTTTTTGAGCTATTTCAATTTGCTCTTTAGTCATGTCGACACCTACAACGCGCCCTTTTTTCCCGGCCAAAGAAGCAAGTATAAAACTATCTCTACCTGAACCTGAACCAAGGTCCAAAATATGGGACCCTTCAATAGCTTCTGGAATGATAAGTCCACACCCATAAAACTTTTCATTGACTTCCGGATGTATGGAATTGATTAGGTCTTTTAATTTTTTTGACGCTTTTAGGTCTATGCTACAAGCAGAAGTTTTTAGGTCACGGTTTGTTTTTAAAACTTTCCCATAGTAGTTTTTAACACTTTCTTCAATATTATTGTTCATAACTTATCCTTTTAAATTAAGGTTTGGGTAAAGTTAAGGTTGCCTTTTCTTATTAGTTTCATAGGGAACATATAATCATTGAGTAGAAAAAAGGAAGGAAAAAATTAAATTTTATGTTTGTGAAGAAACTTTTTTTTACCATTATGTTTTAGCCAACATTCACCCCACGCATTAAGTTCTATAACCCCTCTTTCAATTTGGGGAGGTGCTTCTTTTTTATCATTGTTTGTACGTTCTTTTTTAATGATTAAGGAACTTCCAATCATAATTTGAGGCTGTGCTAAATAGTTATCTTGCAGGTTTTCTTTATCTTTTAAAAAGAGGTTTCTCTTAACATCTGAAGAGTTCAAAAAAGGATTCATAATGGATAAACTCTTTTCTCCATTATGATGGGGTAAGCCAAGAAGGTGACCTAGCTCATGAAGGAGAACAGTTGGAAGGTCGTAATGAAAGCTTTCTTCTTCATTCATTGTAAAAATATAATCTCTGTAATTGAATATAATATCTGCATGAATGAGCTCAAGGTACTCTGATGATGTTCCTTTATTTCTTCTTATTCCAAAATATTGTGTGATAGCTAGAACGCCATCTGGCAATTCTTCGAACCACTTGTAAGACTTATAGACACCTACTTCGTCATCATTGAATTCGTAAAGAGTTTCATAGTTTCTATTTTCAGTGAATTTAGCAGGAGTATTAAATATTTTTTTATTTATTATACTTTTATCCCAATTTACTAACATTTCATCTAACGTTGTAAAGTCTTCTTTAAGATGATCTCTTTCAAGAAAGTCGTTTTGAAAATCTTCTGAAAAATTTAATTTAATAGGTAGGTTTTCTGTGTCCCATCTCATAACTTTTTTAGTTAACTGAGATGATTGGTCATGGTAAGAGTTTAAATTTAGATACTGACCATCTTTCCCACAGCTAAAAAGAAAAAAGAGCAAGATAAAAAACGAGCTTTTATTTGAGAAGGCTTCCATCTCTCCATCTCCTAGAAGTTCTATGAAGATTTATCGGATGAAAGCCTGAAAATATGAGGGTTCTTATTTAGCTAGCTTTTTAATTTAAATTATTTGCTTTTTTATGGTCATTTAAAAAAGCTTCTAGCCCTTTATCTGTTAGCGGATGCTTAAAAAGAGATTTAACGACTTTAAAAGGCATAGTTGCAACGTCAGCACCAACCATTGCGGCTTCTCTTACATGTAAAGCATGTCTAATGGAAGCGGCCAAAATTTTTGTCTCAAAGCCGTAGTTATCATAGATATTCCTTATTTCTTCAATAAGGCCTGGTCCATCATGCCCTATATCGTCTAGGCGCCCAATAAATGGGGAAATGAAGGTCGCGCCATTTTTGGCAGCAAGAAGTGCTTGGTTCACAGAAAAACAGAGTGTTACATTTGTTTTAATTTGATTGTCGCTAAACCACTTACATGCAGTAATTCCTGCTTCTGTAAGGGGAAGTTTTATAACAACATTTTCGTGAATATTAGCGAGTTCTTCACCCTCTTTGATCATGCCATCTACATCTGTTGCGATAACCTCAGCAGATATCGGTCCGTTAACAATTTCTACAATTTCCTTTATAACATCAAACTGGTTTCGGCCTGATTTAGCTATAAGGCTAGGGTTTGTTGTCACACCATCAATGATACCCCACTTGGCTGCTTCCTTAATTTCATTTACTTCACCTGTATCAAGAAAAAAGTCCACTATGGTCCCCTTATGTTTAAGTCTGCTATTAGTTGAATAAAAGATTTAAATCAAAGGCAAAATAACAGTCAGATAAAGGAGAGACAAGTTTTCCAGGATACCTTTTTTTGCTATTGTGTGTCACTTTATAGTATGGGAACTAAGTCTGTGCGTTCAATTATTGTTTTTAATCTTATGTCTTTTTTCACGTTCAATTTGCTTCAGTTATTTGTGCTGCAAAAAACGTTAGCTGATGATTTTGCTAGAGAGAGTGAACCTAAGCTTCAAAAAAAATTAAAAGATAAGCTTGAAAGTCTTTTTGATCCAAATTTGGATTATAAAAAGTTTTCAGGTCGTATGACTGATAGAGATAAAGTCGGAGATATTTTGAAGGTCTTCACTGAAAATAAAAACATCAAATTTTTTAGACCTGGTGATCCCCTTGAGTTTCGCTTACCCAACCAAAGTGATTCCTTATGTCGGGGGTTCATAAAGGTTGTGGAAAAAGATTATCTTACTCTTTATGTTAAGAACCTCTTTAGTTGTTTTAAAAAAGGTGAGTATATGAGAAGAGGCTCTCAAATGGTCTTTTATGCACCTGTTTTGGAGGAAAGGATAAAGGATGCTGGCTTGTACAGGGTGATTCTTCTGAGGAAAAAAGAAGAGTATTGGAATCAGTTGAGAAAAATGAACCAATTTATTTGGAATTATGACCAGAGAAAAATTAAAGTTTCAGCTGATTATGATAAGCGGATTGTAGCTTTAGAAAATAAAAAGAGGAAGGAGCTTGATATTCTATTAGGAAAAAAAAGAGATCAAGTTCTTTTGCAAAAGGAAATCGTAAAAAAAATAGAAATGTTGGATAGTGATTTAGACTTTTATATAATAGATCAATATGAACCTGAGCTAGATCGGTGGCACCTAGACCATGACTTAGGTTTACCAGTCGGGAAGAAACCTCAAAAGAAAAAACAAATATAAAAACTATTTGAATTGAATCAAATACGGGGTAACTGTCTAGTGAAATAAATCTGAATAAATATGTTTTGGTAAATGTTCTTTGTAGTGTTTTAAACTGTAGCTTGGAGCGACCCCCATCCATTCCTTAATGTTTTCTTCATTCTTATCTTTAAGCCAGTTAAATATACAAGCTTGTCTTAATGATCTAGGAGTAAGCTCTATTTTTAAATTCTCGCTGTACTCTTTAAAGATGATTTCAAGCCCCCTGGAAGAAAGTCCTCCTGATAAAATTTTATAGGGATTGGCATTGAAAAGGAGTTCTTCAAATTCAATGTTTTGATTTGCCATTTCTATTTTTAATAAGTCCAAATATTTAACTAAAAAGTTGTCAAACTCATTGGGAAGAGGAATTGAAAAAGGGTCTCTTTTTGGAGGAGTTAGCATAACTCTTGGTTTTTTTCCTAAAAAAATATGACACCTTTTTAAGCATGATAGATCAGAAACTTTGAGTCCTCCTTTAAAAATAAGAAGAGTTATAATTAGATTTCTAAATGAGATTAGCTTTTGCAGGTTTTTAGATTCATCTATTTCCTGCAAAAGGTGATTCCAAAATATTTTCAAATTCTTAAAGCTTGTTGGTCTTGGTACATCAAGAAACTTGGGGGATGTTGGTATAGACCTTACTGGGTTATTAGGAACTTCACCTTCGGAAAGCAAAAAATCAAAAAAGTTTCTTAACGTTTGAAGTCGTCTTCTTCTGGAATTATCTGAAGAATACTTTTTATCTAAAAAGTGAGCATAATGCCGAATAAGAGAGTTTGTGAGTGATTTTCTGCAGGGAACCCACCCATTATCATTTAGGAAGTTATTGAAACAATTCAGGTCAGTTTTATAATTTTTTAGAGTGTTGGGGCTTTTACCTTGTTTTTCGCATTTATCAATAAAATTTATTTGTTGCTTGAAAAAAAAGGCATGAGTGGTATCTATTTGTTTTTCCAAAAGTTATCCTTCTGCAAGAGAGACCATATTATTTACTTTGACCTATCAGAGTCGTAAAAATTACAGGTTTCCGGTGCATAAAATGATACGTAAGTAAATAATCATAGACAACTAAAAAGGATTCTTTTAAATTCAGGTCTCATTTTTAAGCATGAAAATTGAATATTGAATAAAGAAAGTAGATGAGGATGAGAAGTTACTTAAGAGGTATGGGGTTTTCTCGTGAGCGTACGTTTGTCATTAATTGAGGAACTTGATGACTTTTTCAAGTTAAGACATACACAGAAAGATATTGCCAAAGATGAAGCGCTAAGTGACGTCATTGCCTTTATATATTCTCATCCTGTAACATCGAAGTTTCTTTCGGATATTGATATTCAGTTTAAGAGTGAAAAGTTATTTGTTGAAGCACTAACTCATACTTCTTTTGTCAACGAACAGGCAAATTTTCCTTTCCTTTCTTTTGAGCGTTTAGAGTTTTTCGGAGACTCTCTTTTTAATTTCTTTGTTAGCGATTTTTTAATTGAGAACTTTCCAGATTTGAAGGAAGGGCCTTTGTCTCGCTTTCGGGGCGCTGTTGTAAATGAAGGGAGCATGGCCGAACTTGCTAGAAGCATCTCATTAGGTTCCTGCCTTCTTTTGGGGAAAGGAGAGCTTAAGTCTAGAGGTCATGATAAGGATGCGATCCTTGCAGACTCATTAGAAGCAGTCTTTGGAGCAGTTTTCTTAGATCAAGGCTTTGAAGGTGCGAAAAAACTCTTTTATAGTATACTCGAAATTTTTGAAAATAAAAATTGTTTACCTTATATATCCATGGAACGCTTGGAAAACTTTGACCCCAAGTCGTTGCTTCAGGAAAAAACAATGTCCTTATATAAAGAGGTTCCTGAATATAGAGCTATAAAGTTCGATGACGAACTTTTTCAAGTGGATATTCTTATAGGTGGAAAACAGATTCTTTCCACCAAAAATAGATCAAAGAAAAAAGCTGAAAAATTTTTGGCGAAAGAAATATTAAAAAAAGAGTTGTACCTTTTACCCTAGGAAAAACATGTTAATCGAGCATCAGCACCCTTCAAATAAGTCAATCATGGTCTCAGTATTAGGAGCTCCAAACGTTGGAAAGAGTTCATTTGTTAATAATTTAATGGGCTTTGATCTTTCTGTTGTTACCAATAAGCCGCAAACAACTAGAAACAAGTTCCATTGTGTAATCAATATAGATCACACTGAAATTATTTTAGTTGATACTCCAGGTGTTCACGTCAATAAAAAAGAAATAAATAAAAGAATGAATGAGCAAGCTAAAGAAGGAGTCCAAGGTACTGACATTAATTTACTTCTCATTGACCTTAGTAAAGAAATTTTTAAGCAATTTACAGAGTTCAAAGATATTATGAAAACAGATTTAAACCGTACATGGGTTGTTTTCACTAAGACTGATAAGGTTGAAGACTTTGAGAAGTTGCCGTTAGATGAGGTTGTAGAAAAAGCAAAGACTCTTCTACCTTCGATAGAGAAGTTTTTCTCAATAAGTTCAAAGACCGGAGATAATATTCACCTTATTACAGGTGCACTATGTGATGAAGCTCAGTCTGGCCCCCACCTTTATACTGATGGAGCTGTCTCAAATAAAAGTGAACGTTTTTTTGTAGCTGAGTATATACGTGAACAAGCATTTTCTATTTTAAAAGAAGAACTTCCTTATGAAATTGCTGTGACTGTTGAAGAATTTATGGATAACAGAAAGAAAGGCTTTTCCAAAGGTGCGGCTGAAAGAACAATAAAGCCATCTATTGCTTCTATGATTTCAGCTTCTATTTTGGTTAATAGGGCAAGTCAAAGGGCCATTGTTGTTGGTTCTAAAGGCTCCGTTATAAAAGAAATTGGAACTAGGGCCAGAAAAAAAATTGAGTCAATGGTTGGTGGTCAAGTTCACCTTAATCTACACGTTAAAGTTTCTCCAAATTGGTTTAAAAATAACTTTGTTCTTGAAGAATTAGGTTTACCAAGGGCAACCGACTCCTCTCGAGTCTGGAGAAAAAAGTAAAATTTAATATTTTTTATAAAGGCTTTTTCATTTTTTGATGAAAGAGAAGAAGGATTATTTTATGGCTCGTTCAATGGTTATTTCACTTATAGGGAGACCTAATGTTGGGAAAAGTACCCTTTTTAACCGTCTGATGAAGAAGGCCCATAAAGCTATAACTTTCGACCAAGCAGGAGTAACAAGGGATCGTCACTACGGAATTGCCACTTTTAATGAAGGTGAAGAAGATAAAGAGAGGCAAGCGGTTTTAGTTGATACCGGAGGGTTTTACCCTCAACAAATTCACGATATTGAGAAATTTGATGAGCATAGAGGTCAAAACGATACGTGTGACCATTTTTTCAATATTATGAAAGAGCATGCTGAAATGGCAATTGAGGAGTCCGATTTAGTCCTTTTTATGACGGACGTTCGTGAGGGTGTACTCCCTTTTGATCACGATATTGCGCACTTTATCCGATCTAAAAAGAAAGAAGTTTGGTTAGTCGTTAATAAATATGATTCTGATGCTCAGGCAGGTGAAGAAGCTGAATTTTACTCTTTGGGTTTTGATGACAAATCACTTTACCTTCTTTCCTCCTCTCATGGTAGGGGAGTAGATGATTTGATAGAGTCTCTTGGAAAAAAGATTATTCAATTAGAGGAGACTAAATCTTCTGAGGACCTCTCTTTGCAATCAGGTCTAATTCCTAAGCAAAATGTTGTTTCAAGGTTGGCCATTATTGGGGCTCCTAATGCGGGAAAATCAACCCTTTTAAACCGTATTTTGGGAGCGAAAAGGGCTTTAGTAAGTGACGTCCCAGGAACGACAGTTGACCCTATCGGAGGCTATTTTGACCTTGATTTTGGAAAAAATGCTTACCTTTTAGATAAAAAGCAGGTTGAGTCTTCTTGGGATAAAAAGAAGATTTTTACTTCTGATTTTGAGTTAAAGCAGTCTAAAGTCTTTGAAGAGTTTGGAGATACGGATTCTCCTTTTGAGCTAGAAAAATCCCTAGAGGAAATGTATAAGACTGTTTTTATGGATGATGAAGCTTTAGAAGAGAAAGGCGAGATTTTGGAAGATGAAATCGTCGAAGATGAAATCGTTGAAGAAAACTCTAAGGAGTCTTTAGTTAACAATGTGAGATCAATTCATATTGTAGACACTGCAGGAATTAGACAGAAGAAAAAAATAAAGTCATTTATAGAGTCACAATCTGTTTTTCGATCTTTACGCTGTATTACAGAAGCAGATGTTGTTATTTATCTTATGGATGCAACCAAGGGGATAGGTCATCAAGACAGAAGACTTTTGGGGATTGCTCTGGAAAAAGGTAAGTCTATTATCATGGCACTTAACAAAGTGGACCTTTTAAAAGAAAAGCTTAAAAATCAAAAAGATAGAGAAAAATGGCTTCAGAATTTGAGAGATGAAATTCCTTGGCTTGAATTTTGTGATTTGGTGACTCTTTCTGCAAAGGAAGGGAAGGGAATCAAGCGTCTTAAAAGAACAATTCAAAAGACGATTTTTGTGAGAAAGAAAACTGTATCAACAGGGCATTTAAATCGTTTCGTTCAGTTCATTGTAGATAAAAACCCGATTGTTGTTCAAAAAGCTCGAGGAGCGAGGTTTAAAGTCAAATATGCTCTTATGGTAAAAAATGGCCCTCCAACTTTTCTTTTATATTCCAATAAGTCTATGGGTATTCCTGAAAATTATAAGAGGTACATAAAAAATAATTTAAGAAGAGAGTTTGATCTTTATAATACTCCTGTTCATGTAATATTTAGATCGAGCTCAGACCAAGAAAGAGGAAGGCCCAAGGACTAGAGCTTTAGTTTTAGTTAGTTTCATTTTACCAGCCGAAAATATAACTTATTTTTGTCGTATAGCCTAAACCAGCAAGATTTTGGTATCCAAAACCAGACCCTGTTACAATTGGCCTATACTTCTGTGTATATTTATCATGAAAATTGATTGAGTGTATTAAAAATTCAACGCCTAGGTATGTATCCCTTAGCTTTATAGGGAATTCAAGCCCTCCACCATACCCAAATCCAAAGCCACCACCTTTTTCATTTTCTAATTGAGATTGGTCTATGAATCGGTTTGTAACATACCAATACTCCATTGAGAGAGAAAGATAAGGATTTGCATATGTAATGGCCGTACCTAAGTTAGAAGTATCAAGATAATGTCTATAGTTTATAAAAAACCGAAGACACCTTACTGCAATAGCACCAGGAGGATCAGGGTTGTAGCCATTAACAGCTTGGTCAATGAAAAAGTGGTGTTGAGAGTAGGCCCAGCCAATTCCCATTGATGTTTGAAAGTTAATAAAGTAATTAAGTGAAAGACCAAAGGTCGGTGGTTCGTTTACGTAAGCACTGCCTCTATTTCCATCAAACATTGTGTGACCTATTGTTAGGGCCACATTATAAAATCTTGCATATTGATAAAAATTTTCGTCCTCTAAAACTTTTGTATCTTCATAGTCTTCTTTAAAGTCATTAAAGATATCATTACCACCCAAGTTGAGGTCATCATTTTCAATTTCCATTGGCTCTAATTGGGCCCTGACGGTGCTTGGAGACCAACAGAAAAATAGGGCCATAAAAAGAGTAAGAAGTATATTTTTAAACACTGAAAGGGCCTTTATAAATAGAAATGCACTCCAGCTGTTAGAATGTGATTTCCTCTAATTTCGATTGCAAAGTTGTCTAGTTTATTTAGTGAAACTCCAAACTCAAAACTAAAGCCTATACTCTCTATACCTTTAAGGTGAAACTCCGTTCCTAGATTAAAGTCAAATTGAAAACCTGATTTACTGGTTGTTCCTGACTTCTGGCCGAGAAGGCCCGCAAGAAGCGACCCATAAAAGTTAAGCTGTGGCTCTTCAAAAATAAGTCTATAAACTTTGATTCCTGCTCCATGTCCACCGCTTGTTTCGTTTGTGCTTAGTGCAATTATGCCACCCAGCGCAAGGGTGGGCGACTTTTGAAGTTTAAAGCTTATTGCGGGAATACCTGTTATAAGCTGGTTTGAAAAGCCTAGCCCAAGTCGGCCTCTTTGGTGTGATGCGAAGCATTCTATTTGGAATACAAGTGTCAAGATTAGGGCAATTACGTAGGAAAGATAAGGGGGCGAAACTCTTTTCACTTCAGATCTCTCTTTTTTTGCTAAAAGGTCATTTTACTTATTCTAACACGGCCTGTATTTTTGACAACTTCGTTGGAGGTTACTAAACTGTGACAGTTCTAGAGTACGTATAAAATGGAGAGGAATAAAGATGAATGAAGTAACTGCTACAGCTCCTTATAATGGACCTGAAGGTTCAGGGGTCCCTCTAAGTGATGATGATAGTATAGAGGCTCAGTGGAGTAAGTATAAAATACCAATTATTTCTTTGGTTGCAGTGGTTGTGCTTGGTGTTGTAGGGTTTGGCCTTTTTTCTAATCACAAAGAGAATAAAAATGAAGAATTTGGTGAGAAAGTTTATCGTTTTACTCAAGCTCACTCTGCTAAATTAGAAAAAGGAACTTACGACGCAGCGTCTTACATTGCTTCTTTTAAAGTTTTGTTAAAAGATGTTGATGGGTTTGAGGGGGCATTTCCTCTTCTTCTGAACTCTGCAGATAAGGTTATGGAAAAAGGAGATTTAAAAGAGTCTCTTGAGCTCCTTCAGTTAGGTGAGAGTCAATACTCAAGTAGTAATGCTTATAAGGCTTTCTTTGTTAGAATTCGACTGGCAGCTCTTTATGAAGATATGGGTAAGTTTAATGAGGCTTATGAAGTTCTTCAAAACCTGTTAAAGTCCCCTGTTAAGCTTTTAGAATCGAAAGTCTATCTTGATTTAGGAAGGGTTCATCTAAAAATGGGTGAAAAGGAAAAGGCCAAAACCACTTTTCAATATGTAATTGATAATGGAAAAAGTGGTGATGACGTCGTTAAAATGGCGAGGCTTTACATATCTAACATGTAGTTAAATGCACTAAAATAACTTTAAAATTGCTGAAGCTTTTGACTTTCTAAAAAGGTTTTCCATGAAAAAATTCTTGAATGAATTTATACCTTTTGTTGTTTTACTTGTGATGGTTTCTTGCTCCTCTATAAAGAAGGTTATACCTATAAAGGGCACATCTTTAAAGAAGCCAGTTTTTACTGTTCTTTGGTCCAAAAATTATGATCCAGATTATAAAACAGGCAATTTGCCTATTGCTCTTAATGGTCCAATTACCAGTGAAGGAATTGTTTATGCTGGACATAATGAAGGAGAGATGAGGGCCTACGATGTAGAAACAGGTAAAAGTGCTTGGGTAGTAAAAGATGGTGGTCTTTCTCACTCTACACCAATAGTTTACAAGGATTTATTAATTTACGGTACGCTACAAGGCAGGCTTTTTGCTAGAAACCGGATCACTGGAAGTTTGAAATATAGTGTAGAGTTAGGTTCTGGAGTAGAGACCCAAGGTGTGATTTATAAAGATAGGCTCTATGTTCATTTGAGAAATCACAAGATTTTTTGTCTTGATGCTCAAACTGGGGCCATTATATGGGCCTATAAAAGGTCTATGTCCTACAAAACAACTCTTCAAAGGGCTTCTCGGCCATTTATTTCTAAAGATAAGCTATATGTAGGCTTTGCAGACGGATATTTGGTATCATTTTCAGCTCAGGATGGATCACTTCTTTGGGAAACTAAATTGGCAGAGGACGTAAAATTTCTTGATGTCGATACTGCACCGAGGTTATTTTTTGGGAAGATTTTTGCTGGAGTATCAGAAGGAGATATTTTTGTTTTAAACCCAAAGAATGGAGAAGTGCTTAGCAAGTTGCCTTTTTCGTCTTTAAGGGATCTAAAATTAATTGAGGACAAAATCTTTATCGGAACCAAAAAAGGTAACGTTGTCGTTTTAGATGAAAGTTTGAAAATGGTTAAAGAGTCCAGGACATTAGATGGAGCGATAACCGGATTGGCCGTTTGGAAAGACCGCTTTATAGTTGTAGGGACTATTAGGGGAACATTATACGCTTTAGATACGAAGAGCCTTGAAATCGTTGACCATTTGAACTTTGGTTACGCTGGAACGCCCCACTTCAATGAGGCGAGCATAGATGGCCCTTTTCTTAGTATCATTTCAAGTAGGAACAGACTCCATTTAATAAAGTAATTAAATAACTGACTTACCTTTTTTTCATATAATTAAAATAATCCTGGGCCCATGGAGCTCTCATTCTGGTTAAAATTTGTTTTTTTAACTTGATTTCCTTTTTATTTAGAGAAGCAGGAGTTCGGCTTAGCTCTTTTTTTCTGAGGCTGGATAGAAGTGCCATATTTGAGAAGATTGTTGTTTTTAAAAGAATTGTAAGGTTTTTTCGAGATGGTTTAAATTCACTTTTTGATTTTTGGATAGTCGTTAAAAGGTTTTGAAAGTTATAGTAGTTAGTGCTTTTTCCTAACTGACATAACTGTTCAATTTCTCTATAGGTTTTAAAAGCGTGGTAGGACAAAGCTTTCTTGATGGTTGAGGACCACATTTCTTTGTCCTGGTTTCTTATTATATCTATAACTTGTGGTTTTTTGCTTCCTTCTGTCATTGGTAGATAAAGTTCCGGTGAAGAAGATAAAAAATTAAGGTCCTCAAGGTGGTTCTTATTTAAAAACTTGTAGTTAAGTCTTTTTTTATCGTTTTTTTGAGAATATCTAAACCCTTCTTTAAGAAGAGGTGTATGAAAATGAGGACAAGTGTTTATATTTGGTAAGGTCGCTGAAGAATAAGTTTTGAGTTTTTGATATTGTTTAAACAAATTCAAAAAATAGAGGTGTTTTGACGGTTTAAGTTTTTTCTTTTTTAATGGTTTTTTAGAAATAGAAGCAGGTCTTCGTGAAAAGCTTAATTGCTTGGGGAATGGAGGAGCAGATGGAATGAGATTAACCTTTTCTGTTTGTGGGTTAAACCTGTTCATTTTTGAACCAAAAGTCTCTGGCTGCTTATAAGAAGAACTACATGATGAAATTAATAGGATTATCAAAATATTTACTAATGATATGATTGCCTTTTCCAAAATAAGCTCCTGATTTCTTGAGTCCGCTTTAAAATCAATTGCTTTATCGGATGTATAGTCTCAACTTTTAGAAGAAATAGTGAATGAATCTAGTCAATAAAAAAACTGTAAATCCTTTTTTATAAAAAATTAAAAAAGTATAAAAAGCTTTATAAATATTAGGGTGTTAGCTTTAGTTCAAAGTCTAAAACTAAAGGGTAGTGATCTGATGGAAAGTGTCTCAAATCATTATCTTCTTTAGGAAACGGTAGAGGAACTCCTGTTTCAGGATTCTTGTAGTAATAGATACCTGAGTCGTTTTCTCGGACAAGCCCTTTGAGTTTTTCCGAAAGAAAAATGTAGTCTAATTGAAGAGGTTTACTTTCGTTAGCTGAAGCCGGGTGTAAGAAAGTTGATCTTTGCTTTTCAGGTAAACCGATTATTTCCAGTATATCTCTAAGGTCAGTTTTTTCATAAATATACTGAAATTCGGGATCAGGCTTTGAGAGCTGAGCATTGCCATTAAAGTCACCAGCAACAAAAATGGGAACTTTATCATTATATTTTTTCTTAAGGTTTAAATAAACATCTATTAGTACTTTTAGTTCAGCACTCCTCCTTTTTGATCCTTTTTCATCATGTCCATCAAAGTTTAATTGAGATTTTAGGTGAACGAAAAGTAATACTAAAGAAGGTATGTCATTTTTTCCTTTTGGAAAAACTCTTAATTCAGCAATATCTCTTGAAAACTTATGAGGTTGATACAAAGGCGGAAGATTAAGCTTTTTCTTCTTCTCATTTTCCTTTTTTTCAAATTCATAATTAAAGTTAATAGAGCGGTTTTTATGAGTATAGTGACTGTAAGAAAAGGGCATTCCTTTTTTAATTAAAAAGCCAAGTTCAATCCCTCTTTCTGAGTTTCCTTGGATAAGTGTAGGTGAAAAATAATTATTGCAGAATTTATTATTAAAATTGAAAAGAGATTCTTCTCCTCCAACCTCAGATATCATCAATATGTCTAAATCCATTTCTATGACAGCTTTTCCTAGGTCAATAACTTTATAGAGAGGCTTATTTGGCTGAAATTTCTTTAGAACTGTTTTCTGTTGATACTCATTCGGGTCGTTTAAAAGAAACAAGTTTTGTGAATTTAATACCGCAATTCTCAAGAAGAACTCTTTTTTTATTCAATTACAACTATGTCCGAATATCATTGTTTTATAATTTTTGGAAGTTTTATCCCATATAGCTTGACAAAAATGTCCAAGATGAAGCGATTTTGCCGTAGTTTCTAATTTAAACTTATCTATTAGAACTTGAGGGCAAACTACATTTTCTGGAGAGTTCTTCCTAGGGATTTTTTCATTTGAAAGAACCATTCTCCCATCATCTTTGATATTTAAACCAATATACACCCCTTCATATTCTAGTTGAAAATATAGATCATTTTGTTTGATGAAAAGAGGTGTATCATCTCTTGGGACAAAGAACTCCTTTATTGAAAGGTTTTTACTTGAAGGACTATTTTCTAATAGAAATGCTTTTTGTGGGATAAATTTATTATTTTGGTGAACAAATTTATTTTTTATGTTTTTAAGAAAAGTCTCTGCTATGTAAATTTTTTCCTCACCTTTCTTCGTATGATGAGAGCATGGAGACCTCCAGCTAATAACAGATCTATCTCTAGCTCCTAATGGGCTGGCCCATATGGAAATTAGAATTCCAAACTTTCTTTTAAACTTTTTAAGTTTTTGAATTTTTTTATTAATTGGTAATTTATGATCATGAACAAGTTCAATCCATTTTTTTCTTAATAGTGCTGCTTTTTTTGTACAGTTAGAGTTAGTTGGGCACCCTTCTATTGGGTGGAAAAGCATATGTGGCTTAAATTTTTCTTCTTTAAGTCCTCGAGTTTTTTTTGCGTAGGAATTAAATGAAGCAGTTAACGAAAGTAGGCTTAAAATGATAAACGTTTTTAAATAAGAGTCATTAGATGCCATATAATTCTCATTTTATTGGATATAAAACTTGTTTTTTTTTACTGCTTTTAATTTTAGAATAAAAAAAGAGTTATTGACAGTAAATGTGATGATTCCACCTAAAGCCTTGGAGGAACCTTGTTGTCCCGGTGTCATTTAAGGTATCGCTATCAAGCACTGAATCAATAATACTATATTTTCTTGATTGGTCAGGTGTTTGTTCCTGTTCAAAAAAACCGCTATTTGGTTCAGGGTAAAAATAACCAAAAGCAGCACCTCTTCTTATCTTTTTGTCATAGCAATACTCTCTCCCAAGAGCTTCAAGCTTATTAAAGGTTTCTCGATTTAATTTGGGTTCACCTGTTTCAGGAATATAGTTTGATTCAGAAAGTCCGCCTGCGGGTAATGTTTTGCCGTGTCCTTCTCCAGATACAAACCTATTGAAGTAGACGTTAAGATTTGTCCCTGGAGGAAGCTTACAAACTTCTACGGTTTGTCCCACTTCATTTTTTTCACTCACTGTATAGTTACTACAACATGACTCTTTGGATGGAGCAGTTTCTCCCAGTTTCATGCAGCATTTAAATTTATGAGGTGAAAATACTTTTCCAAGCATAACTTTATCTTGGAGAACAATATGACCATCTGGGTTTGAAATATCATTTGTTTGATCAAGTGCTGAGCCTGTTTCGTAATCGTAAATTTGTCCTAAAGATCGCCCACTTGAATAGTTTTTGGTTCTATCGTATTGGAAGGACGTACCAGATTTCTCAAATTGTGTCCTAGTGTGGGGTGATATACTAAATATATTTTCAACAAGTTGACTTCTATCTGTATTGCAATAAATAGGTTCATAAAAGATTTGAGGAATACCCATAAGCTCAAACCTTGAGAGTTTTGTAAGGTAATAAAGAGCATTTCCAGGGTTAAGTCTCGTATCGGACGTAGCTGTTGTTTTATAAGAAGGACCTGTATCGCTCGGGTCATATTTAAAAATCGTTGTCCCTATAGGGTTAAAATTAATTTCAACTCCAGCATAATTCCAAGGATCATTTTCATTAGGATCAGGGTTATCAGCAGATTGATCTGCCTTTATATGGAAAATTTGATAACCATTTGTAAGAGTCTCAATACACCAACGTTCGGGGTTTGAGAAGGCCCTTGGGTTGGTCTTATTCGGTGTGATGGTGGGGTCACAATATGCTGGGTCTTCAATTGCAGTTTCTGACCAAGTCGTTTGATCCGAGACATACTTTATTGAAACACTATTTATATTTGATTTACCCCCAATATAGATGGGTAAATAAAAACTTACGGCATCGTGAAAGGATCTTGTTGCAAAATAATTATAAGGACCAGAAGATGCTATAGGTGTAGGGTTAGCGTAAGGGGTTGGCATGTAAGGAGATTCAAAAGACATCAATTGTTTAACTGGAGAACCAGTAACTGGAGTTTCTGTTGGTGTTGTATCCATTTTTGTATCGTCGTTTGTAGAATCTGTTGGGTAGGAAAGTTCATAACCAGCAACTGAAGGTATTGAAACCTGGATACAGCCTCCATACTCAGGAGATAAACATAATTTTTCGACATCTTTATTGTAGTTTTTAGTACTAACAGCATCACTATCTAGGCATGAGGTGGATGAATTTGTTGAGCAATTATTTGTTGGAGGATAAAAGCTCACTGGCGACATATAGTTGAGGCAGCTAAAAGCGGCCACATCAAAATTAATGCGTGGGTTTTGGGTCCAATCGTTTGTATCATCTGCAAATTTTCTGATCCATCCACCTCCACAACATGACCTTCTTGCGGTTTCGTGAATTGTTTTCCACTGAAATTGCTTGGGAGTATCAGGTGTTCCATCCGATTCTGTTCTAAGTATGGGAAGCTGACTGTATGGGTCAGGTGTGGCATCATTGACACTTGTGGCATCCACAAAATCTATAATACTAAATCTTGAGTAACGACCATCGGTAGAAGGCGAATTATGAGGAAGGGTGTCTGAGGAGAGGTCATCATTGCCAGTTCCCTGTTCAGGGATAAGATCTGGGTCGTTAACACCCTTTTTATACTGGGTATATATCGTGATGTCTTTCCCTACTTCTCTACAGCAACGATTCTTTGTCATATCATATTTTTCGTAATCGTAATCAGTCAGAGATGGCTGTTTTTGGGCCTGTCCACATACAAGAGATTCTTTCCAATAATCATGTTCGGCATCGGTGTTACCAAAGTAAGACTTGTCTAGTGTCAAAGCTTCTCTCTCGTGAAGAATATTAGGTGTACAGTCAAGGTCAGTATGGCAAATGGAACCTGCCCTTCTGAGGCAAGCACTTCCAACTAGTGTTTGTTCTTCTAAAAAGGCGAGCGAATCTATTCTTTTTGCTTCAATTCTTTCAAATGTAGACTTGTCATTATATATCGATTCACCACCACAAGAGTTTTGGTAGTGAAGTTCTTTTTGATATTCTGGAGTAACTAAATTATTCGAGTTATCGCCTGTGATATCAGTTATATAGTTACCATAATTAATGCTTTTTATATCTCTTTCAAATAGAGGACAAGTAATAACTCTATTGGCGCCAGTTGATGTTTCATCACATGACGAAATTTGTGAAATATAATCTGTCCTTTTTTGGCTATCAGGATTTTGATGTTGATCAATTACTGGAGAAGTCGTTGTTGTTGTAATTATTTTTTTTCCTGGTCTGCATAGGCCGAAATCTGAAGTATCACTACTATATAATGATGCATGATGAATAATAGAAGATTTGGCAGAGTCGGGTAATATTGCCGTTGCACCTACATATTTTTCTGGTCTTCCTAAGGTATTGGCCTGCTGGCCGTATTGAATGGATGAATAAAGGTTAGGAACTCTCATCACTTTATCATTAAAGACATTGTCACCATAGCTAGCACAGTAAAAATTAGGAGCACAGGTAAAAAGTTTTTGGTACTTCTTATCTAAATCATCTTTAAAGTTTCTTTTACAAAGAGAACCAGCTCCTCTATAAACACACCTTTTTGTTGTCGATCCAGAAGGAGGAAATTTTGAAAGAATTGTTGAAAAACTTGCTTTGTCTATTTGCTCATTAGCAACTTCATTTGAATCCTTATCAAATTTAGGCCAGCTTGACACCAGTTTAGAGACGTCGGCACAACTATATTCCCACCCTAGCTTTGCTACACAATCAAAATCTTTTACACATTGATGGAACTGTCTACATGACCCACCCTTATTTTGTTCAGGATGATCTATTCCTAAGGATGGATTATAATCAAACTGGCTTACAGAGTTGCTTCCTAAGTCAACCATCACGGAAACCGTAGTTGAAGTAGGATCAGAAAGGTCAGCAAATGGAGCATTAAAAGCCAAAAAGAGCTTTGTGCTTGTAGAGGTTACTCTTCTTCCATTTCCAATTGAAAACCAGCTCACACCATCAAAGCTTCCAACAATTGATCCTTTATTAAAACCATACCAGTCTCTTTGATAGCCATTAATAAAAAGAGCAGCTTGAGTTTCAAGCCTATTTTTTCTTTGCGTTTGTAGGTCTGGATTTTTTACATGGCTAAAAGCAATCATTGTTGGAGGCAACCAGCAGGCCCTACCAAAAATTGTATCCTCATAGTTTCCATTAGAAATATTATTTTCATATGAGTATCTTTTTGTTGAATATCCAGCTGCTTGAATCCCTTTACCATTTTGGGAAAATGGATAAGCGGTTAGAGAAGATAACCAAGTATCTTTTTTGCATTGTGGACATGGAGTGAAGAAACCTTTAATTGCACTAATTATATATTGTCTATCGTACTCGACGTTAAGAACTTTTGCAGGTACGGCCGCATCGAGTGATACATTGATAGGACCCAAGATAGCATTCATACTATAAGCACTCATTTCTGGTTCAGTTTTTCCTTTATTATCTTGATAAAAGAAAATATCGCCTTCTTGGTCTTTTGATTGATCTGTTGAAAGAATAAAAGACGTCATATCATCTACACTAGATCCATCTGTCTTTTTGAAGAATCTGTGAGGTGTGGTTCTTCCGTTAAGTTTAATTTCTAATTCTTGAAAAGGAGTTTCACTAGGGTCAATATTTGGAACTTCACATTCAAATCGGAGAATTGTACCGACGAGGTTCTTGATAGGCCTCAAACTATAGTTCGGGCACAGGAGGTTATCAGGAGATTCTGGCAAAGGGTCTGCTTTACATCCACACCTTTTCCAAACGATGTCCCTAATTTTTTTATGACAATCTTCAGGTTGCTCTCCATAGCAGACGGTAGTCTGCTTTGAAGAATCCAAGTATGAAAGATAAGGGTATGAATCTGCTGAAGGGTCTGAAGTGCTGCAAACATTATTGTTTACAAAGTCAGGAGTGTCTTTTTTTCCTTCTTCAAGGCAATCGTAGTAATATCCATCCTGTTTGAAATTCCACTGTGCTTGTTCGAGATTATTATCGCTTGAAGGTGGCGTACTCGGAACATCTTGAGCGTAATTTGGGCATATGTAGTAGATATGAGGGTAGAAAACTTTATTTTTGGAGTCTGAAATTACATCTTGAAGGGCTTGATCATAATCAGGATAAGAAGAGGCTCCTGGTTTTACCCCACCATCATTTACACATTGATTGTTAAGGCAGCAATCAAAACCTGTGGCTTTGCAAGTTGAATTATTGCAACGAGAGTCACCAATTTGAGAACTTATATTTGGTGAAAGAATTTCTATGCCAAACCCTAAGAGTGATAACTTTTCTTTTGAAACTTTATTATCTTTTGTAAGAGGAATATTACCGTTCGTATCTGTGTTCTCTTCATAAAGTGAAATATGACTCGAAGAAATTTGTGTTGAACAACTAGGGCAAATGTCACTATTTTGAAAAGAAGTAGCAGCGGTTCCTGTCGCAGGGTTGGTCGAGGAAATTACTGTACTGCTGATGATATTGTTTTCTGTAAAAGGGAGATCACCACTACATCGATCCTTACTTTCGCTAGAGCTTTTCAGGTCTAGTCTTAGGAGTCTTTCTAACGTTTGATTTGAAAAATTTGTAAAGGTTATGGGTATTGCCTGGACTCTAAGTTGAGTCTTTGTGTTATCGGGCAATATGAAATCACTTACGATGCAATATTTTTTTGCTGCATTTGTTTTGTACTTTAGGAAGTCGTGAATAAGTCTACCCCTCAAATAAACAATCGAAGTATTTTCACGGCTAATAGAGACGAGCTTTCCGTTATTTTGAGATGTGTACCAATAGAGCTCCCCGGCCGAGCCAAATGTAGGATTTTTGGCCGGTGTTTTTTTTGTAGATAATTTTGACTTCCTCATATTTCGAGGAACTTCCTCTACCAAACAAGAGGTTAAAAAAATAAGAAGGACGAAAAGTATATTTTTTCTCATTATTTCAGTCATTTCCATTAATTATTTTCGGTATTACCCTCTTTTTATTTAGTGTTCTTTTTTTATAATTCTAATTCAAATGATGATTATCCTGGATGTGACTTTAGAAACTAAAAAGTGATTGTGGGGTCCACATACTTGAAATAATTAGTTTTTTTGGAAAGGGAAAAAAAAGAAAAAGAGTAAGGATAAGTTTAGTATGACAATTATTTCCGCCGAATAATTGTGTCAGTTTTAACCGTGTCCGCCTCTCATAAAATTTTCAGAATCTTTTATATGTTTTTGTGCTTTACCTTGAGAAAGAAAAAAGTCCTCAGAAATTTTGAGGACATCTTCAATATTTGTGGCCCTGAATAGCTCATCTCTAAAATGAGAAACATTGGTAAAACCAGCGGCAAGCCAAATGAGGTGCTTCCTCATTTGAACTAGAAGCACTTTCTCTCTATCGACATAAGCCTCTAAATGGCCGTAAAGCCTTTTTGCTACTTCGTAAATATCTTCTGCTGTAAAAAAAACTTGATCCTTTTCAATTGATTGATCAGGTAGCCCTTCTAAAAAAATAAAAGGATTTCTTAGAGCTGCTCTGCCGATCATGAGAGCGTCACAGTTTGTATGACTAAGTCTTTCCTGAATCTTTTTCCCGTGATGGAGGTCTCCATTACCAATGATAGGAAGGGGAGAGTTGGAAGAAATTGATTCAAGATAATTCCAATTCGCATGCCCTTTGTAAGCTTGAGTCCTTGTTCTTCCATGTATTGCGACAAACTCTATTCCCTCTGAGGAAGCTATGTTAATAACTTCTTGTGCGTTAATATTATCCTCATCCCAGCCTGTTCTGATTTTTATGGAGAGAGGAACTGTTAAGTTTTTTCTAATTGTTGAAAAGAAGCTAGAAAGTTTTTTTGGTTCCTTTAAAAGGGCGGAGCCCCCACCTTTTGATACCACTTTTCTTACAGGGCAGCCCATATTAATATCGACAAATTTAGGTGCAAAGCCTTGGGCTACTGATGCTGCTTCGGCCATTATATTTTCATCTTCCCCAAAAATTTGTAGACCAACGTTGGTCTCTTTAGGGTCGATGTAGAGCATCTTCATGGTTTTTTCATTTTTTCTTACAATACCGTGGCAAGAAATTAACTCGCTGACTGTTCCTCCAGCCCCTAGTTCCTCCATAAGTAATCGAAAAGGAGCATTGCAAATACTCGACATGGGAGCTAAAAGGAGGGGTGAAGAAAAATGGACTTGACCAAGAGTTAACGGCTTTTTATTTTTTTTAAGCCTGTCAATTTTGGCTTGTAATTTTGCTGAGAATAAATCTTTCATAGGAGACCCAATCTAGCTAGATTAGGGTCCTCACGTCAAGCAGAGGAAGCAATTATGGATAAAACAACAGGGTCTTTGAAGAAAGGTTATATTGTTTTTGATTTGGATGGAACATTGGTTTTTAGCCATAAACAGATTTTATTGGCATCTAAAATTGTATTAGAGAAGTGGTTTGGGCATGAGGTTTCAGAAAAAGATTTTCAAGATGGTTTTCATAAAAATCCGGTAAAGTTCTACAAAAACTTTGATATAGACGTTAGCCTCCCTAAAAACAGAAAAAAAATTGAGGCCTGTTGGGAGGAAGCGTCTCTAGAGGTAGGGCTTGATGTACCTCTTTTCCCTGATATAAGCGATCTTTTGAGAAAGCTAAAAGAGGAAGGATTTGCTATTTACATTTGGACAGCAAGAGATAAACTTTGCGCTCACAAAATTTTAAAAAATTTGGAGATTTTTGACTTTTTTGAGGGTATCTCTTGTGGAGATGAAACGGCTCATAAACCTAGCCCAGAAGGTTTGGAGGCCCTCGTTGGATGTCACCCAAAAGAGAAAACTTTCGTCGTTGGTGATAGTGAGACCGATATTCAAGGAGCGAAAGCCTTTGGAAGTAGGGCCTTGGCGGCTTTATGGTGCCCTAATGCTGAAGAAACTGTTCTAAAAAGTGCAGGAGCAGATTTTTTAGTGGCCAAACCTTTGGAATGTCTGGATATCTTTAGGCAAAGTTTGGCCAGAGAAAGTTAAAATTTGATAAGAATTTGAGATAATATTAAAGAGAATTAAAGGATGTTTGGCTATGTTTGACACTTTAAGCGAGAAATTCGCGGATGCTTTTAAGGTTATCCAGGGCAAAAATAAAATTTCTGAATCAAATATTGAGGATGCCCTTAAACAGGTACGGACTGCTCTTTTAGAAGCCGATGTAAACTTTAAAGTAGTAAAGTCATTTGTTAGTGCTGTAAAAGATAAAGCTCTTGGAGAAAAGGTCGTTTCCGGAGTTAATCCTGGTGAACAATTCGTTAAGATTGTTCATGATGAATTGGCCAATGTCATGGGTGGGAACCATGAAGAAATGAGTTTTGATAGAGACTCTATTCTACCTATTCTCGTTGTTGGTCTAAATGGTCAGGGAAAGACAACTTTTTCTGGAAAATTGAGTAAATTTTTAAAAGAAAAGAAAAAGAAAGACGTTCTCCTCGTCCCTGCAGATACTTTTAGACCTGCTGCAAAGAAACAACTCCAAGTTTTAGCTGAAAGCTTAGATATTGAATGCTTTGACTCCGACCTTTCATCAGGGCCTGATAAGATCGCTATCAGTGCCCTAAATTACGCTAAAGAAAATAAAAAAGATATTGTCATTGTCGACACCGCTGGGCGTCTTCATGTTGATGATGAGCTTATGTCCCAACTTGAAAGTGTAAAAAAAGCTATTGAGTATCAAAAGCCTGAGGTTTTGCTTGTAGCTGATGCAATGACTGGTCAAGAATCAGTTAAGGTCGCTAAAACTTTTCACGACACAGTTGGTTTAACAGGGGTTGTTCTCTCTAAAATGGACTCAGATGCCAGAGGGGGAGCTGCTCTCTCTATTCGTCATGCGACGGGTGTTCCCATAAGATTTATTTCTATGGGTGAAAAAATGAAAGACTTGGAGCTTTTTCACCCTGACCGCTTGGCCGGAAGAATCCTTGATATGGGGGATGTGGTTACCCTAGTTGAAAAAGCTGAAGAGAATATTGATGAGAAAGAAGCTGAAAAAATGATGAAAAACCTCGAAAAGGGTCAATTCAGCGTAGACGACTTCATGAAGCAAATGAATATGATGAGTAAACTGGGCTCCATGGGTTCACTTCTAAAAATGATTCCAGGTATGGGTGGTGTCTTAAGAGATGTAGGTGATCTTTCACCCGCAGAAAATGAAATGAGCCGCATGAAGGTCATTATTTCTTCTATGACTAAAGCAGAGAGGAAAAATTACAAAATTATTAAAGAATCAAGAATTGAAAGAATTGCAAAAGGTTCAGGTAATACAGTGCAGTCTGTCAAAGACTTCATTTCTAAGTTTAAGCAAATGGAGAAAATGATGACTGGCATGATGGGCATGTTCAAAGGTGGCGGCCTTCCAGGGATGGCCGGATTTCCAGGTATGGGTGGGGCGGAAGGTGGTCCCATGGGTATTCAAAATGGCTTTCGACCTCCTGGAAAAAAGAAGCCAAAAAAAGGAAAAAAAGGAAACCCATGGGGAAAAGGTTACTTTTAACAGGGTTACTTTGGATTATGCGTGGCGAAGTCGGTTGACTTCTTTAGTTGTTTGATTTAATTAAAGTTCTGAGAAGATAAAATATTGACGCAATAAGTCGTTGCAGGAGTAGATGATGCTAAAAATTAGACTTAACAGAGGCGGAAGAACTCATAGACCTATCTATACAATCGTTGTGACAGACTCTAGAAACCCTAGAGATGGCAAGTTTATTGAAAAACTTGGGAAATACGATCCAAAAGCAGAAGATAATGCTCTTGTGAATGTTAAAGCAGAGACCATCTCGGCGTATGTTAAAAAAGGTGCAGCTTTAAGTGACACAGTGAGAACTCTTCTCAAGAAAAATAAAATAGCTCTTTAGTATACTAAAGCTTATAATAAAACGAAAAGCTTGGGTATTAAGCTTAGACACTTGAAGAATAAAGTCGTTTTTGGACAATCAATCAAGCGAGAGTTGTATGAGTGAATTAAAAGAACTTATTCAGTACGTTAGCAAGGCTTTAGTTGATATGCCTGAGGAAGTTACGGTTAATGAAATCGTAGGTGAGCAAACTACAGTAGTCGAACTTAAAGTCGACAAATCAGATTTAGGTAAGGTCATAGGTAAGCAGGGAAGAACTGCAAGGGCTTTACGAACAATCTTGAACGCGGCTTCTACGAAGTTGAAAAAAAGATCAGTTTTAGAAATCATTGAATAATTGATAAATTTGATGCTCTTTCCTTCTTTATGCAAGGAAAGAGTGCCCTCCTAAAAAGTGCAAAAATTCAATTCTTTTTGTAAGCCAATTTTATCCCCATTGGTCTATTGGTAGTTGTTTTATAAAATAGAGATGTCTATTTATAAAGATGCCAAGGATTCGTTTATGAGTTTGAAAGGTTGTAAAGTATTAATTGTTGATGATGAAGAAGATTTATTGCAAATGGTTGCTGAAGCCTTTGAAGAAGAAGGTTGTACAGTTTCTACAGCAAATAATGGTGAAGACGCCTTAAATATTTTTTTAGAAAAAGATATACAGGTAGTCATCGCAGATGAGTCAATGCCCAAGTTAGATGGGCACGAACTAATGGCAAAAATCCAAGAGAGTAAAAAAGCTTTTCCTTTATATTTCTTTTCAACTGGTTCTATGGAGTTATTAGAGAATGAACTCCAGGAAAAAGGCGCGACAGGTTTGATCACTAAGCCCTTCGACTTAGACACTATCTTAGATCTTGTTAGAAATAAAATTAGCTAATTAAGAAATTTATTTTGTTGTAATTTTTAGTTGAAAGAAAAAAGATTAGAGATTTTATAAAAAGGAAAAGAGATTGCAAGGGATGCAAACCTCTACAAAGAAAAAACTTAAAGATTTCTTGAGAGTCTCCTCGGAGTTTAAATTAGGTCAGTTAGATACTGAAAGAAGCCACTTAAAAACTAAAAACTTATCTGTTCTCGCTCAAGAAAATGTCAATGAAGCCATTGAAATAATTTCTGATATAGATCTTAAGGCCATAAGCATACTAGAAAATGAGCTAGGCCCTATCAAGGAATTGAAGAAGGAAATAGAAGGGACGATCGAATCAGGTGGTAAAGTTTTTATTTGCGGTTGTGGAGCAACCGGACGGCTTGCTCTTACTATTGAGAAGCTCTGGCGTGATGAATGCAAAAGTAAAAAAGTTAATTTAGATGATAGGGTTGTTAGTTTTATTGCAGGAGGTGATGTCGCTTTAATTAGGTCAATCGAAAACTTTGAAGATTACCCTGACTATGGTGCTAGACAACTGGTAGAGTTAGGCTTTTCAGAGAATGATCTTTTGATTAGTTGTACAGAGGGGGGAGAAACACCATTTGTCATCGGCGCAACTGAAAAAGCAATAAGCATTTCTAAAAGAAGGCCCTTTTTCCTTTATTGCAATAGAAATGAAACACTTACTAGGGTTGCTGCTCGGTCAAGAGTACTAATTCAAAGCCCAAAAGTGAAAAAAGTAAATCTTGTTACTGGGCCGATGGCCTTATCTGGAAGTACGAGATTGCAAGCTTCAACAGTTCAGATGCTATTTGTAGGATTTGCTTTGCTTAAAAATAATAAAATTAAGGATGATCTTAATTTTTTATATCATTTTCTTAAAAGCAAGCCTTACCTTTTTCTCAAAAGCTTTATTGAAAAAGAGGCCAACTTTTTAAGGCAAAATAAACTGTTGTTATATTCAACAGATGAAAACCTCGGCATTACAGTTTTAACAGATACCACGGAAAGGGCCCCGACATTTAATTTAAATCCTTTCGAGAATTTCAAAGATGGCTATTCTATACCATCAAACTTTTATCTCTATTTTCCTCACTCTAGAAATTCGCTGGAAGCTTGGAAGTTACTTCTTGGTAGAGCACCCAGAACTTTTTTGTGGAAAGAGGTAACTGATGAAACATGTTTTGACCGGTTAACTGGTTTTGATTTTAGTTGTGAACTTATTTCTAAAAGAAGAAATCTTGATGTTAGTCATGAGTTTTTTTCGATTCATCAGAAAGAAAAAGGGTTACTATTTAAGCTAGGTGACCTTGAGCACTGCTTGATTATTGAAAATAATAGACCTCTTATTGTTCATATTATTCTAAAAATGGTTCTAAATACTCTTTCGACTTTAGTCATGGGTAAGCTAGGACGTTTTCAAGGAAACCTTATGACTTGGGTCAAACCAAGTAATAACAAACTAATTGATCGAGCAATTCGATACTCTCAGGTTTTATTAGAAGAAAGGGGAATCACAGCGTCTTATGAAAATGTTGCCCGTGCATGCTTTATGACCCTGGAGCAGGAACAGTGGAATAGATCTCTAGTAATGGAAATAGTTAAGAAGGTTGAGAAAGATCAGCAAGGCCATGATAAAGTTATTTAAATTTGTCTTTATCTTCTTTCTTCATTCCTTCCTTAAAATTTTTTAATGACTTGCCGAGTGCCCCACCTAAGTCAGGGAGTTTTTTACTTCCAAAAAGAAGAAGCACAAGAAACAAAACAATAATAATTTCTGTCGGGCCTAAACCAAGCATCAAAGAACTCCTTTAAGAAATAAATGGGTTGGATTTTTTTTCGGCATAAATTTGTGTTAAAGGTCCATGCCCTGGAATAACATTCGTTTCATCATGAAGGGTTAGTAACCTTTGTTTTATTGAGTTTATAATAAGATCTGAGTCCCCACCTGGTAGGTCAGTTCTTCCTATTGATCTTTGGAAGAGAGTATCTCCAGAAAATAAAATAGGAAGCTGAAATTTTTCTGAAAGAAAACAGCAGGATCCAGGGGTATGACCAGGGGTGTGAAGAGTATTAAGGATATTATTGCATTCATTATTATTTTTTGAGTTTTCTGAAAGATGAAAGTTTTGTTCATCTTCTATATAAAAATCAACAGGGCGTGTTGGATCATCAGTTTTCGCTCCAAAAAATAGGCCTTGCTCTTTTAGGGCTTCATAAAGATAGAGATCTCCTTTATGTAGATATAATGGCGCATTTGTTAACTTATTAATAGAGACTGAATGTCCGATATGATCAAAGTGAGCATGGGTATGAATAAGTTTTGTAACTTTTAAGCCTTTCTCTTTAATAATTTTGGATAGAGTTTTTTTATCATTCCCTGGATCTACAATTATACACTCTTTGGTTTTAGTGGAGTATATAAGTGAGCAATTACATGCAAAGGTGCCAATGGGAAAGGTTTCGACTTTTAAATCATTATATTCATGTTCAAAAATAAGTGGGACCACTTTTTTAATCCTTTCAAGTCCTGGGGCGATGCAAATGTACCTGTGTTAACGGATAGAGAGAGACTATAACTTCCAAAAGAGAAGGAAAAGAGTTAATGGCGATACAGAGAGGACTATTTATTTTGCGGTGAGTTGTTGCGGCGGGGTTCAATGCCTTTTTCTTGATTAAGTAAGTCAAGGGCATGGCTAAAGCAGACACCACAATCCTTGCCAATTCCAAGCTTGCTAAGAATCTCTTTGTGGGATTTCCCACGATTTGGCTTAGCTTGCTGTTTTAGGCTTTCTTCAGTTATTCCTTTGCAAATACAAATGTACAATTTGAAGACCCCTTATTTTGTTTTATGTTATATTAAAAAGTTTCAATAATCAAACTTTTATTCGTCATGTAAAATAATTAGCTTTAGGTAGTTTTGGCAAATGATAATTGGAAAAACAGCGTATAACTGTTAAGTTATTGAAATTAAATAGTTTTCTGCTTGAGCATAGTAATGACGTTTTTAGCTTAAAAATTGACGAGAGAGGTTAAAAAAGTGGAGAATATTATAGTGGGTCAACAAAAAATGTGTGTTTAAAAAGGTCCCAATTTAATGAAGCTTTACAAGGATGTAAGTTTTTTGTTTCGGTTTGCTAGGGTTCTGTTCACGACCCTCGTTATTTTTTTTAATCAAGAATCATTTTCGTCTTACCCCTTTATCGCAGAAGTAACCCTTGTACGTGGTAAAGCTACGTTTTTACCAATTCCCGAAAAGAAGGCACTTACACTCAAGAAAGGTATAAAAATTCGACAAGGCACCTCAATTGTTACAGGTAAAAATAGTTTTGTAAGACTTAGGTTTAAAAATGGCTCTCTTATCAGTTTGGGATCTAATAGTAAGATAGTTGTTTACAATGTTGGCAAGAAGAAAACTGGAGTAATTTCTCTTATTGAGGGAAAGCTAAGGTCCAAAATTGAGAAAAAAAATAAGGGCCAAGGCTTCTTTGTAAAAACGAGAACAGCTGCTTTAGGTGTTAGAGGTACAGAGTTTCAAACTATTTATAATAGGGAAAATAATGTAACATCGATGCTCACTTACGATGGAAAAGTACAAGTTATTAAAGTTAATAAAAACTTAAAGAAAAAAACAAAAATTCTTCCAAAAACTGATAAGGAAATTTTAGAAAATAGAGAAATAGAATTAAGAGAAGATTTGAAATCCAAAAGTGCTCAAGCTGTGGAAAAAGGCCAGTATGTAGGTATTAGCCCTAAGGTTAAAACTCCAAGTTTTCCCGTTAAAATCTCACCAATCCAATTTACTGCTTTATATAATAACGACGAAATGAAAAAAGAAGGGGAAATTTCAAAAGCTGTAGATAAAAATGGTAAATTGATTGACCAGGTTGAGCAAAAGGCTCCCTTGGAAGGATTCAGAAATAGAAAAACAGGCAGTTATGCTCCTAGATCTGGAGGATTTCTTGATTTTAAAACGGGACTTTATGTCCCTCCAAGTTTTAGTAGTCAATTTAATGAGAGGTTAGGTGTTTACGAAGATAAAAATATAGGGAGTGTGAATTTAAAAACAGGTCTTTATATAACCCCGGAAGGCTTGGATTTAGATCCAAAAAAAGGCTTTGTCCTTTCAAAAGAAGGTAAGAGTACTGAGAAGGCATTGAAAAAAAAATTGACTTTTCTTAACAGAAATATGGAGGTCCAATCTCCTTTAATCAGTAGTCGATTTGAGAAGAAGAAAAAAGAGACATTTGCTAAAAGTAAAGAAAAGAAATATTTCTTTGATAAAAAACAATTGTTAAAAAGAAACACACTTACGGTAGAGGTTGCAACCTTCTCTGAGAGTTTGGGTTTTGAGGATAACAATCTCGATAATAATAATTCTTTAAGTAACAGTAGAAGTGAACTCAATCTGTCCTTATTCCATGGTGGTAATAAATTTGGTCGTTTATTTACATCTTTTTCTATAGGTACGTATTCTAGTTCTAAAGTACATGAAGGATCAAACTTGAGAGGTTTAAAGTTTGGTGTTGAGCTTGATTACGAGAAATTCAGATATTTAAAATCATCTCTTATAACATTAGGCTTTCAAGAAAAGTTTTATAATTTTTTTCCATCTGATTTTTCGACAACAAATGTGACTTACTTAAAAAGAATTTTTGTTCCTCAGTTAGAAGGAGAAACGGCCATTAATATTTTGAAAATGAAGAGGCTTGATATTAATGGAAAGGCCATGCTACGTTACCTCTTTCATTCTCGAACCGACTCAGGACTATCTGCTAAGCATGGTTTTGGTTTTGGGATGGGTTTGAATATTAGATTTGGAGTCATCCCACAAAAATTATGGTTAAAAACTTATTTGGATTACAGAAATGAAAACCAGACGGTTAACGGCCCTTTAGATAAATTTATTCAAAAAAGAGGGCAGGTAATTGCAGGCCTAAAGCTTTTTTATGATTTGATTTAATTCAGGGAAGCTTTCAGCTTCAAGATAATTTCCCTAGCAATATTAATTTTCGAGAATTTTTCGAACTGCTCAAAACCTGGAGAACAATTCATTTCTATAATGAGAGGCCCTTCTGAGGTCATTAAAAAATCTAACCCAAGGTAAAATGCTCCGGAGTTTTCAAACGTTTTGTGGGAGAATTCTAAGATTTCTTTGGGAAGGTTTTTTGAGGTAATATATTTAGGAGATGAAACTAATCTTTCACTATTCTTTCTAAAATCAAAAGGTTGTGGCTGCTGTTTCAAAACTCCTCCAAGGCATTCACCTCCAAGGAGAAATACTCTAAATTCATCAGCACCATGAATATATGGTTGAAGAACAAAGCGTTGATCTTTTATTGCCCAGAAAGTTTCTAAAAAAGAAAAAAGAGAATCTTTTCCTCTTACAATGTTAACACCTAAACCTCGATTACCTCGATTAGTCTTCAAAATAAAAATATCGTCCTTTAGGTAAGGATAAAAAACAACATCTACTTCACTTAGAGTCGAGGTGAGAGGAGCTCCCCTAATTGAAAGCGTAGGAATTTGTGGAATTTTTTTTTCGAAAAAAAATAAGGCTTGTTTTTCTTTATCTCTAAAACTTCTTAGTACTTTAGGGTTATTTTCTATTAGAGCGCCTTTAAGAATTAGATTTTCTGAAAAAAGTAAATCAAAGTCATCAAAGCTGACACCAGAAGAGCGGTGTAGCCCTATAGTGCCTTCTTTTAAAAGATTTAATGCGCCATGAAACTTTGCTCTGGATGAGTTAAAGGAGATAGTTTCTTGGAAGGGGTTAAGAGTTTTTGCTTCTAGCTGAAGTAACTCAGCTTCTTGGATCAGCCGTGTCGAAGTACGAGTGTTTGGGTTCTGAGTAAGAAGAAGGAACATAATTGAAGCCCATGATTTTTATTATTTGTTCATTAAAATCTTTTCTGAAGACTAGAAAAGAAGTTATACTATGCAGCCGGTGGTATATTCAATATTATTGATACTCCAAAAAGGTTTTGTGGAAACAAAATGAAAAAAATTTTAATTCTTATTTATCTGGCTATTTTTCTTTATCAAGCAGATTCTTTTGGTGTTATTGATAGGCGCGGTGCAGAGAGTCTTTCTGGGCTTGTTGTAGGCAAAGAGGTAGATTTAAACTCTAATTTGTTTTCACTTTCTGAAGAGAGCTTTCCTGAGGTGCAACAATATTTAGACTATATCTTAGATATCAAGGAGTCCTCACTTAAGAAAAAGAAAATACTTCACAAGGTGCCTTTAAAACCAGAAAAAGAGCCTGTGGTTAAGTTAAAACCGAAAGTGGCTAAATTTTGTAAAAAAGTTAGTAAACGCTTTCTTCACTACGGATGGGGAAAAAGTAAGTGCAGCCGCTACCCCTGGAACCATGTGAGAAACTCCGTAACTGGAGATCCATTGATTTGGGTGACATACGGTAATGAAGAGTTGCATAGGGAAAAGCCCAAAAACACTACCTTAATTTTATGTGGAGTTCATGGTGATGAAATAACTCCAGTTAAATTTTGTTATGACATTATGAAGCATGTTAGAACCAATCAGCAAGCCTATAAAGAAAAATTGATTGTGATCGCTCCCATAGTTAACCCTGATTCTTTTTTTAGAAGAAGGCCTACAAGAACAAATCATAGAGGGATTGATATCAATAGAAACTTTCCAACGAGAGACTGGAGAAGAAATGCTCTCAAAATGTGGAAAAGGCGTTATAGAAAGGATAAAAGAAGGTATCCCGGTAAAAGACCCCTAAGTGAGCCAGAGGTTATTTTTCAGGTCAATTTAATAAAAAGATATAAGCCAAATAAAATAATTTCTGTTCATGCACCTCTCACAATAATTGATTATGATGGGCCTACTAAAAAGGGAAAAAACTTCAAAAAAGCCTCCCAGCTTTTGGTCCAAATGAGTCGAAAAGCTAGTGGCTATAGGATTAAGAACTACCCCTTTTTTCCAGGAAGCCTTGGAAATTGGGCCGGTAATGAGAGAGGAATTCCTACCTATACTCTAGAGCTTCCCAGCTCAGATAATAGAAAGCACAAGGAGTATTGGAGGCTTTTTAAAAGTGCAATTCACGCAGCTCTTCTTAAAGACTTTAGGGTTGATCAGGAAAGTTTATAATAATAATTTGGATTGAGTTAAACAAAAAAAGTTTCTGTTTTAATTCTGTAAACTTCTGAATTCACGACTATTTTGGTTTTTTTGAACTAAACGCTCACTTTTACGAGAATTCTACCGAAATGCAACTTGTAAGGTCAAGTAATGTGAGGGTGGCACAAGAGTGAATAGTTTTTCTGAGTTTAAGTTTTACCAAGCTTTTAGAGTCCCAGTTGAAAAGGCCGATGGGTTGAGATTTATTGTTGATATTGAGGATGATTTGGGTAAGACCAAAACAATTGAAGATGGCTCCCTTGTGGATGTTAGTATTGGAGGCTTAGGCTTTTCTACTGAATCAAGGCTTCTTGTTGGTACCGAACTTAGAATTTCAATGCAATTTAAAAAACTTTACTTGGATTTGACAGGAAGAATCGTTAGAGCATTTAGTAATACACTTGCCGTAAATGAAGTAGTTTATGGTGTTGAGTTAGATGAAGACCAAAAAATAGGTCGATTCTTAGAACAGTATGTTTCCAGCTTTTCTTCAGAGAGATTGCGAGAGTGCTTGATCGATTCTCTTTTAAAAAAGCCGTATACATCGATTTCTGAAGGATTTGAAACTTTTTCTCTACTTCTATCCCTTTTTAAAGATATTTCACGTTTTGGAAATAATAGAGAGTTTATTGAAAGTATTGTTGAAGAAGTTGTGAGAGTTATGGATGCGACCAGAGCATCTATTTTTTTAATAAATACAGAAACAAATGAGCTAGAGGCATTTTCGGCAGTTGGTGTTGAAGCGAAGGTATTAAAGTTTGATTACCGTTTGGGGATTGCTGGCTCTGTTTTTACAACTGGCGTGTCTTTGAATATTAATACTACTCAAGACAAATCAAGGTTTAATGAAAAATTTGATGAAATAACAGGTTTTCAAACAAGGTCAATCATTTGCCATCCTATTCATAATAGGGAAGACAAAATTATAGGTGTTATTGAGGTTCTAAATAAAAGGAATAGTGATAGATTTAGTGTGGAAGATGAAAAAATTATGAAGGTTTTAACGTTAGTTTTTTCTTCTGTATTCCATGACTATAATCCAATGTCAGACAATTCACAAATCAGAAGGTTTAGCTCTCCATTTGACCGTGAGTATGCGATGGTTGGAGATACTACACAGATTAATTCCCTTAGAAAAACTATCGGTAAGTTAAAAGATTTAGAGTCTCCTGTTTTAATTTCAGGAGAGAGGGGTGTAGGAAAAACTCTTTATTGCCAGATTCTACACACAGAAGGTTCTCGCGGTTTAAAACATGTGGAAATTATAGATTGTGCTAAGGAGGATCCAGAGGTTTTACAGGACCAACTTTTGGGAAAAAACCTTAGACACAATAGGCTCTTTAATTGTCAGGGCGGAACGCTTATTTTAAAAGAGGTTTCAGCAATACCACTAGACCTTCAAAGAAGCTTTTTTCAGGTTTTAAAGGATAGACTTGTCCCTCAATTTAAACTAACGCTTGATGTTAGGGTGCTGGCGACAACAACTAAAGAGTTGGGTCACTTGGTAGAACAGAGGCTCTTTGATAAGGAATTTTATCATTTTCTTTCAAAGGCTTATATATCGATAGCACCTCTAAGAAGAAGGTGTGAAGATATTATTCCTTTAAGCGAATTTTTTATGAGGAAAGAGTGCAAAAGACAAGGCCTCCTTTTAAAATCATTTTCTAAAAAGGCACTCGAAAAGCTCGTAGATTATGAGTGGCCTGCAAATATAAATGAATTAAGAACTTGTGTTGAAAGAGCTGTTTTATATAACCCCAAGTCTCATATTATAACTGAAGAAGACATGGGAAGTTTATCAGCACCTTTGTATGATGATTCTTCAAGAGGGCGTGTTTTCGGAGAACTGCCTTTTGTTGGTGATCCCCATATATTACTTAAAGACAGAATCGCTATTGTTGAAAGAGAAATGATTCTCATGGAAATAAAAAGAAATAATGACAATAAATCTAAAGCCGCGAAGGAAATGGGTATTAGTAGAGAAGCTCTTAGAAAAAAACTTATCATTAGTAGCCAGGTCTTAGATGACTTGGAGGAGAAACAGAGGAAATCGGAGCAAATTAAAAAGAATTATTCTAATGGCAAGAAAACTGCTGCTTGAGGTTATTTCAACGTAATTTTCCAAATTTTAATCTAACCGGGTCATATTTTTAACCTTATAAAAAAAGATGAGGATTAATTAGCTTTTGCAGTTTTGCTCGTCTTTTGAGCCCCTATAGAAGCACATTTTACTTGTTTTTGTATTACCTGACAGAATATATTGAATAGGAACTATACTTAAAAGGGGTTTTGCTTTGCATGATAGGATTTTTGGAACTGATGGAATAAGGGGAAGGGCCAATATTTACCCTATGACTTGCGAGGTTGCGACAGCATTGGGTAGAGCCGTAACGCACTACTTTCAAACGAAGGGTGATAAGGTTAAGCCTCCGGTTATTGTTGTCGGTAAGGATACGAGGCTTAGTTGCTACATGTTGGAACAGGCTTTCGGAGCAGGGGTTTGTTCTCAAGGTGGCAAGGTCATTTTTACGGGGCCTTTGCCCACCCCAGGAGTCGCTTTTGTGACGACTTCTATGAGGGCCGATGCTGGGATTATGATTTCAGCTTCACATAATTCATTCACAGATAATGGGATAAAGATTTTTGATAGCAAAGGTCATAAGCTTCCAGATTCCGTCGAAGTGGAATTAGAGGACCTTGTAAAAAACCCAAAAAATATGCCAATTATGGAGGGTTCAAGTCTAGGTAATGCAAAGAGGTTAGATGAAGTTTTTGGCCGTTATGTTGTTTATGCAAAGTCATCTTTGTCAAAGCGTTATGATTTAGAAGGAATGAGAATTGTTTTGGATTGTGCTAATGGTGCGGCTTATAAAGTTGGACCGATGATTTTGAGAGAGCTTGGAGCTGAAGTGTTTCCTATTGGGGTTGAACCTAATGGTCAAAATATTAATTTAAACTGTGGTTCTCTGCATCCTGAAAAAACCAGGGATGCTGTAAAAGAATACAGGGCAGATCTCGGAATCTGTTTGGATGGAGATGCGGACAGGTTTGTTATTGTAGATAGTTTGGGAGATGTTCTTCATGGGGACCAACTTATAGGTGTCTTGGCCAAATTTCTATTAGATACAGGGGTTTTAAAAAAGGGTGATGAAGTTATTGGAACGATAATGAGTAATGTGGGACTTGAATATTATGTTAAGTCTTTGGGTCTAAAGTTTCATAGAACTAAAGTAGGTGACCGCTATATTATTGAATATATGAAGCAATCTGGAGCTCTTTTTGGTGGAGAACCTTCTGGACATGTCATTTTTAAAAACTTTTCAACGACTGGAGACGGAATTTTAGGTGCTTTAAAGTTTATTGAATGTTTAAAGTTTTATAATATTCCACTCAAGGAACTTATTTCTAAGGTTTCTTTGTACCCACAAGTTATGAAAAGTGCTCCTGTTGCTCAAAAAAAACCTCTTGATGAAATTGAGAAAATTCAGGAAAAGTTAAAGGAAGTGAAACAAAAGCTTGGTGGGAAAGGGAGAGTCGTTCTTCGTTACTCGGGAACAGAGAATTTGGTTAGGGTCATGGTAGAGGGTGAGAATGAGTATAATGTTGGGAAACTCTGTGGAGAGTTAGTTTTTACCGTTCAACAGGAACTTGCTACAGTTTAATCTTCAAAGTTTTTCATAGTTTTAAATATTAAGGGGTTTCGATGAGCGCTCGTTTAGGTGTTAATATTGATCATGTTGCAACGTTGAGAGAAGCAAGAGGAGAATCATATCCTTCTTTAGAGAACGCTGCAGAAATTTGTTTAAATTCAGGTGCAGACCAAATAACAATACATTTACGTGAGGACCGAAGGCACATTCAAGATAAGGACGTCCCTATTATTCGTCGAGTTACGAAAGAAAAGGGAAAGTTGATGAATTTAGAAATGGGCTGCGATCCTGGCATCATTGAAGTGGCTTTGATGCATAAACCTGATTGGGTTTGTCTTGTTCCTGAAAAAAGGGAAGAACAGACTACTGAGGGAGGACTTAACTTAATTGATGCCTCTCATTTCCAGAAAATAAAGGAATCTTGTATAAGGTTAAAGGATTCAATTCCAAACTTAAAAATTTCTCTTTTTGTTGAAAGCGACTTACCAACATTAGAGAAGGTTTGTGAGTTAGGAGTAGGTTTAGTGGATGCAGTTGAAATTCACACCGGAGATTATGCCATCCAGTATATTGCTCAAAATAATGTTGATAGTTTTTTGAAAGAGTTTGAAAGGGCGAAGAAGTTTGTTGAAGAAAGAGGGATTGCTTGTCATGCAGGTCATGGTTTAACAAACGAGAGCGTGGCGCCCCTCATAAAGAAAGGACTTTTTGAAGAATATAATATTGGCCATTGGATAATTTCTGAATCAGTATTTTTGGGCTTAGAAAAAGTAGTAAGGAATTTGAAAGAACTTTTCGAGGGGAATGAGCGTTTATGAAGGTTGTTGATACTGAGGAAATGAAGAGTATTGAAAGAAAGTCGCTAGAGGAATATGGCTTTTCGGAGCAATTAATTATTGAGAATGTGGGATTACGTGGAGCTGATTACCTTGACAAAAATGTAATCGGTAACTCGCCTTTTGGTGAAATCGTTTTTCTAGTCGGTAAGGGAAATAATGGAGCCGATGGACTTTCTGTTGCTCGGTATTTAAAAAATAAGGGGTATTCAACGAGAGCATTTCTTCTTTTTTCGGAAGACTCTTTAGGTGAAAATACAAAAAAGCAGCTAAGTATGGCACATGCTTATGGCGTAAAAATTTCTGAACTAAAAAATATAGAGCAGATAACTTCTTACTTTACTCAGACACAAGACCGTTATCTTGTTGTTGATGCGATATTGGGGACAGGTTTTCGTTTTCCACTTTCTAGTTTTCTTTTCGAAGTTATTACTACCGTCAATACATATGCAAGTTTAACTGTTTCTTTGGATATTCCTTCTGGTGTAGTAGGTGACACTGGGAAAATTTCTAGCTCGGCCATTAGGGCCGATTATACTTTGGCAATTGGCCTTCCAAAGCTTGGCCACATTATGGGAAGTGGTTCAGAGGTTTGTGGAAAGATAAAAGTTATTGATGTTGGTTTACCAAAAATTCTTCTTGAGGAAGGAGATATATCTCTCATTACAAAAAAGAACGTCTCTTCGGTGCTTTCCACAAGGAGTCACTTTGCTCATAAAAATACTTTTGGTCATTCGTTAGTTTTAGGTGGAAGTCATGGTCTTTGTGGGGCCCTTTCTTTGTCGTGTGAAGCAGCTTTGAAATCAGGCTCTGGTCTAGTTTCTGCTGCAACTTGGGAACAAAATTACCCAGAATTTCTTTCTAGGCTCAATGCAAATGAAGTTATGACAGGAGTTATTCCAAGCGGCGGTGATCCCAAGGGGGTTGAAAGTATCCTTAGAGATTTGATGAAATATCAATCCATTGTTATAGGACCAGGTTTAGGTCAAACAGAAATAGCAAGAGAGGTTGCTCTCGAGGTTTTAAATTCTTATCCTGGTCCAGTTGTGGTCGATGCAGATGCAATTAAAGTACTCTCTGCGAAAAAAGATTTAGATGTTTTTTATAAAAGAAAAGGCCCAACAGTCCTTACTCCTCATATGGGAGAGTTTGCTAACTTTGTTGGAGAAAAAAAGAGCTCAGTTTTAGAAAAACCTATCCATTTTTTAAAGACTTTTGTAGATAGCTTGAATTGCTGCATTATTTTGAAAGGCTATGCGACCTATTTAGGCTTTCCTAATGGAAAAATAGGCGTTAACTATCTCCCAAATGCAGGGATGGCTTCAGCCGGCACAGGGGATGTCTTAGCAGGTATCTTGGGGGGGCTATTGGCACAGTTAAAGCCGCAGAATGTAAAAAGTGGGCTTTTTCTAGATAAAAATAAGATATATGATGCTTTGTGTTTGGGAGTTTTGGTTCATGCCCTGGCGGGAAAAGAAGCATCAAAAAAAATAGGGCCAAGAAGTATGACTGCTGGAATGTTATTAGATCATATTTCAAGTGCCTTTTTTGAAATTGAAACAGGTAGGAGTCAATGGAGCAGGGGTTGGATAGAGTGAGTTGGGCCGATAAAAAAGAAAGAAAAGTTTGGAAAAAAGTCTCTGAACAAGATTTAGCATCTTTGGCATCGGAGCTAAAGGCCATCCTTGTGAAGCCTACAGTGATTATCCTTTCGGGTGAAGTTGGGGCCGGTAAAACCACTTTTACAAAAGAGTTTATAGGGAATAGCGGAGATGTTCATAGTCCCTCATACTCGTTGATTAATGAGGTAGGAAGCTTTGCTCATGCAGACTTTTACCGAATTGAAGACTCTGAAGAACTTATTCATTTAGAAATTTCTCTTTATTTAGAAGGGAAACAATTCTTCATAGTTGAATGGGGCCTTCCCTACGCAACCCAACTAAGAAAAGAAATCGATCAGCGGTTTGACTTTTTTGAACTTCATCTTGATATAAGTCATGATGCTGTTGATCGTACTGAAGATGCGCCAACTAGGAACTTTATTCTTTATGAAATGATCGAGCTCTAGAACACTTCTACAAAGGCTTTTTGATCAATTACTTTTAAGATGGTAAAAAAGTACACGAGGCACAATAAAAATTCTATTTTTTAATTGGTCTATTGTGTTGACGTGACCCTTTTTGTCGAGTGATAATATTCTCGTAGCTTGTTAGCTTTGGCTGGATCAAGACGGATCGGTATATCTCGAGGCTAAATAAAGCATTTTCAAAATATCTTTTTTTGAGAGCTTAATTGGATTTATGGAGGAAGACCAATGAGACTAACATCTAAAGGACGTTACGCCGTGAGAGCAATGCTGGACCTAACAGCGAGTTCAAATGGCAACCCCGTAAGATTACAGGAAATTTCGACTAGGCAGAACATCTCTTTGCACTACCTTGAGCAACTTTTTAGAAAACTTAGAAATGGCCAAACAGTCAAATCAGTCAGAGGTCCTGGAGGGGGGTATGTTCTTGCAAGACCGCAAGATCAAATCACAATAAAGGATGTCTTGGATTGTGTTGGGGAGAATATCAATCCAGCTAAAGACATTTTGGGTTCTGAATCTGAAACAGCTAATACTGTTGAGTATCACCTCTCTAAGAATTATTTCCAAAATCTTGGAATAATTATGAGGGAATACCTTCAAACCACCACTTTAGGCGATCTCATGAGAAAAGCTAATGAGACAAAAGCTTTAATGGAAAAAGAGGGTGTTAAGCTTGACGAAAATAAAGAAATAGGGGAAATAGGTGATATTGATGTCACAGCGCCTCAAGCTGATCAAGAAATAGCTCAGAGTCCAGAGGTGCATGCACCTAGGAAGCCTTTTGGAGAAATTAACCAATAGAAGATTATACTTTGACTATAATGCTACCTCCCCTCTCTCTCCTGCTGTAAAAAGATGGTTGAGTGAGGCGGAGTTCCTTTGCGCCAATCCTTCGGCAATACATTTGTCAGGGAAAAAGGCGGCAGCAGTTTTAAGAGAGGACTCAGAGAAAATCCTTAAGGTTTTTGGTTTATCAGAAAGCCACAAGGTTTTTTTTCACTCTGGCGCCAGTGAAGGTATCAATACAATTGTAAAGGGAATGTCCCACTCTTTAGATTTAAAGGGTGAGAAACTTAATTTCTTTTACAGCTCTATCGATCATGCAGCAGTTTTAGAGCTTAAACCATTTCTTGATTTTTATGGCCATAATGCCCACCAATGCAGTGTAGATAAAGATGGCCATTTGGACCTAAACTTTTTGGAAAGCAAGGTAAAGTCTTGTCTTCCCGGCACTGTTTTAATTAATTTAACCTATGTCCATAATGAAATTGGTACCGTGTTTCCTCTTGAAAAACTTATAAAGTTAAAAAGTGAAACAGGGGCTTTTATACATGTTGATTGTGTTCAGTCTCCAGGAAAAGTCCATGACTGGGATTGTTTGCCTTCTGGAATTGAGTTTTATACCTTTTCCTCTCACAAATTTGGAGCATTAAAGGGGATTGGTTTTACATTTGTAAATAAGACTTCACCAACTTTTCAACCTCTTATAAATGGGGGCGGGCAACAGTTAGGCTTCAGGTCAGGAACAATTAATACCATGGGTATTAGATCAACGCTGCTTGCTTTAGGTGATTTGAAGGAAAGGTATGATTATTCTGAAGCAAAAGCTGGAATAAATTTTTTAAGAGAAAGAATAAGGGAAAAGTTAGAGGGGTGTGGGCAAATTATTGCTGATAACTCTCGCTATAAAAATACGAATACTATCTTTTTTACAGTTGAGGGAAAAGATTCCAATTCACTTCTTATGGCCTTTGATCTTGCAGGTATGGATGTAGGAGTCGGGTCAGCTTGTTCTTCTGGTATTTCAAAGCCTAATAATGTTCTTTTAAACCTTGGACATACGAAAGAAGAGGCATTGTCTGGTTTGAGGCTATCATTTGAGCATGAGCTAACAACATCTAAAGCAGCTTTGTACTGGGGTAAAATAGAAGCTGTGTTAGATAAAGTTCTTCTTTCATCGAAGAGTATCTAATAAATAAATTTCTGAGTTTCTTTAAGGGGGTCTCATTTCTAGTGAGAAATTATTAAAAAAAAACAAGGTTTTTATTCCATAACCACGTCGCTAGCAATTGTTACACCTTTTAATAAAGGCTCTTTTTCCTTTTTTATGAATGGAAAGGAAATCTTTTCGAAACCTTCGAACTCTTCTTCATAGGCTACCAGAAGGACCTTTGGAACGAACTCTGTTAAAGAAGAGATATAAAAGTCTTTTGGAATATCATTTACCACTTGTTCTACGGCAGGTTGAGCTACTTCACTCTCTTGTTGTTCCGAGTCTAGCTTCTCTTCAAGAGGTTTTTTCGCTGTATTTTTTATAATTAAAGCGCCTTTGATTTTTTCTTTGTTAAGGTCTTTTGTTCTGTTCCAAGAGCCAATTTGGAAGAAGTCCAAATAAAAAGTAGATCCTTTATATATTAGCTTTTTAGGTATTAATAAAGACTCAATAAATTTGCGGCTTGCATGGTCTTTAGCCTTTTTTGCTAGTTTTTCAGCTAAGATAGGTCCATCAACTCTAATAATATAAGTTCCTGGATTTTTTGTTGAGTTAAACAAAAAATAGTTAAATGCGATGCTAAAAAGAGTGTAGAGTTTGTGTTGATAGAGGTGCAAATGTGTTTTTGATTTTCTTTCAATATCTATGATTTGTTTTACAGATTCATAGAGATGGTCTTTTGATAAGTCATCTTTCATGGGATTTCGTGCTTCTTTTCTAATAGTTGATTTTGGAGCCGTTATTCATAAGGTAAAAAATTTTATCTGTAAAATAAATTTTTAAGAGTATCTTTTTTTCTAAACATTAGGTATACGGTTACGGGATTACCCCTATTTGAAAGCTAAAAAACAAGAAAAGATGATTTTGGTGGATCTTACTTATTGACTCCTTGTTATAGTTTTTGTACAGTGCGGTAATTTTGAAAGCCTTCCTGATTA